>NZ_CP041360.1:2505000-2818125 GCF_006965485.1 Spirosoma sp. KCTC 42546
GGTAAAATCGCCAAAGGTTGGACTCAGGGTAACGAGCAGGTCACCCGTGAAGCGCGTTTTTAACTGAGTAGCATCCTGTACACTGGCATTGGTGTGACCACCTGCCGATGAGGCAATATTGCCCGCTTCCCAGGGATCGCCGGTAGCATAATCCGAGAACGTTACATCGGCAATATGAGCTTTCAGTTGCGAATTATATACCTGACCGCCAACCCGGTACAATACACTTAACCAGTTTGTGAACTTATAGGCTACATCGGCCGATCCCTGAATGGTATACAGGTCCGTAATCTTCCGCGAATTGTCACCCGTTATTTGCCAGTAAGGATTTGGATAATAAGCGTTGTAGTAGCCATTGACATCGCCATAGGGAGAGGTAATGTCGTTGAGTGGATAACTATTCAGCGGAGCCTGTGGCTGCTGATTCAGTACGTTCCAGTACACAGGGCGGTTTTGGTTGAAGTCGCCATTCTCGGTATTCGTATTCTGATACGAAAACTGTACGCCTGCATTGGCGGTAAACTTATCGACCGCCCGACCTCCTTTAATACTGATGTTGGTCCGCTGATACTTATCGTTCGGCACCACCCCTTTCTGATCTACACGCTGTAAACTCAACCCAAAATAATTGAGGTTATCGCCTATGCGGTACGAAATGTCATGCTGTTGCGTAACACCGGTGTTAAAGAAGGCCTTACGGGGATCTTTTGACGGGGCTGAATACGGAATCTTGAGCGTATCGAGCCGAACGTTTCCATTCGCATCCCGAATCTGAACACCGTATCCAAGCGGCTGAATCGAGCCGTCGAACGGGGTTCCAAACTGCTGATTTTCGTAAGGCACGTACGTTCGAGCGTAGTTACGATCATAAAACGGAACGCCTTCACCACCATTAGCGCCAAACTGAGTTTGTAGTCCGGGCATATAGGAAATGCTCTCGAACTGCGTATTGTTCGTGTAGGTAATCTGTGGCTTGTTGTTTTGCGTGCCTCGTTTCGTGGTAATGATGAGGGCGCCATTCGATGCATCGGAGCCGTAGAGAGCGGCTGCGCTCGGTCCTTTTAGTACAGTAGTCTGATCAATATCATTCGGATTAATTGATGTTAAAAAAGAGATGTCTGATATAACGCCATCGACAATCAGTAAGGCCTGATTATTACCGAGAAAGGATCGGTTACCGCGTAAGGTAAGCCGGACGCCCGCTCCTACACCGTTATTGGTTGTATTGATTTGCAGACCCGAAACCTTACCGGTTAATCCGTTGGCCACGTTGATTGGCGCTGCCTGAGTAATTTGAGCATTACTAATACGGGCAATTGATGTCCCGATCTCTCGCTCTGTACGCTGAATACCAAAGCCAGTTACCACAACCTCATTTAGCGTAGAAGCATCAGCAGCTAAAACAACATTGATGGTGCTTTGGCTACCCACAACGATGTCCTGCGATTTGAACCCAACAAATGAGAATGTTAGGGTAGTATTTGGCTCTACGTTGAGCCGGTAATTCCCATTTACATCGGTGGTTGTACCTCGGCTGGTACCCTTTACAACAACACTCACACCTGGCAGACCAGACCCATCATCGGATGATGTCACTCGTCCCGTTACAGCCGCTTCCTGTGCCAGCAATGGCAGATAGGAAAAGAGCGAAAGTAACCAACTTAGAATTAGAACTTTTCTCATAAAGTTGACAGCGTTTAAATTAAGAAAATAAGAAAAATTACAGCCATGTTAACGAAGTGTTAAAATGTAACTAATTGCAAATTAAGTAAATAAATTTAATGCAAAAGGCCTTTCACAACTATGGGGAAGCTTCTAATAAAATTGTATTTTTAGGTGAAAATACTTAGGTAGGTCGATAGAGAATACTTAACCTGTAAAAGGGATAGTAACTAACTAATTTTGGAATTAACTATTTAAACGATATATTATATGGACTGTTTCTGAAAACAACTTATTCTATACTAAGATGGCCATTACCTCATAGCCGTCAGAATCACTAAAAAAAGGCAGCCTGGTACGGGAAAACTAATTTTAGAAAAAATAGGGCGGGGAGATTAATAAATTTTAATTCAATTCTTAATTCAGTACAGTTACTATTAAATTATCATTAAGAAAAGAAAATGTGATGGTTTGGGCCTTATCTACCCTTTTAAGCTATATAGACTTGCTATAACAGAACAATATTTTAGCAATAATTCAACAGACAACTTTTTGTGGTTTGCGTTCTCATATTGATAAAATGGTATCTTTAACGAATTTTTAATACTTTTGGTGTAGTTTTTATACTTAAGTATCACTTCTTAACTTAAACAACGTTCTATGCGTAAATTTTTACTAACACAGCTCCTACTGTGTTTATTCGCTATTCCATTGATTGCTCAAAATCGGGCTATCACTGGAAAAATCACTTCATCAGAAGACGGCTCTCCATTACCAGGTGTTACTATCCTTATAAAAGGAACAACCCAGGGTACAACAACAAATTCAGACGGTACTTTTCAGATTAATGCAGCAAAAGGGGCTGTCATGCAGGTTAGTTTTATTGGCTTTGCAACCGAAAGTGTTAAGCTGGAAAATCAGACCACAGTGAATCTGGCCCTGAAACCCGATGCGTCTCAGCTTCAGGAAATTGTGGTAACGGCTCAGGGTATTCGGAAGAGCCAGCGGGAAATTGGGTATGCTATCTCGAAAGTAGCTACTGAAGACGTAACCGTTGGTCGGTCCCCACAGTTAGCCCAGGCTCTCTCGGGAAAAGTGACTGGTTTGGCTGTTTACAACGTCAATAACAGTGTTGATCCAGCCGTGAAGGTTGTTTTACGCGGATATCGTTCGTTGACTGGTAATAACGAAGCGCTGGTTGTTCTCGATGGTATGCAAACGACCTCGACCATCTTATCAACCATCAACCCAAATGACATTGAGAGTGTGTCCATACTGAAAGGTGGCCAGGCTGCTACCTTGTATGGTTCATCAGGTATCAATGGTGCCCTGATCATCACCACCAAAAGGGGGGCAAAAGGAAAACTGAAAGTGAATTATTCAAACAGCACGAACTTTGAACAGATCAGTTTCCTTCCTCAGATTCAGGATAAATACGGCTCTGGCTCGCACTATGCTACGGCGTTCGGTACAACGGGCTATAAGACAGATTATCTGGAGCGGATGAAAGATAACTGGCGCGCCTACGAAAACCAGCAGTATGGTGATGCCTTTGATGGATCAGTTCGGATTCAGGGACGAACCGCTGAAGATGGTAGCCAGCTTCTTATTCCGTATTCGGCCGTTCCAGATGCACGCCGGAAAGCCTTCAATACGGGTGTTTCGGTGAATAACCAGATTAATTTCCAGGGTGGCGACGAAACCAGTTCGTTCTACATGTCGATTGAGAATCAGTCGGTAAACGGGATTGTTCCAAACGATAAGAGTGTTCGGACGGGTACCCGTCTGTCGGCTACGAAAGAATACGGTAAACTGACGGCCAGCTTTAACGCCGGTTATGTGCAGGGCGTTTATAATCGTACTTCGTTTGATTTCTACAATGGCGTATTAAACCAGCCAGCAAACTTGCCATTGAGCGACCTACGGAACTGGCAGACCAATCCGTTGGCCAACCCAAATGGATTCTATAACGATTACTACAACAACCCATACTTTGAGGCCGACAATGCCCGGCGAAATTATAAGGACGCCAACATTAACGGTAACCTAAGCCTGACGCTCAAAGCAACGAACTGGTTATCCTTGACGAACCGCCTGGGTGTTATGAACAACTCCCGTACCGGTAAAAATACCGTCGGCAAGTTTACCTATTCTGACTGGGCGAAAAGTAAATCATTTATTCCGGCTCCGTTCTTCCGGGATGGTGATGGCACAGGCATTTACCGGGCACTTACCGATACGCCAGGTTCTGTAGAAGACTTTTCAGGTACGGAAAATGTCATTAATAACGAATTCCAGATTCAGCTGTCGAAAGATCTTGGTCCGGTATCGAATCGGTTGATTTTGGGTAACAGCTTGTATCAGCGCACAACGAACAATATTTTGATCGGTTCAAGCTCAATTGTTGTTCCTGATGTCTATAACGTATCGAACCGTCAGGGCATCCTGAGAGGTGGGCAGATTCTTACACAGGAGCGCCGTCTGGGCTATTATGCCGACTATACCGCGAACTATAAAAACTTCCTGATTTTGAACGGTTCGTTCCGTTTTGATCAGACATCGAAGTTCTACAAGCCAAACCGAGATGCTAGTTTCTGGTCATACCCTTATTATGGCGCAGCGGTTTCGTTTATTGCTACCGATGCGTTCCCAAGCATCAAGAGTGAGTTCCTGAACTATTTTAAGTTACGGGCTAACTATAACAAAAACGCCAACGATAATATTCCGTTGTATGGCCTGGATCTGACCTATCCGAACGGAACGAGCTTCCCATATGGGAACACAGTTGGTTTGACGGTTGGTAACACCCTACCCGATCCCAACTTAAAGCCTGAAACAGTTTATTCTTCTGAAATTGGTGGTGAATTTCAACTGCTGAATAACCGCATCAATATTGATGTGTCGGCTTATACACAGAACTCTAAGGGGCAGGTAATTACGGTACGGGTTCCAAACTCGACAGGTTTCCAGAGTTTGTTAATCAATGTAGGCGAGACCAAAAACTGGGGTTACGAAGCTGAACTGAAATACCTGATTGCCAGAGGGGGCAAGTTCTCCTGGGATGCCAGTGTTCGTTATTCCTATAACGATAATAAAGTTATTGACCTGTATCCAGGTATTAATGAATTCCAGATTGGTGGTTTCTCGTATGCAAACACCAACGTAATTAAGGATTCCCGCTTCCCGGTCCTGAAAACAGATGGCTACCAATACGCTCCAGATCAGTCAGGACGTGTTTTGGTAAACGCAACAACAGGCTATCCTTTACGTAATACGTCGTTATCAGCTCGAGGTGGTGTTCTGCCACGGCACATTGCCGGTCTGGGCTCCAAAATGGAATATGGCAACTTCGGCTTTACGTTTAACTTTGAGTATCGGGGAGGTAACGTAATGTTCAGTGATTTGGGCCGCCAGATGACCTTTACCGGAACGGGTAAATGGACCGAAGATCGTGCTCCGCACGTTTTCCCGAACTCCGCTATTCTGAATGCTGATGGCAGCGTGTCGCCTAATACGACGAATGTGCGCGAGGCAGAGTATGCCCTTTGGGTAGATAACTACCGGTTAATCTCTGAAAACTTTGTTACACCAGCCTGGTTCATCAAACTTCGGGATATCAACCTGTCGTATCGTCTGCCACAAAACCTGATGAACAAAACCAAGATTTTCTCTGGAGCTAGCATTGCAATCTACGGACGGAACTTACTCACCATCGTTGACAAGCTGAACTATTACACCGACCCTGAATTTAGTTACCAGGGTAACCCAGATCCGGGTAGTCAGGCTACACAAACTCCCACAACAAACTCATCGGTTGGTATCGGGATCAATACAACGGGCCAGACTCCACCAGTGCGTCAGTATGGGGTAAACATCAATCTTACGTTTTAGTCAACAGCAATATTGAACTTGATATGAAATTCAAAACATTAATTATAGCTGCTTTAGTGACCTTGGCGGGTAGTAGTTGCGATACCAAAAAGTTTCTTGACATCAACACCAACCCGAACCAGTTGCCCACCTCGTTGCCCAACTATGTATTTACCAATGCGCTGAATCAGACGGCGACGAACATAGCTGGCAACACAAATGGACAGGGTTCGAACGAACTCGGTTTCTATTGGTCAGGTCAGTGGTCGCAGGGAAATGGGTATATTATTACGACTACCCAATTTGCCTACCAATTCACCAATGGTGACTTTAACTACTGGGATACCTATTACGACAACCTGGAAGATTATCAGTTTGTAATTAACAATGCTGATGCCAATAACCAGAAGTTCCTGAAAGGACCAGCTAAGGTGATGAAGGCAATGTTATACCAGCAATTGGTTGATCTGTATGGGAACATACCGTATACAGATGCACTAAAAGCTGCGGCTGTACTAGCGCCAAAATTCGATGATCAGAAAGCCGTTTACGCAGCCCTAATCACATCCCTGGACGAGGCAATTGTTGATTTAAAAGCAAATCCGTTTACGGGTGGTTTCGGTACGTCTGACATTGCCTTTGGTGGTAATATCACGAAGTGGGTTCAATTCGCGAATTCACTCAAGATGCGCATACTGATTCGTCAGTCTAAAGTAGCGGGCCTGGAGTCGTACATTAAGACCGAGATCAATAAAATCGTGACTGAAGGTTCAGGGTTTATTACGGGATATGATGCTAGCATCGGAGGGCCATCCTTCTTCCAACCGGCAGCGGGCCAGTTAAACCCCGTTTACGATCGCTGGGGTTACGATGCTACCGGTGCTAAACGGGCCTTGAATAACTACCCACGGCCAACGAAGTTCCTGATCGATGGTCTTAAGGCAGCTGGTGATACACTACGGTTAAAGCGGATTGCCTATGCTACCGGTGGTGAAAACAGTAACACGCCTGGTGTGAGTACGAAAGCTGAAATTGCCGCAAACTATGCGGGCACACCCTTTGGTGCCAGTTCTGGCTACTTACCAGCAAATACCTCCTCTGTAGGGCCGAGCTTGTTAGTGAAAGGTGATTACAATCGTCCGTATATTATCATGACGGCTTCGGAAGTTCAGTTCCTACTGGCAGA
This sequence comes from Spirosoma sp. KCTC 42546, assembly GCF_006965485.1. NCBI lineage: Bacteria > Pseudomonadati > Bacteroidota > Cytophagia > Cytophagales > Cytophagaceae > Spirosoma > Spirosoma sp. KCTC 42546. The sequence continues at coordinate 2,511,719 of NZ_CP041360.1, forward strand.
GGCTAAACAACGGTATGCGGATGTGACCTTACCAAATACGGCTAAAGCTTATTTTGAAGAAGGTATCGTTCAGTCGTTCCGCGTATTAGGTGCTAACACGGCTGGTGCCGCTGCATTTAAAGGTAGTAAAATTGAAAACTACGACTTTGATTCGTCAACGGATAAGTTAGCGGCTATTGCCATCCAGAAATGGATTGCCTTGACGAACTTCAGTGGTCTGGAAGCCTGGGCTGAATACCGACGGACAAACCTACCGGTTACGCCCCAAAGTATTCAGGTGCCTGATACCAAACGGCCTACACGTCTTTTCTACCCAAATACGGAAGGTGGCTCAAACTCAGCTAACGTGACTGCACAAGGTACCATTGACGTATTTGCTACTAAGTTGTTCTGGGACGTTGACTAACTGGTTCTGTTAGCTGTCTCTTCATAAAAAAGGAGGTCATCATATCGATGACCTCCTTTTTTATGAAGAGAATTGTAGCGTAAGCTGAACTATAGGTCAATCCATCCATAAAAAAAGCGGGCCGATAGAATCGGGCCGCTTTCTGCATTACGCTTTATCCAACTATTAAAATTTTCTTGCTTTAGGAAATCGTATGCAGACTAACAAGGATATATAAGGCAGGATTATAGGAGTGGCCTGATACATACTGTGGTGTTAGGCTGTGGGCAAATACACTTGTGTACTGATTTCTATCAGAAAGTAAACCTTATTCTCATTAAAATCATAGTATGCCTAGACTAATGTATATTTTTCGGTAGGTTTATTAATTTCACGGTAGTAAATCCAATGCGAGGGTACATACTTGCATTGCTTGTGTAGTGGTCTTGTACAGTCGTTGTTTATGCAGAGGTGACACCAAACTTTTTGCCCAAAACGAAGTTATTCTATAAAATTAGCCGACTCAACATCATGAAAGACGAAAAAGATATAGATCGAGACGATGCCCAGCTAAATGGCCGAACGGAAGGCCCATTTAGCACTGACGATACGGATATCGACAGGCCGAATGAGGATAATAGAAACCGGTATCAACAGGAGAACTCGGCCAATGGTACGGATAGCCAGCAGGTGCGTGGTGGCCAGGACGGCCGGAATGACCGGGCTATTGGCAGTACCGATATGGACAGTAAAAATGGCGTACTACGTATGGGCGATAATGCCAATAGTACCCTTGAACTAACGGAAGAGGGATTAAATAGCGCCGTAGCCGATGAGGCTAAAACGAACACAGCTATGGTAGATGTAACAACCCATGGTCCCGATGATTATGCGTCTGCTGATCAGGTACCCGTACCAAAGGCTGAAGAAGAAGCAAAAAAACAGACTGGTAAAAAGGACAGGAAGGAGTTGGCCAGTGAAGAAAAGGCGCGGCAGACTCACGATACTGACCTAGCTGAGACAGGCACCGATCTGAATAATAAACCTACATATTAACTTTTCTTTCTCAACACCTAACAAAGTAACGTTATGAGCGTAAGTAGCAATTCCCGCAAAGAAAGCACTGAGTCATATGCGGCTCAGGCCATGCACAACACCATGGGGATTCCCCCAGCGTTGGCACAACTAAACGACAAAAATCTGGATAACGAATTGCCATCCCGTGTAGCAGACAGTAATGACACCGATGTTCCTGGTGACGTTACCGAAGCGGATGCTGTAATTGCGGAAGTCGACGATGAAAATGGCGCCACAAACGCGGATATCGAAGAATCCAAGCGGGCTTCGTGGGGGCAACCTCCTGTAAATACCGACGAAGGCAACCCGGACTGGGCCACCAGCACAACTGATGAACCTGTTCCGGCAACACGCGCTAATGAGCCCGAGCGGACACTGGGTAACGCATAATAGGTAATTCGATAAGTAACAACAGAATCGGGTTGGTTAAGTCTCTAAAGGCTTAGCCAATCCGATTCTGTTGTTACTTCACCAACTGGTTTAAGGTATAGCATACCAGTCGATTCATGAGCTTTTTTTGTCCATTACTGGCCTGTAAATTGCCAAAGGTAAGTTCATAAATCCGGTTAGGCTTTAACTCGCTTAACGTCAATAATACCGTTTTCCGGTCGTCAGAAAACGCTACGGCCGAAACAGAAACTGTTTGAACATCCATCTGGGGTGACCCATAAGCACGATGGTATTCGTAATAATAACTACGAAAGTGATAGTTCTCCAGGTCACGGGCAGTAGCTTCGTCAACAGGATGGGTAAAGGTCAGGGCAAAGCCAGTTGGAGTTAATTTCATCGCCATTAGGTCCAATGGAACACCGGAACCAGATTTATAGCGAAGCCGCTGAATACCCCGCGTACCAAGCCAGCCATGATCGGTTTGGCCCAGATACAAGCTGCCATCAGGTGCGAAGGCCAATCGATTATTGCCAATCCGCATCGGAACACCATTTGAACCTGCCTTACTGAAAAAGGGTATGCAGGCTCCCTGCATCTGTCCATTCACCTCATCGGGCAGAATACGCAGCAAGTGAGCAAAATCCATATCGCCCACAAACAGTTGATTCGCAAAGGGACCAAATTTGCCGCCTGTATTATCCAATACAATTTGCGTAGGTGAATGCGCCATTAATTCGTGCGGAAAGGCGATACTCTCAACCGTTCGCATACTGTCGAGTGTTTGGACTGACAAGGTCAGTGGGTCGATGTCCGGGAAGCCAGGTCGCCAGACCAGGCTGGTTGGATGGCCGTAAAATTTCCCTTCTTCCACATGATACAGTTTACTGGTGCCAAGCCAGTCCCCCTGATTGTCTGTAACGAATAAACGACCCTGCGCATCGAAACCCAGTCCGTTAGGTGATCGAAAGCCACTGGCAAATGGTTTTAGTTTCCCATCGGGGGTAAGTTTCATAACCCAGCCCCGGTAGGGTACACAGGAATACATCCGTCCTTGTCGTCCCAGCGCATCGTACTGACCCCGAACTTCATCGCGGATACCCGCGCCGTTAGAACCTGTATTCAGACTGATATACAAATTCCCTTTAGCATCACGCACAGGGCCAAACGCAAACTCATGGTAATTACCCGACATGCCAAACTGATCCGTAACAGTCTCATATTTATCCGCTATACCATCGCCATTCGTATCGGTCAGGCGCGTGAGTTCGGGTCGCTGAACAACCAATAACTCCCGATTACTGATCGCTATGACGCCTAGTGGGTCATGTAGGCCTTCGGCAAAGAGTTTCCAGGTTTTAGTTTTAGGCGTATAGAGCATCACTTCGCCCCGGTGGAAACAGGCTGCCATACGCCCGTCGGGCAGAAATGATAAGCCACCTGTTTCGGCCACTAAACCGGGTGGAGTAGGAATCGTTTCTACCTCATAATAATCGGAAATCGTATCTGCTGGGGTGGCCGTGAGCAGCAGGGAGGAAAGTAGGAGGGAGATAAGCATGGGTTAGTTAACAATGTAACATGGATAATGGTCAATGAAAGTGATTGATAGACAAAGGTTTATTAGGGGTAATTATTCATTGTATATTATGCATTATCCATTCAATCTGTTGACACTGTTAAAGTGAACTGACGGGTTCCGGCAGGTAGTCGGATCTCTCCATTCTTTAATTGTCCAACGGATGGCCGAAGCTTTATACCGGGTTGGATCGTCGTAACAAACGTAACGGGTTGTTTACTGGGGCCGACCGAAAACGTTCGTACAAGGCCACGCCCAGTGGGTAACGGTTTAACCAATTCGCGGATTTCCACCCCATTGATGCTATAACGAAATTCAGGGTATCGATTTACCAACTGATAGCCTTTGAACTGGGGTTGTTCCTGGAGGCCAGATCCTATTTTCCAGGGAAAGCCACCCGTGTCCCGAAAATAAATTTCCCCAACGATCTTGGTCAAGCGCTGCCCTTTGCCATCCCACTGTTCGGTATTATCAACGAACCCTCCCGACCAGGCGTAACGCAATCGGCTCTGACCCGCATCAAATACGTACGATTGACCGCCTTCAGATCCGGGTAAGCCTACAGCTATGGCTGCTGGGCCACAATCAGGCATAAAGGTACGGTAAACGGCAGGGAGCTTCAGCGTGTATGGATGGCCCGACATGGCAGGTTGATGGTGCTGATGACCAAAATCGGCCATACGGTCAGGATTCGGGATATTCAAATCCTGATCCGGTGGAGGGAGTCGCTTGGGCTCGTTGGTGGCATAGATTACCCCGTACATGATTGAACCATGGCCGGGATACGTACATACAAAGGGATAGGCCCCTTCGGGTAGGCTAACCACTAATGAATCGACATTGCCGGGTTCAACGCTTATGGTATGCGCCAGTACATCTTCCATGATCGGTACATGATGCTGAGCGGGTCCCTTGTTTCCCAGCGCTAAAGCGAATTCAACTACGCGCAAGCGTGAATTTGGCCGGGTGATAACGAGGTTATGGGCCATATCATCCTTATTTTTGAAGACAAGCTTCAAGTGTGTATTTGGCTTGATAATCAGTCGTTTATGGTCGAATTGCAGGCCGATCGATGTGGAAAGGGTAATGAGCGTATCTCGTTGAGCATGTGCTATCTGAGCAGATAACAGAATACCCACGATGAGTAACAAGTTTGGCATAGGGTTAAAAGCAAAAATCGATTAACTCTAATGATTATTGGTGGATGGGTTGAGCAACATGTCTACGGCGGGTGAGGGGAGGAGTGTACCCGATAGAACCTGGTTCTCAAGCCTGTTGATCAGCTCACGAATACCCGGCTGACTGTAAAATTTCCCTTCGAGTCGCTGCTGTAACAGGGATCGGAACCAGGTCAATTGCTGCTCCTGCCGTCGGCGATTTCCGGCACCGTTTTGGGTTGTCAGTTGATGGTGTTCCTCAATCGTCTGCCAAACGTCGGATATACCGAATGGTTGAGTGTTATGCTCGGGTAGGGCCGAACAGGTTAGTACCGGCGGAAACCAGCCTGTTCCGGTGGGTGGAAATAAGTGTAGTGCATTTTGGTATTCAACGCGAGCGCGGTTGGCGGCTGACCGATTATCACCATCGGCTTTCGTAATGACTAGTGCATCGGCTAGCTCCATAATGCCCCGTTTCATACCTTGTAATTCGTCGCCTGCCCCTGCCAGCATCAATAACAGGAAAAAGTCAACCATGCCATGGACAACGGTCTCAGATTGGCCTACGCCCACAGTCTCCACCAGAATCGTATCGAATCCGGCAGCTTCGCAGAGCAACATGGTCTCGCGAGTTCGGTGAGTGACTCCGCCCAGTGAGTCGCCTGCTGGTGAGGGGCGGATGTAGGCGCTTGGATTCATTGAGAGCGTTTCCATCCGGGTTTTATCGCCTAGTAAACTACCACCCGAACGCTGGCTGGTTGGATCAATGGTAAGCACTGCCAGTCGATGCCCCAAACCAGTAAGGTAAGTGCCAAACGCTTCAATAAATGTACTTTTCCCCACGCCCGGAACACCGGTAATACCTATCCGGATCGAATTGCCTGCTTTGGGTAAAATAGCCTCCAGGACTTGCTGTGCTAACTCCTGATCATCTGCCCGACGACTCTCTACAAGCGTAATGGCCTGACTGAGTAACAGTCGGTCGCCAGCGAGAATGCCGTTAACGTAGTGATGAGCAGGGTGTCGGTGGCGCATTCAGAACCGGGATTTATATGATTAGACTGATTTTTATGATTTTGTTCATTAACTATGATTATAAATCTTATGAATTAAGTATTAATGGCAAGACTCAGATCATTTAAGGCCCGGCAAAATCAGTGGAATCAGTTCAATCATAACAATCCCGGTCGAAGATCCTCAGGCGTTGTAATTTTTATATTTTCGTATGATCCCTCAATGAGTGTTATCGGAAAACCAGCATATTCCATAACGCTGGCGCAATCGGTGAAGAATGCCTGCTCCTCGGTTTTAAAGGCATGCCGGAATGCAGTTAGTTGAAACGTTTGAGGGGTTTGAACCAGACGATACTGACTCCGATCAACAGCCTGACTGACTCCATCGGTCCCAACGACGCGTATTGAATCTTTCACCGGTACGCAGGTTACTGCCGATCCGGTACGGGCAGCCGTTTCGAAACTAGTCAGGATGATTTCTGGCGAAATAAAAGGCCGGACACCATCATGGACTGCTACTAAGCCATCACTCGCTCCAATTGCCTGTAGCCCATTGCGAACCGATTGGAAGCGAGTGGCTCCCCCATTGACGGTCTGGATGGGTGGGTGAAAATTATGGTCTTCACAAAGGGTGTTCCAGATAGACCAGTCGCCTGAAGGAAGAACCAGAATAAGCTGGGAAGCAGGTACTACAGTCAGAAAACGCTCAATCGTATGCTGGAGAATCGGCTTGCCTTTTAGTAACAGAAACTGTTTTGGAATGTCGGATTTCATCCGGCTACCACTTCCCCCGGCTACAATAATAGCAAAAAACGGGTTGTTCACTGGTTGGTGGGTCATAACGAAATGAGGGGCTCAATGGCCCCTCAAAAATAGTAATCATACTGACTTTGACCGCTCTGGTTGTTCGGTTAAATAATCAACATCGCATCGCCGTAGCTGAAGAAGCGATATTTTTCTTTAATGGCAACCTGATAGGCTTCCTTGATGAGTTCATGCCCCCCAAAGGCGCTGGTCATCATGATCAGGATAGACTCCGGCAAGTGCAGGCTTGTCAGCAATGAGTTCGCAATTTTGAAGTCGTAAGGCGGGAAAATAAACCGATCTGTCCAGCCTTCAACGGGCTTCAAACGGCTGTTTGCAGAGACCGACGACTCAATCGCTTTGAGTGATGTAGTTCCGATTGCGCACACACGCTTGCCAGCATCTAAAGCCGTGTTAACGATTTTAGATGACTCTTCGGAAATTTTATAGTTTTCAGAATCAGTTTTGTGTTTGGTTAGATCTTCAACATCCACCTGACGGAAGGTGCCCAAACCAACGTGCAGCGTAATAGGGGCGAAGTGGATACCTTTAATTTCCATCCGTTTCATCATGGCACGGGTAAAGTGCAATCCGGCGGTAGGAGCGGCTACTGCCCCAACATGTTGGGCAAAAACCGTTTGATAGTCATCACGGTCGGCGTCTTCGGCTTCCCGGTTCATGGCGCGGGGAATTGGGGTTTCACCCAGTTCGTCTACTGCTTTCATGAATTCCTCATGATTGCCATCAAACAAAAAGCGGATAGTCCGACCACGCGACGTCGTATTATCAATTACTTCCGCAACCAGGTCACTATCACCGAAATATAGTTTATTGCCAACACGAATCTTACGGGCTGGGTCGACTAGAACGTCCCAGAGTTTCATTTCGCGATTGAGTTCGCGCAGGAGGAATACTTCAATTTTGGCACCTGTTTTTTCCTTATTGCCATAAAGCCGTGCTGGAAAAACTTTGGTGTTATTGATCACCATCACATCGCCATCACTGAAGTAACTCAGCATATCCGAAAATTGCTTGTGTTCAATAGTCTTGGCTTTTCGGTCAACGACCATTAGCCGTGATTCGCCCCGCTCAACTGGGTATTTCGCAATTAGACTTTCGGGTAAATCAAATTTAAACTCGGATAACTTCATAGGATATCAGCACGAAAAAGAACGGTGCGTTTTTTGTAAAGGGCGCAAAGATAGTAAAAAACCCGGAAAAAGTCAAATTTTCCGGGAGATTTTCTTGCAAATATCAGAGAAATGACTATCGAATAGTCATTTTAGTGGCCAATTGGCTGAACAGACCCTTCCGTATTCACATGCGCCCGATCGGTCGTATTAAATTTCGCCATCAATTCAGGAGATACTTCATTCGCATACGTGCCCTGGGCAGATACAAAAACACCTTTCATTCCATTAGATGCTGTGATCGCATATAATGTCATTTCATCACCGGGATCTGAAGTGCCTTCGAACCGGTAAAACTTATCGACATTAAATTCTTCGCTCTTCAGTTTCGTTTCTGTGCTCTTCTCTTCCAAATAGTCTTTTTTAGGACCGAATTCGTGTGTATAGCCTTTTGTGCGGAGATCTTCCATCACTTCGGTCAGGGTGGTCATGTGGTTCATAACGGTAGCGTTTAGTACATTAGTAAAACTCAAAAGAGAGTGGATAGTTTTCGGTCCTATAAAGGCCATTGGCTATGTTGGCGAAACATTTGCCAGAAAAAGGGTATTAGGGATTTATTTCTTCATACGGGATACATAACCAGCTATGATTACTTGCCATCAATCTATCCATAAACTCCTCATACTGACGCTACTTGTTTCTGCCTGTAACACCACCGATCCTGAATTTACGATTCCTGTCCTGCCCCAACGGATTGAGTTTTCGGCTAACCGCCAATATCCGGAGGGAATTGCCTATTCGCCTACGCTCGATCTGTTTCTGATCAGTTCAATAACCCAGGGGAAAATAGGAACTGTGGATCAAATGGGCCGGTATGCCGATTTGATTACTGATGACAAACAACTTATCAGTAGTATTGGGATGAAGGTACGCGGCTCGCTGTTATACGTTTGTAATGGGGATCAGGGTGTTTCGGATAAGAGTACGGAACACACAGCCCTGAAAACAGCCGGATTATTTATCTATGACCTGAGTACGAAACAGAATGTACGTCGAGTCAATCTGGCTGCTCTGCTGCCCAATGAAAATCACTTTGCTAATGACATTGCTTTTGATGCAGCAGGCAGTGCGTATGTGACAGACTCATATGCACCTGTAGTTTATAAAATTCCTGCGGATACAGCGCAATCGGTCACGATTATCAACTCTCCACTGTTTGCAGGTGTAGAAGGGATTAACCTGAATGGAATCGTGTATCACCCCGATAATTACCTGATTGTTGTGAAATCGAACGAAGGAAAGCTGTTTAAAATAGACCTCGCTAACACAAATACGATTACAGAAATAACGGGAGTGAATCTGCCCGGCGGAGATGGTATGTTAGTTTATAACAACGATTTATACGTTGTGAATGGACGAAACCAGGTATCGCAGATTCGAAGTTCAGATGGATGGAAAACGGCTTCGCTAGTTAAAGTCGATACGGTTGGGTATGAGGATGCTACTACGAATGTATTGGTAAACGACAAGGTTTATACATTAAACGCCCGCATTGGTGAGGTCAGCGCAGCCGCAACCGCTAAAGATCCCTCCCAACTTCAGGCAAGTGGTTATAGTATTCAGCAGTTTAAATAGAAAGGAGGAGAGGGAGTAAAGGGAGGAGGGGGAAGAAAGGGAAAAGCAGCATAGCTTCCAATCCCTTTCTTCCCCCTCCTCCCTTTACTCCCTCTCCTCCTTTTCATCAATCCGGCAACACCTTGATCATAATGTCTTTGTAATAAATTTTGCTTTTTGGATCGTGGCCTTGTAAGGCAACGGTGCCCATGCTTAGTTTTTTTGGTGATTTACCGTTACTAATGCTATCAGGTTCAGTGTAATCGTTGATGAGCTTATCATTGATTTTGATCATCACTTTTTTGCCCTGTACAATGATGTGTTCGGTATACCATTCTTCGTCCTTTACAAATACCTCCTTTACATCCTGCACTCCATAAACGCTACCGGTTTTACGCCAGTCAGTATGCGTTTGATTTACCTGAATTTCGTATCCTTTGGAAGGCCAGCCAGTGTTCTGGTAGGCCGTGTGAATAAACATGCCTGAATTGGAGCCGGGCATGGTCTTTACCTGCGCTTTAAACTCAAAATTCTTGAAATTATGATTGCCTACGGGGCCTTCGTAAAACAAGTGAGCACGTGGCCCGGCTACAACGATAGCGCCATCCTGAATGGTAAACGTGCTTGGACTATCTTCAGTGACTTTCCAGCCAGTAAATGTTTTGCCGTCAAAAATACTGACCCAGCCGTCGGCAGATGGGCGAAGGGTGAAACTAAAGCAAAAACCGAGCAGCAGTGTGGCTGCTAACAATGTCAGACGAGTTTTCATACGAATGGGGCGAGTTGTGTTTAGGGTGGCCCAATCACTAAAGCAAACAGACGGTAGAAACTAACGAACATGGCTTGTATATATAGCTTTTGGGGTGAAATCTTTATACCTGGCCTGATTTCAGAATAGCTAGCTGCTAGTAACGGAGTTTATCAATTGGTTAACAAATTGCCTGCTTAACCAATGGCAAATAGCTGATTTAGTGATAAATAATATAAGTTGATTGTTGTAAATTGCCTCCAGTATTACCACCACCCTTGTACGTTAAAATGCTAACTGAACAGTCCACCGATGTCGGATTTGTTGAGCTTCTTGATGCCCTGCCCGATTCGGTAGTCTGGATGCGGGCGTTGCGTAATGAAGCCAATGAAGTTGTAAATTTCCAAATAGACTACGCCAATCAGAAAGCACAAGACCTGACACAAAGTATGTATCAGGTCTGTGTGGGTACGTTGGTGCTGGGCGATAATGACCATATTAAAGCCTTTACGGAGAAGAGTTTTCAGGTCATGTGTCGGGTGCTGGAAACAGGGCAGCCACATGAGTTTGACTTTTTTAACCCACAACTGAACGGCTGGTTTCTGATGAGCCGCTCTAAACTGGGTGATGGTGTCCTTTGCGTTACCCGGGAAATTTCGTCGCTGAAAATTGCCGAACAGGCGCATCGACGGCAAACGAACTTGCTTAATAGCGTACTGGATAGCTCTCTCAACGGAATTATGTCGTTTGCATCGGTACGGGATGATGCTGAGGAAATCATTGATTTTACCTTTCTGTCAGCCAATAAGGCTGCCTGCCGTATGGTCGCTAAACCGGTCGAGGAGATCATTGGGCAGCGGCTCTTATTGATTTTTCCGGGTAATGTCGAATCCGGCCTGTTTGCGAGGTATATTGAAACGGCCGAAACCGGTGAGCCAACACGTACTGAAACCTATTATAGCCACGATGGGCTGGATTTCTGGCTTGATATTTCAGCGGAAAAGCTTGGGGATGGTTTTGTCGTTACATTCACCGACATAACTGTACAAAAGCTCGCGGCTAAGGTTGTAGAGCAGGCGGCTACTGAGTTGCAAACGATTATTGATACATCGCAAACGGGTATTTTTCTGTTCAGCCCGGTTTATAATGACGATGGTGAACTGATAGATTTCCGGTTTCGGGTAGCTAATCGGCAACTGGCTGCTTACGTAGGCCAGCAACCCAAGGCTGTAATTGGTGCATTAGGGAGTACCTGGTTTCCTGAATTCAAAACAAACGGTTTGTTTGATCGATATCGTCAAACCTATGAAACGGGTGAACAAGTACGGTTTGACTTTCACTATAACGGAGATGGCGTTGATGTTTGGCTCGACATTATGGCCACCAAAATGGGTAATGATGTTCTGGTAACCTTTGCCGATTATACACCCCTGAAACGGCTTCAGCAACAATTAGAAAATACGGTTACAGATTTACAGCGTTCGAACAAAAACCTGGAGCAGTTTGCCTACGTGGCCAGTCACGATCTACAGGAGCCGTTGCGAAAAATTCAGGCCTTTGGCGATATTATTCAATCGCAATACGCTTCTGTCATTGATGATAGTGGTGCTGACATGATTCGTCGGATGCAGTCGGCAGCAGCCCGCATGCAGGTGTTAATAAAGGATGTGCTGGCTTATTCTCGTGTTGCTACTATACAGGAAACGCTAAGTTCCGTGAATCTTGGTCAAATTGTCAACGATGTGTTAACCGACCTTGAAACACCTATTTTCGACAAACAAGCCCTAATTACGGTTGATAAGCTGCCAACCGTGCAGGGAGATGCTGCTCAACTGCGACAGCTCTTTCAGAATCTCCTCAGTAATGCACTGAAATTTTCGAAGATAAGCACAACGTCTTCTGTCCCAACGATCACAATTACAAACCGGCGCGTGCATGGACGAATAATGAGCAAAATGGCTATTCCGGCTATCGATGCTGACCGGCTATTCCATCTGATCACCGTAACCGATAATGGAATTGGTTTCGACCCAAATCAGGCCGAGCGGATTTTTCAGGTGTTTCAGCGTCTACACAATCGAAGCGAATACCAGGGTACCGGAATTGGCCTGGCTATTGTTCAGAAAGTTGTTGAAAACCACCAGGGATATGTACATGCCGAAGGCAGACCGGGCCAGGGAGCTACCTTCTCTATACTCTTGCCAGTATCCTCGCAGGCCTGATTAAATTCGGTATGCGTAACTAGCTTTCTTAGCCCATGTTTATCACTTTTGCCTATCTGTTCGTTACTTTGGCAGTTGAATCAACCGGACTATTCATGCGCAATTTCATTTTATTGGTTTTTGGATTGGCACTAGCCTCATGCAAACTCGCTGTTCCCAGCGTGTACGAAGCTCAATTTTCGTCGGATCCAACGTCCGTGTCGGTAACGTCCGGCCAGATTGATGAAGCGTCGGGTATGGTCGACAGTCGTAGCCAGCCCGGTAACCTTTGGATCGAGCAGGATAGCGGTAGCCCGGCCGAATTGGCTTTGTTGGGTTATGATGGGAAAGTAAAAGGAAAAATCAGTATTCCGAATAGTACGAACCGCGACTGGGAAGAAATGACTATTGGGCCTGGTCCGAAGGATGGTACGAATTACCTCTATATTGGTGATATTGGGGATAACAATGCCCAGAATACTCTTTGTCAAATTTACCGGTTGCCTGAGCCCACTTCCGTACAGACGGCCGTATCACAACAGGTTGACCGTATCAACTTCCGCTATCCCGATGGCCCTCGTGATGCCGAAGCGATGTTTGTCGATCCAACGACTAAAGACATTTACATTATATCGAAACGGGAAGAAAAAGTCCATTTATATAGCCTGCCTTATCCACAAAATGTAAATGAGGTGACGGTAGCCAAGGCATATGGCGAACTACCAATAACGTTTGTAACGGGTGCTTCTATCTCTCCTGACGGAGCCGAAATTCTGGTGCGCACCTACACCCAACTCTATTACTGGAAGCGGGATTCTGGCCAGTCGATTGCCGATGCACTACAGTATGGTACCAGCCGTCAGTTGGTTGTCCGCGCAGAGCCGCAGGGCGAAGCCGTTTGTTTTGATAAAGACAACAAAGGATTTTTTACCATCAGCGAACGCGCCAATGCAGCATCGATAAACCTATATTACTACGCCAGGAAATAGTTTATTAGTGGAGTACATGAACGTACGTGCAGTGAGTAGATTAACTATAAAAGGCACATGACCCCACTTCACTTATTCCACTAATCACCTCATTGACTATATTGCTGGATGGATTCATCGATACTGATTATAGTCCTGAGTTTATCGGTTCTGATTTCATACGCTTTTGATTTGTTCAGCAGTCGGTTCAAAACGCCTTCCGTTTTGCTACTCCTGCTGCTGGGCATGCTGACAAGGCAGGCAACCGAGTACTTCAACGTTCAGGTACCTTACGTCAATACCATTCTGCCTACACTGGGTACGCTGGGGCTAATTTTGATTGTGCTGGAAGGAGGCCTTGATCTGGAACTCCACGCCGATCGGCTTAACATTATCCGGCGAACTCTCCTGGCTTCTCTGCTGGCCATTATTGGCGGTACACTCATCATGGCTGGCATGCTGTATCTGCTTCTGAACGATTCGTTTTACCATTGTCTGATTGCGGCCCTGCCATTCTCGATAGTCAGTAGTACCGTAACCGCCCAGACCGCAACGAACTTATTAGGAGGACAGCGGGAATTTGCTATCTACGAATCGGCTTATGCCAGTATCCTGGGAATTATGGCCTATAACTTCCTGGTACTGAGTCGAAATTCAGTGTTGGGGGCTGTCTGGTCGTTCGCTCGTGATACACTGGCAATGGCTATCATTTCGTTAGGCTGCTGTTTCTTGCTACTATACCTGATTGGTCGAATCAATCACCGTATCAAGTTCCTGCCTATCATTTCAGTACTGTTTCTGGTGTATGCGCTCGCAGAAATCAACCATATGTCATCGTTACTGTTGATTCTGATCTTTGGCCTTTTCCTGAATAATACAGATCTGTTTATTCGCGGGCGATTAAGTCAGATCCTGAAAAATGATTTGTTTGAGAAAGAGCTTGATCAACTGAAAAATCTGACGGCAGAAGGGGCCTTTGTGGTTCGCACGTTCTTTTATTTGATCTTAGGCTATGCTGCTGTCCCTCAGAGCCTAATTGATATGGATGCGCTTATTGTCAGTGTATTATTTGTAGCGGCCATTGTTTCCTGGCGCTGGGTGACACTACGGTTAACCTATACCGGGCCTTTAACCCCCTTACTCTGGATTGCACCACGCGGTCTGATCACAATCCTGCTTTACCTGAATATTCCAGAAGACCTGCGTTTGGTGGGCTTTCGGGAAGGAATCCCCATGCTGGTTGTGGTAGTATCCTCGGTGGTAGCCATGATAGGCTTGCTGGGGAATAAATCAGTGAAGAGTGAAGAATGAAAAGTAAAGCAATTATTCTTCACTTTTCATTCTTCACTCTTCACTTAAAGGTACTGCCAGAATTTCCAAAATGGCCGATTGGCAAGATAAGTCAGATCCTGCTCATTGGTAAATGCCTCTCGCTCGAAACTAATATTTCGGTAGGCTTTATAGTGATCCCGGTAGTGAAACCGGCGGATGCAATATTCAATGCCATACCAAATATAGAAGGGCAAAATGCCCAGCTCCGCCTGTTGCCGCAAATGAATTCGTTCATGGTTAAGCAGGGTAGGTCCAGGATTGGCTTGCCGGACTAAAATGAACGGAAACAAAGCCATTCCATCAGGGCGAAGAGAAGGCAGATGAACAACAAACATAGCTTCAGTTTACTTTTACAGATGGCAAACAAGGACAAACGCAAAAGTATTCACTAAGTCCTGGGTTGACAGCTTCCTCTTATGACTTTATTGCTGATTAGTCTCTTTATTATTGGGTACGTTCTCATTACCTTGGAGCACGCTATTACTATCAATAAAACTGCGACAGCTCTCATTACCGGGGTCGTTTGCTGGACGGTGTATGCATTAATGGATGGCCATCCCGAATCGGTTGGGCATCACCTCGGTGAGCACCTTGCCAATACCGCCGAAATCCTGTTTTTCCTGCTGGGGGCCATGACTGTAGTAGAATTGATTGATGCCCACGATGGATTTACCCTTATTACAGATCGGATTGCCAGTCGAAATATCCGGACCCTACTCTGGATCATCAGCCTGCTGGCGTTTTTTTTATCGGCGCTCTTAGACAACCTCACTACCGCCATTGTGATGATATCAGTTACCCGTAAACTGGTGCGTAATACAGAACAACGGCAGATTATAGCGGGTATGATCATCATTGCCTCCAACGCCGGAGGAGCCTGGTCGCCCATTGGTGATGTAACAACAACAATGCTTTGGATTGGCGGACAGATTACTACCCTGCACATTATTCAGTGGTTGATTTTGCCCAGTCTGGTCTCTATGTTGCTGCCTTTGGTCATACTCACTCGCGCTCAGCCCAACACCCAGGTTAAAACAGCATCGCAGGGTATTAGCCGCCCTTATGTTACACCCACCGCCCGGCGCGACCGTCGAACCATGCTGGCCGTTGGGCTGGGAGGGATGTTGTTTGTTCCCATTTTCAAGACGGTTACGCACCTGCCTCCCTATATGGGTATGATGCTGGTGTTAGGTGTAATATGGGTTGTATCTGAATTGATCCACAGCGATAAAGATGAAGCTGAGCGGCAGAAATTCACAGCAGCCTATGCCCTCAGCCGGATTGATGCACCCAGTATTTTGTTCTTTTTAGGTATTCTGCTGGCAGTAGGGGCATTAGAAGCCACTGGCATTCTTCATAGCTTGTCTGAAGCGTTAAATCAGGGAATCGGTAATTTAGATGTAATTGTATTTATAATTGGGATCGTGTCGGCCGTAGTCGACAATGTTCCGATTTTGGCAGCTACGATGGGTATGTATGACTTGCAAACTTATCCGGTCGATGACAAACTTTGGGCATTTCTTGCCTATTGTGCAGGTACTGGCGGAAGCATACTGATTATTGGATCAGCAGCAGGAGTAGCCGTGATGGGGATGGAAAAGCTGGCTTTCGGCTGGTATTTGCGAAAAATTAGCTGGCTGGCGTTAATTGGCTATGTGGCTGGTGCTGTGGTCTATCTAGCCGAATTTGCGTTGGTAAATTAGCCTGAAAATGAGGCTATAAGGGTGTGAAAATAGTTGCTTTTTAGTGTCGTAACAGCTTAGCTTCTAGTATGAAGCGTCCCCAAAACTCAATGCTTTGGGGACGCGGGTTCAAGTATGAACGGCTTGTCAAGGGTTACATTTACTAACATGAATCCAGTTTCGCCCTGTATCATTTTCCCCCGCATGGCGAGTTGACTGACGGTTGTAATCGCGCCGTTACTGAACCACCAGGCGGTATGCAGTACATGCCCTTGTTTACGTAACTCCCCAACATAGGCCGGATGTCCATCAAGTACTGTTTCCCGAACGCGCCCTAATGCATAGCCACTACCGAGCCAACAAGCCATAGGGCTA
This sequence comes from Spirosoma sp. KCTC 42546, assembly GCF_006965485.1. NCBI lineage: Bacteria > Pseudomonadati > Bacteroidota > Cytophagia > Cytophagales > Cytophagaceae > Spirosoma > Spirosoma sp. KCTC 42546. Next base: position 2,528,168 of record NZ_CP041360.1, read on the forward strand.
TGATCGGCACTGAACCAGTCCGGCTGAGGTTTCATATAGAGTAATGTGCCCGGTTTCGCAAACTGAATAAACCCATTAGCGAGGGTTTTACGCTGGCAACCTGGCCCATAGTTCCGCAGAATGGAATCTGCTAACTGCCTGGTAGCTTCTGAATCAATTGCCGGTTGGTTCGGTAAAGACGCAAACGCCCTGATACTGATACCAACCACCAATACGCCGAATCCCCAACCTGCCGACTTCACCATATCAAATGGCGATTTTATCGCTGAGGTCTCTACGTCCATCAGACCAGTTTTCTGTACCAGCAAGCGCGCTAATCCCCAGCTAGGCAACCAGGCGTATACGGCAACGCAGGCTAATCCAATACCCTCGTGCGCCCATGAACCAGGCATTGCGCCAAACGCAACCAGCAATACGATCCGAAACAAATTACATAAGATAGTCAGGCTGAAAACGACAGATTCATAGGCTACTACCCAGCTTACTACCACCTTTTTCTGCTGAATGCGCTCCTGCCAAATCAGGGCAAACAAACCAAGCAATAAGGATACACCCGTTAGCTGTAGGCCCATACAGGCTGGATAAACAGCCATTTCAAGAGGCCCCGTATCCGGCCCAGCTTTGATAAGTACATTACCCTCCACCTGTACGTTCAGGCCCGCCAGCCTAAATAGAGAGGCTGCCCAGGCGCTAAGTTGCAGTCGAATTGGAAACGTAAACAAAGCCGAAAAGTAGCGAAGGCCTGGTGAGAGCAGGCATAAAGCAACCAGCCGCCCTGTCCAGCGGTTTCGTCCTGCGTTGCCCGGCCACCAGGCGTAAACCAGGAGCAGAATAGAGAGCAGGGTTGTCAGATCAATGGATAGCATAGTTTTTCTTCCAGACGCCCCAGCCAATCAGACCCGCCAGCATAAGTAATAAAGCCCATTCATGAGGTTCCGGTACGGCTCCTTCCTGCTTAAGGGTTGCGTTGTCAAGCCCCGAATGATCTTTCCTGATCCCAAATCGGTCGTAGTCGGCTTCGGTTTCCAAAACAACCAGACTTGATAAGGGAGAGACGATGTGCGCCTGTTGGGCTTCCTGAATAAGGGCTTCTGTCTGGTAGTTTTTGACAAAATACTGCCGTCCAATCTGATACAATAGATGGTTATAGGTAAACAGGCGGGCTATGTGGTCGGGTGCTACCGATGCCTGAGTGGGTTGACCTGGCGTTTCGCGAATGACAATACCCGCTTCGGGTAAGGCAATACGATCGGGTTCATCAGAGCGACCTGGAAATTGATGTGTTTGGCTATACTTCTGGAGATCGTCTGTATTGCCAGTTGCCATGTTTAGCACCAAGAGTTCGGCCAGTGTTTTCAGATAAGGCGATAACACCAGCTTCGTATCATCCGAAACGAAACAAAAGGTGCGGATGGGTGTCTGCTGTTTCGACAAAAGCCCGAGATTATCGGCAAAGCGGCTTCCTCTTAAGTCACTCAACGTAGGCGACATTGCCGTGCCTTTCGTAATGAGTAGGGCTGATTCTGGATTCGCAATCCGATAAATTGGGAACAGACTAAATGCTTGCTGACTGTGCCGTTCAAAAGCCGCATCAAGATCCCCTTCCGTTAGTTGCTCTAGCCCGTCATCGAATACCCAAATCCGGCAGTGAAGTTGTTTTTTAGCCGCCTGAAAAGCTGCTATAAACTCGTTTTTCGTCCATGATTGATTCACGTCGAGATACACATCCGTAGGTGTAAATGACTCACTAGCTGGTTTTAGTGGCTCTACCTGATACGCTTTCTCGTTCAATAGAAAGGCGTCGGACGATAAAGCGGGCGTCTGGAAACGTAACGACCAGTTGGGTTCATAACTACCCTTATGCGTGAGAATGCGGCCCTGTAGTTTATCGAAAAACCAGGGTGTTTTTAGGTCCGTCGGGGATGATGCAAACTCCACATGTACAAGCTCATTCGCTGACGAAGCATCGGGGCCTTCGATAGTGGGAGTCTGATAAATCAATTGCTTACCCGTCAATAGTAGGGGAGAGGTAATCCCCAGTTTCACGCGCCGATCTTCGCCTGCACGGCAGGGAAACACACGTACCGTTACCCGATTTCCTTCCTGCCAGTACACAACCGACGGATCTCGGGCAACCACCCGGGATTCTACGCCAACAATAGTCCGATACGCAGAATCGGCTTTCGCAACGGTTGTCAGACGAGCGGGTTCTTCCCGGCCATTGACCCATAACGACATTGAGGAAACAACCGAACCCGCGGGCAAGTGAAACGTCATTAGGGCTTCTTCGGTGGCGTTGCGTGCCTGATTTCGAATCCGCAACGTTTGCTCGGTGTAGCTTACCCGGAACTGGGGCCAGATGCGCACCTGCGATACAATATCCTGTGTAGTCAGGTGCCGACCCGTCCATAATTTCTCTTCGGCACCGTGTCTATTTGACGAAAGCACTTTTAAAAGGGCAAGCTGATCGTCATTACTCAAAACATCAGTCGGAAACAACTGCGAGGCAATGACTACCAGTGGGTCGTGCTGGCGAACGTCATCAAATGCAGTTAGTCCGGTTAATCCCCACCCACGTCCATTGAAAAATTGCCCTTGATCGTAAACCCGATTACTCAGTAGCAGGCGATTCGTAATCCATTGCGATACCACCCCGTCGGATTGAATCCGTTGGGCAATCAGAACCCAATCGGGCAGGTCGCTCGTTTTACGGATGGTAGATTCCATATGCGTTTCCTCCATATGGTTGAGATCACGTATCCAGCCACTCAGAAAAAAACCAAGTATCAGGAGTGGTACAGATAACCCGATCCCTACGCCGAGCCGTACATGTTCTTCTCGTTTTGCATCCTGCCATAGGCGTTTGCCCAGGACAACAGCAAATAAAAGTGGTACAAACGAATGGATAGACAACCCCAGACCAATTAGCATAGGTACGCTAATGAGGTATAACGGAATCACATAAATTGCCATATAGGCAAATAGCCACCACCCAAACGCTAATACCGCATAGAGTAGCTGCTGCATTCTGACAGATAACTCTTCTTTCCAGGTGTAAAGAACCATGGCAGCACTAACCAATACCAGCGCCCAGCATAGCCACTCGGTCGATTGCTGAAAAACAGGTATTTCCCGATTCAATGCATAGGCGCTGATTAGCCAGAGTAGCATTCCCATCCATCGGGCAGAACGGCCATCCGGATAGTGTTGCTCACGAAATTTAAGAAACCCATTCATGTATAACACCAGCGAAATGGTTAATGCCAGGCTGTAATGGAGCATGAATAGTATAGTATTGGTGGCGCTTACCTTGGGCGAGTCGAAGAAATCATACAGCAAAAACACGCCAGCCGATATTGAGAGCAGTAATAATCCCAAACCGAATGTTGAGTCACGAAATGGCCACAAAAAGCGGGATCGAACAGAATCTGGCAACGTATACTCGGTGTTATCTGCCTCATCGAGTGCCAGTTCAAGATCAGAGCGCAATTGGTTTTCGTTGATTTCTGTTTTCATGAAAGTACTTTGTTTTGCAAAGTGAAATGATAAAAAAATAGCTATCCGATTGCTCAAAACCGGTTTGAACACTGTCGAACCAGGTTTGCTGTGAAGTTAATTTGCCAGCAGTGCAGTTATTACAGATTCTTAATAAAGGCCTCCAGCGCATTCAGGTGTTCCGAAAATGCCTGTTGCCCTTCCTGGGTTGCCGAGTAGGTGGTATTCGGCTTTCGCCCGATAAACTGCTTTTGCACAGACACATAGCCTGACTCCTCCAGCGCACGAAGGTGCGTGGCCAGGTTGCCATCGGTGAGACCAAGCAGTTCTTTTAGCGCGTTGAAACTCATAGAGTCATTGACCATCAGAACAGACATAATGCTTAGCCGCGCTTTGCTTTCAAAGGCTTTATTAAACTTAGCCAGCAGGTCGTTCTTCATGCAGTAGTGCGTTCATATTTGTAGTACATGGCAAGGCCATACACAATGTGCAGCACCCCAAACCCAAGCGCCCACGTTAATAAGTTATAACCCGGCCAGAACAGCGATAGTAGGCCTAGCACGATTTCGCAATAAGCCAGCGACTCCACATCACGAAGGGTATATTTACTGCCATTTAACAGGGCTAACCCGTAAAAAATAAGCGTTGCCGGAAATGCTAGCCAAATCAGGTCGTAGTACAGCAACGCCAGGCAAAACACTCCTCCCGTTGCCAAAGGAACCACTATAGCCCAAAGTAATCGTTGAGAGGATTGGTTCCAAACACTCAATCCCTGACGCCGGGCTTTACGAACGGTGAAGTACGTTCCTGCCAACAGAGCCGATACCAATACACTAATGGCCACTAGTACAAGAAACTGCCTGACATCATGGTGGTTTCCTTCCTGTGAATTAATGCGAAAGCTGGTGAAAAAGCCCCTTTGCAAACGCATCGAAACAACAACGGCCCCAGCAAGGGCGATTACACCCGCCGATACGCCCGATAAACCACTCAGTGACAGGAATTTGGAAGAACGCTCCATTAGGCTACGGATTTCCGTCAGCGTTTGTAGGTGTTCGCGCGATTCGTGCATGGGTAAAGGTGAATAGAAATTGAGAGAATGAGTTAATCAATTAGGACAATAGGGTTACCAAGTGCCCTCCGAGGATGATCAGACCAACGATTACCGCTATAATGGCCAGAATTAGTACGGCACCTGACGACAAATCTTTGATGGCTTTTATTTGCGGATGCCGACCCGGCGAGACAAAGTCGCATAGTTTCTCAATAGCCGTATTGAACGCTTCTGCCGCCCAAACCAGTCCGATTTGTGTCAGGATAATGGCCCATTCTGTTCGACTCAGCTGCAAATATAAACCAGTTGCCACAACAAGCCCGGCAATCAGCAGGTGTACTTTAGCATTGTTCTCGAAACGAAACAAATCCAGAATACCCTGTCCGGCAAACCGAAAACTACGGACGACTTTGCGGAAATCAATCATTCGGCAAACATAGCATTAAAATAAGCGCACTTTGCTTGTAGGATCGTCTTCATGCTCGGCGTACCAGTAGAAGGCTACGTATAAAACAATCAAGACAAAACCGTAGGCAAGTGTTAGTTTTATACTCAAATGGTCATGGTAAGTATGGGCAATGGCTACCATCAGCGAGGAAGGGTTCGTTAGTATGTCCCAACTGTTCCACCGGCCAATACGCCCGAGGTAAATACCAAACCCCGAAAGAAACTGACTAACTACCAGCAGCCCCCAGAGTTGCCATTTTCCCAGTACTGGTTTAAGCATACGATGGACAATCAGAATGGAGTAAAGGCCTACTAGCAAGCCCGTTAGCGCAAACATGAACAGCGTCATTGTATCAAACCAGATGAGTGGCATGTCGATATGTTTAATATGCGACAAGTCGGTAATGATGTAAGGGGCATTCGGGAAAAAGACTAGCCACGTTAGCAGGCCGCCGATCAATAACCAGCTACTTCGAAACTGTGATGCTCGTAAATCTCGAAGAACAAGAACAACACCGAGTGGAAACCAGGCTAGAAACAGATTCCAGGCAAGCATCTCGAAGAACCACCAGTTGCCTGTGAGTAGCCCGCGGACTGTTACCAGGCTTAGCCCGGCTACGGTTAGTAGGGTGAGTGCCCGGAGGCCTTTCCCCGGTTTCGCATCTCGGGTTAGGGGTAACCCAGCACTATAGGTAGAAGCGTATTGAGTTTGCATTTATAAAAGTACTTTGTTTTGCAAAGTAAACTCTTAAAAAGAATGCCAGTCAAGGAAACTGGCAAAAATATTTCTATCGGTTCAAAATGGCCTCAATTTGCTTTCCGCCTTTTTTACTAGTTTTACCCGAAGCAACGATAGTGATTTATAGCCTTCTGAATGAATTTTAATCAATTAGCTCCCCGCCGTCAGGAACAACTGATGGCATTTGACCGGCTGCTGACCATCATGGATGAACTGCGTGCGCAGTGTCCCTGGGATCGGAAACAAACCATGGACAGCCTGCGCCACCTCACCATTGAAGAAACCTACGAACTCTCCGACGCTATTCTGGAAAAAGACCTTCCCGAAATTCGGAAAGAGCTGGGCGACATTCAATTGCATCTGGTTTTCTACGCGAAGATTGCGTCTGAGACGGGTACCGAATTGTCGGACCGCAGTGCGACTGACCGCTTCGATATGGCTGACGTCCTGAATGGGGTTTGCGATAAACTCATTAGCCGCCATCCACACATTTATGGCGATGTAGTAGCCGATACCGAGGAACAGGTAAAAGCCAATTGGGAACAGCTTAAACTTAAAGAAGGTAACAAGTCAGTATTGGGTGGCGTGCCGGGGTCATTGCCTGCTTTGGTAAAGGCTATGCGCATTCAGGAAAAGGCGCGGGGAGCCGGTTTCGATTGGGACGAAAAGCAACAGGTCTGGGAGAAAGTAGAGGAGGAGATGCAGGAGTTCAAAGCCGAATTCAATGCCGAAGCGAATGAAACCATCAATCACGAACGGGCTGAAGGAGAGTTTGGCGATCTACTTTTCTCTCTGGTCAATTATGCCCGTTTCATTGATATTAACCCCGAAACCGCTCTTGAACGTACCAACAAAAAGTTTATCAAACGCTTCCAGTACCTCGAAGAGCAAGCCCGCGCCAATGGCAAAACACTGAACGAGATGACACTAGCCGAAATGGACGTTTACTGGAATGAAGCCAAGAAAGATATATAATGTATTTTGCTGCCCCATACATTCTACTTTCTAAAGCAGACCTAAACTATGCGTATAGCCTTTATTACTGACATGCACCTCGGTGCCGAGGGCGAAAATCCACAGGGCGTTGATGTTCGGCAGAATTTTTTGAACGCACTGGATTTTCTGACAGAATTGAAACCGAATTGCTTAGTACTAGGCGGAGATCTGTCCAATACGAAAGTTGATCGGTCAATCTATGAGTGGATTAGAAAACAGGTCGATGAACTCCCCATACCCTACTATGTTATTGCCGGAAATCATGATGACCCGGCTATCATAGCCGATGTGTTTCATAAATCGCATGATTTGAATGACAATGAATTATACTATGCGTTGCCGCTGGAGGGTCGTCCGGTTTTATTTCTAGATTCGTCGAAAGGTGAATTCTCTACAGCGCAGTGGGCCTGGCTGCGGGATTATTTAGTGGCCCTGCGCGACACTAATGTGCTGATTATGATGCATCATCCGCCTTTACCTGCCGATGTTGAATTTATGGATACGAAGTACCCGTTCCGGCAAAGTGATGAATTCATTGAATTAGTGCGCGAATTACCCTGCCACGTTACGGTAGTTTGCGGGCATTATCACGTCGAAAAAGTTGTGCAGCGTGGTAATCTGCTGGTATTACTTTCGCCCTCAACGTTCTATCAGATGAAGCAGGATACGCCCGGATTTGCCATCGACAATTACCGCGTTGGTATTCGCGAAGTTAACCTCAGTACACACGGCACGACCAGCGCAGTGCATTATTTGGCTATATGATATAGGAGGTAAAACTTTACCTCCTATATCATATAGCACTTCACCGTGCCGAATAGTTCGGCGCTTCTTTCTGGATAGATATATCGTGGGGATGGCTCTCGCGTGAACCCGCCGTGGTAATTTTAACAAACTTAGCTTGCTGCAAGGCAGGGATGTCAATGGCACCACAATAGCCCATGCCTGCTTTTAAACCACCAACCATCTGGTAAACGATTTCCGAAACTTTGCCTTTGAAAGGTACTCGCCCAACAATGCCTTCGGGTACGAGTTTCTTGATGTCGTCTTCTGCATCCTGGAAATAACGGTCCTTAGAACCATCTTCCATCGCTTCAACAGATCCCATACCCCGGTATGTTTTAAATCGCCGACCTTCGTACAGCACCACTTCGCCGGGAGCCTCTTCGGTTCCAGCCAGGAGTGAGCCAATCATAACGGTACTGGCACCACCGGCGAGGGCCTTTGTAATATCACCCGAGAAACGAATACCACCATCGGCAATCACCGGAACACCTGTTCCCTGAAGGGCTTTTGCTGCTTCGTAAACCGCTGTTAATTGGGGCATACCAATACCGGCAATGATACGTGTGGTACAGATACTGCCTGGGCCTACACCCACTTTTACCGCATCGGCACCCGCATCGGCCAGAGCTTTCGCTCCTTCGCCCGTTGCCACGTTACCGGCCATGACCTCTAATTTAGGGAACTGCTCTTTGATACTCCGAACAGCATCCAGAACTCCCTTCGAGTGCCCATGTGCCGTATCAACGCTGATTACATCGACACCCGCTTTTACAAGCGCTTCAATACGCCGGGTAAGGTCATAAGTAACACCTACAGCAGCTCCAACACGCAGTCTACCTAACTCGTCTTTACAAGCGTTAGGGTGGCTCTTTTTCTTGAGAATATCTTTATAGGTAATCAGCCCAACTAAGTGGTAATCGTTATTAACGATTGGCAATTTCTCGATGCGATACTGTTGCAGAATACTCTCAGCCTCTTCGAGCGTCAGCCCTTCCCGTGCGGTAATGAGTTTTTCGCGGGTCATAATGCCCGTAACTGGCTGCGAAAGGTCGCTTTGGAAACGTAGGTCACGGTTGGTCAGAATACCGACCAATTTGCCTGATTCGTCAACGACCGGAATACCACCAATTTTAAACTCGCGCATGATTTTGAGCGCATCGCTTAGGGTAGCCGTTTCCAGTAGTGTGATCGGATCAATGATCATCCCACTTTCTGAGCGCTTCACCTTGCGGACCTGATCGGCCTGGGCTTCTACGCTCATATTTTTGTGAATGATGCCAATACCGCCTTCCTGGGCCATCGCAATGGCCAGAGCCGATTCGGTAACAGTGTCCATGGCCGCTGAAATAAGCGGGATGTTCAGGCGAATGTTGCGGGTAAGCTGGGTGACGGTTTGCGTATCGCGTGGGAGAACTTCCGAGTAGGCAGGAAGGAGCAGTACATCGTCGTAGGTAAGAGCCTCGTAAAGAAACTTACTGGTATCTAAGCTCATGAGCAAATAGCAGGTTGTGTTATTTGCCGGACAAAGCTACGAAAAAACTTTGACTTTCAGATACTAAATTTGCTAGCGACCTCCATAGGCTTTATTAGCCATCGTTAATTCGCCAGGTTTTGATCTACAGAGCAGAAATAAAGACGTACTCCCATAAAAAACCTTATCCCAAATGGTATAGTTGTCGCTACTGCTTACTGTATATTCGCTTTTCCTCTTTCTAACTTAAGTTTCTCTATTCCAGAACTACTATGAAAAAAGTTAGTTTTCTAATCGCCCTGATTGGGGTAGTAGCTGGCTGCAAGCCCGCAGTTGATGTTGACCTTGCCAGGTTAGTAGAAGGTGTTTATCAGCTAAATGAATATAGTTCACCAACCCGACTTGACGTCCTGCCCAGTGGTACCCTACTTGTTACCAGACTGGATAATGAGCATGTGCGTATTCAAGCTATTGGGTTAACGGGTAAAACCAAAATAGCTTATACGCTGCCCAAAGTCCTGATAATCAATGTGAATCGGACAACCAATGCGTTGTCAGTGAAAGGCAAAGATGTGGGACAGGTAGTGGATGATGGCGCAAGTCGATTTGTAACGATAATGCCTAGTTCAAAAATAAAATTAAGCGCAATGGTATTTTAAACGGTTGTCATTTTCGCGCTGTTTGGGCCACTGTCTGGACAAATCGATTTAGTCGAAGTTTTAGTATTGTTGACGGAAATAAACTCCTTGGCTTAATGAGCGATTGGACAAATTTGGGTTTTAGTTGTAACTTTTGTTAGTGTATTTGTCTTTTCGGTAACAATCCTATTTCTTCGGATCGTTCATACCTTTTCCTGTGTAATTGGAGTATCCCTATTGGCAATCGCCAGTGGGGATTTTTTGTTACATTTAAGTTGTAGCCGAATCCTCCTCACGATGCTGGTTTACCAAGTATTCGTGTTAAAGCGCGATGTAGTTTAGCCTATATAATAATCCAACTAGTTTACTGGCGATTTGCTGAAGGGAGGCTGTTTTGTATGCGTCTGCGCCTTTTTGGTTAAAATTTTATTAGAATAAGGGCCTTTGATAATCCATTTATCATCCTGGTCGTTTTAATAGAAAAACCTTTACCCATATGAGCAACTCGAAATCACGCTTGTTTTTCTTCCCTAACCGCTTCTGTAGTACAATTCCAGTTAGTACCACTGGCTCACTATGGGCGGGTTATGGTGGCTTTCATTATACCGCCTGTAGTTTTTTGCTGACCAAGCTTGATCCTGGTCTGGGCGTTCGAACGCTCCGCGCTGCTTGCCAGTTTATTCCAGTGGGATTTGATTATGTTACCACTCACTATCCATCCCGACACCTTCGCTCCCGACTACGCAAGTGGATACGAATTGATGACTCGCTGCTGGTTTCTAATTTCAGGTCCCATTTCCACAAATGGGCTGCCTAATGATCATTGTTGAAATTTGAATCTGGTTTACTCATGAGGTTTTGTGACTTTTCCTGAAATTTATTTTCTAAGGAAAAGTTAGTTCGTAATGGCGATTGTTCTCATGAAAATCAACAAAAAGTCATTCCCCATCCCTGGCCCCTGGACGCTGGTATTTATTATTTCTGGCTGGCTGTTCTGGCTAGCGATTGAGGCCATCTGGCGGTTATTTTAAGGGCTTAGTAGCTCTTGATAGGTACGCATGGCGGCCATAATTCCTGTGTACTCAAGAAAAGAAAGTAAAAGGTTATTGACCATAGCCTAGAAGCGTGCTTTATACCAGGCATCTGGCGGTTCATTAACTGGCCCACTCCCTGAATACGTATAGCCCTCCAGGAGTCTATATAAGTCTATTCTCACTCTAGCTTAATACTAATTGTCCTCCCAGATGTGCCAACACTAAACTGGCAGTCTTTAAATTTGGGTGCTGACAGACGGGGCCGAAAATTATTACTGAAACCGTAGGGTTCTTTAGGCATACCGAAAATCCGCTTGTCTAGTATGCCGTTCCCGTTTTCATCGTGAAAAACTGCAACTGCGTACTCTCCTGGCTCAATCGAAAATGTTGTTTGAGCATTACTTCCCTTAATGTCTGCCTTTTTGCCCTCCACGGGGTTTCCTTCCGGAAAACCGCTGTCAGGTTTAAATAACGCAATATAGACGGAGCCTTTTTGCGATCGGATATTCTGAATATCAATCGTTAAACTAGTTTTGGGCGACGAAGCTACAGGACTAATACTGGATGAAAGGAAACTGATAAGTGAAACCAAAAAGAGCATAGACAGAGTGTTTTTCTAAAAACGGATTTATCTTGCAGTTATGATAGCCCAGCCGTCCCCCCCGCCTAAACGATGGATCTCCAAACCGTTCCCTGATTCAGACGATCAGCAGCTGGCTATTCAATCGTTAACGCAGTCGTTGGGCATCAGTCCATTTCTGGCAGCTTTGCTGGTCCAGCGTGGGGTAACAACCTACAATGAAGCGCGGGTGTTTTTTAGGCCCGAAATTAGCCATTTGCACAATCCGTTCGACATGAAGGACATGGATCGGGCTATTATGCGTCTTCAAATGGCTATGCTACCCGAACGGGAGGAAAAAATCCTGATCTATGGCGACTACGATGTAGATGGTACGACTTCCGTAGCCCTGGTCTATAGCTTTCTGAAAAATTATCACTCAAAAATAGATTATTATATCCCTGATCGCTATAAAGAAGGCTATGGGATTTCGCGACAAGGTATTGAGTGGGCCGCCGAAAATGGGTTTTCGTTAATTATTGCGCTTGACTGTGGCATTAAATCCATTGAACGGGTAGCAGAAGCCAAAGCCCTCGGTGTCGATTTTATTATTTGTGACCACCACCGCCCAGGTGATGAATTGCCGGATGCCGCAGCCGTGCTGGACCCTAAGCGCAATGATTGTGTGTACCCCTATAAGGAATTGAGCGGTTGCGGGGTGGGGTTCAAATTGCTTCAGGCATTTTGTATGCATAAAGGCATTGAGCTGGATATCCTTTATCCATGCCTCGATTTAGTGGCCATCAGCATCGCATCGGATATTGTACCACTTACAGGAGAGAACCGTGTTTTGGCCTACTATGGCTTAAAATATCTTAACTCGGCACCTCGCACGGGTGTAAAAGCGTTAATCAAAATAGCGGGCTTTTCTCGGGAACTGGACATTACAAATCTGGTCTTCGGCTTGGGACCACGGATCAATGCGGCTGGGCGTATTCAACATGCAAAAGCCGCGGTGCAACTACTCCTGGCCGAATCGGAAGAGGAAGCCGACGAATTTGCCATGGCTATTAACAAACATAATAATAGCCGACGCGAGTTTGATAGTAGTATTACTGAACAGGCCTTAGCTATGATTCGGGAAAGTGACGTACTGACGCACGCTAAAAGTACAGTTTTGTACGATGCCAGTTGGCATAAAGGCGTTATTGGTATTGTAGCCTCTCGTTGCATCGAGCATTTCCATCGACCAACAATTATTCTGACACAGTCCAATAATAAGGCGGCTGGGTCGGCACGGTCGGTACCTGGGTTTGATGTGTATGAGGCCATTGAAGCTTGTTCTGATTTGCTGGAGCAGTTTGGAGGTCATACGTTTGCCGCTGGAATGACAATGCCTGTCGACAACATTGACGCGTTTCGACGAAAGTTTGAAGAGGTTGTATCTCGTACCATCAAGGAGGAACATCTGACTCCCCTGATCGACATCGACCTTCCATTGGACTTTAGCGAGATCAATGATAAACTCGTTCGGATTGTGAAACAAATGGGTCCCTTTGGCCCGCACAATCTACAGCCAACATTTATGTCCGACGATGTATATCTAGTTGGCGAACCAATTATTATGAAGGATAAACACTTGAAAATGAGTGTTAAACAAGGTAGGTCTGGGCATACATTAACAGCCATTGGCTTCGGGTATGCGCATCTTGCGGATCAGATTCGAGTGGGCAAACCCTTCTCGATCTGTTATCAGGTAGAACAGAATTTTTATAACGGAAATGTGTCTTTGCAGTTAATGCTCAAAGATTTGAAATGTAGTTAATGAGTCGGTAAGCGAGTAAGTCGATAAGTCAGTAAGTGGCTGACGCGAAAACAGTACACATGCGTCAGCCACTTACTGACTTATCGACTTACTCGCTTACCCACGAACTTATCATGATTCTTAGAACAGAAAATTTAATCAAGAAATACGGGTCAAGATTAGTCAACAACAATGTGTCGTATCAGGTAGAAACCGGCGAAATTGTGGGGCTACTTGGACCAAATGGTGCGGGAAAAACCACCTCATTTTATATGGCAGTTGGTCTGGTAAAGCCGAACAGTGGAAAGGTTTTTATCGATGATTTAGATGTTACTGCCTTGCCTATGTACAAACGGGCGCGACTTGGGCTTGGTTATCTGGCGCAGGAAGCCTCCGTTTTTCGCGATCTGAGTGTTGAAGAAAATGTGCTGGCGGTTCTTGAAATGACCTCTATACCCAAGAAGCAACAAAAGGAAAAAGTAGAAGAACTGCTGGAGGAGTTCAGCCTGACGCACGTTCGGAAGAGCAAAGGTAAAGTGCTTTCGGGAGGTGAACGCCGACGAACGGAGATTGCACGGGCGCTGGCTGTTGACCCTAAATTTATTCTCCTGGACGAACCTTTTGCGGGTGTCGATCCCATTGCTGTTGAGGATATTCAGAGCATTGTTGCTAAGCTAAAACATCGTAACATCGGTATCCTGATTACCGACCACAACGTAAATGAAACGCTCTCCATCACCGACCGGGCGTACCTGCTTTTCGAAGGAAAAATCCTGAAACAGGGTACCGCTGAAGAACTAGCCAACGACGAACAGGTTCGACGAGTGTACCTGGGGCAGCATTTTGAGTTGAAGCGGAAGGTATAGGTGCGGATAAATTATCCCAGCACTTCCCTCAACACCGGTAACGACTTCACTTCTCCCACCGAATCAATGTGGATTTGGTAGTAGGCTACCAGCGCATCGAGCAATTCATTGCGGGCTGATCGATGCAGTTTAATGGGCGTTCCGAGCGGTTGACGCAGCATGATGTTTAAAGCCGTTTCCATTTCGTTATCGGGCAGGAATGGATAGGAGTTTTCGCGAAGTTGATCCTCGAACTCGCGGGCCGATTCGGGGCCGAAACCCAGGAAGAACGATAGCTTGAGCAGAAAGGCTAGGTGGAAATTTTCGTAATTTGTGTGGGCTTCCTCCAGAAATAATACAGAATCAACCAGAAACCGGAAGAGAACCGGGCTGCTTGCTTCTTCTTTCAACACTTTGTTCAGCATCTCCGTCACAAACATGGCGATCGTTGACTTTGCTACTTCGAACGGCAGGCTCTGAAACGGGTAGCTGGTTTTAACCTCCGACAGCCGGTGCAGATCGCGGTCGTGTTTGTTATAAACAACCATGTCCAGCAACGTCAGTGGCTGAAACAAGGCTATTCTGTTGTTCTTACTTCGGGCCGTTCGGACGCTGTTGACAATGTAACTTTGCAAACCGAACTCTTCGGTGTAGATGCGGGCGATAATAGACGTTTCGCGGTAACGAAGGTAACTGAGGGCAAGGCCCCGGGTTTTTTGCAGCATTTCCTGGAAAGCAGTAAACTATCTAAGATAACGCTTTTTAGTGTAAAAAGTCGCCTTCGTGCACTATAATTGCTGACAAATTCGCCTTCCATGAAACTTTACAAAACCCGCTTCGGCATTGTTGCTGACTATCAAAATCAATTTTATTCCATTCCTGCCGCTGATTGGGACGAATTGGTCAATCGAGATGATTTGCATGATTTTTTAGTAACTACAACGGCAATTACCCCGCCATCGGATGAGGCCGAAGCCTGGACTAAATCCAGCGTACTGGCTCCCATTGGTCGTCAGGAAGTGTGGGCATCGGGGGTTACCTACCTGCGTAGCCGAAACGCGCGTATGGAAGAGTCAAAAAAATCAGGGGGCGATAACTTTTATGACCGCGTTTACGATGCCGAACGGCCCGAGTTGTTCTTCAAAGCCACGCCTGAGCGCGTTGTTGGGCCAGGCGCTAACGTTCGTATTCGGGCAGACTCAACCTGGAATGTACCCGAGCCAGAATTGACCCTGTTTATTACATCGACGGGTAAAATAGTTGGCTATACCTGCGGTAACGACATGAGTTCGCGGAGTATTGAGGGTGAGAATCCGTTGTATTTGCCACAAGCCAAAAGCTACGATGGTAGTGCAGCCCTTGGCCCCTGCCTCTATGTTCCTAAAACACCTATTGCGCCCGAAACACAGATTCGACTGGAAATCATTCGGGATGATCAGGCCGTTTTTACGAATAACATCGCTATTGATCAAATGAAACGACAGCATACGGAACTGGTCTCGTTTCTGTTTCGTGAGTGTTCCTTCGCCAACGGATGTTATCTGATGACGGGTACAGGTATTGTGCCTCCCGATAGTTTTACGCTTCGCTCCGGCGACGAAATCAGTATTAGCATCGAAGGAATCGGAACGCTAACGAATGTAGTAGGGTAGGTTAACCAGTTTTTAAACGCAAAGGGCGCAAAGGTTATCGCAAAGAACGCAAAGTTTTTCCTTACGTGCCTTGCGTTTTCTTTGCGCCCTTTGCGGTTAAAAACTGGTTAAGAAACCACCCGAATTTTCGTTTTCACCTCCGCCACCTTCTCTCGCAATGCATCCAGCGAATCGTCCATGACTGTTACGTGGCCCATTTTGCGGAAGGGTTTGGTGATGGCTTTGCCGTAGAAAAATGGGAATACCCCTGGCATGGCCAGCAGGTTTTCTAAGCCTTCATAAACAGCTGGCCCGGTATGACCATCCTCACCGAGGAGGTTTACCATAGCAGCAGGTTGATAGGCTGACGTATCGCCAAGCGGATAGTTGAGGATGGCCCGCCAGTGCTGTTCAAACTGCGAAGTTACATTGGCACGTATGGTCTGGTGACCACTATTATGCGGGCGCGGAGCTACTTCGTTAATCAACACATTTCCAGACTTATCCAGGAATAATTCTACTGCCAGTAAACCCACAATACCAAAGGCATCAGCGGTTTTACGAGCAATATCCTGCGCTTGCTGATTGATATTATCCGAAATTTCAGCAGGGGCAAAGAGGTATTCAACCAGATTTAGTTCTGGGTGAAAAACCATCTCGACGGTTGGAAAGGTCTGTACCTCACCTTGCTCATTTCGGGCAACAATGACGGCTAATTCTTTCTCGAAATCAACGGCTTTTTCCAGGACACCGGGAGCGTCGAAGGCTTTTCCAACATCGGCAACTGTTGCAATACGCTGAACACCACGACCATCGTATCCATCGCGACCGAGTTTATGGAAAGCAGGAAAAAAGTCGGGCTGATGAATTTCTAGTAAGGCGACATCCGCCCGATTTTCGGTCAGAATAAAATCGGCAGTGGGTAGGTTATGGTCGTGGTAAAATTGTTTCTGTAGTCGTTTGTCCTGGATAATCCGAATGACCGATGGTTGTGGAAAAACACGTTTTCCTTCGCGTTCAAGCGCTTCGAGTGCTTCTACATTAACGCGCTCAATTTCAATTGTCAGCACATCGACCGACTGCCCAAATTGATACACCGTATCGTAATCAATTAATGAGCCTTGAGTAAATTGAGTGCAGAGATGCCGACAAGGTGCTTCGGCATCGGGGTCAAGAATATGAACGCGGAGATTCCAGTCAATTGCGGCTTGCAAGAGCATCAGGCCAAGCTGGCCCCCGCCGAGAATACCAATAGTAGGTGTCACGTGTTGGTGGAGTGAGTTGTAGTATGTGCAGTGAGTGCAGATAGTGCGGCTGCAAAATTACTGCTTTTACCCACTACACCCACTGCACATACTATACTAATTCCAGTATCTAATCTCTCCGCTTAATATCCGAGCCGCCCGACTCACTCTTGGCTAATACTTTAGCGGAGCCGGAATAATAAATGTCTGAACCTCCCGATGCCTTCATGCTCAACTCTTTACTGGCGTTGACATACACATCAGAACCACCCGATGAGTTGGCATTGCAGATGTCGGCAGTTAGTTTGCGGGCATCTAGGTCGGCACCACCCGAACCATTGGCGTTAAGTGTACGAACAGAGCCTTGAAGGATAGCATCTGCTCCGCCCGATGCGGATACGTTCAATTGATCGGCTTTAAGCTCCAGTTTTACATCCGACCCACCCGATGCATCCAGATTCAGATCGTTGAAGGAGAGCCTACCCTGACCAAACACATCCGCACCGCCCGACGCCTGTAAGTTATTCAACTGTTTAAATGTCAGATAGGCTTTCACGTAAGTATTACGACCAAAATTCCAGCCACTGAACCCTTTTCGTTCAATATAGAGTTTCAACGTACCATTTTTGACTTCCGAGATAACCCGATCTTCGTCGACGCCTTTTGCTTCGAGCGTTAGTTTTTCCGAGTTTCCCTGCGTTAAATAAACGTCAATGCCGCTGCTGACACTCAAGCCCGTAAATCCTGAAACAGTGCGATCTTTTTTCCAATCGTCGGTGCTCGCCGAGTTTATACTGGTCGTTAGGATGAAAATTCCTGCAATAATTGCTTTCATTGGTGAAGGTGTTTGTATGATTTAGTAGAAGATGCGAAAAAGAGACTCTATGTTGCATTGTAACCCGAAAAAAGATGTCCGGTTTTAAGGATATCTTTGTCCGGTAACGGACGCCCTATAGCGGGATGCCTACTGTAAAATTCTATTAATCAATGAACTATGAGTTTGGCATGACGCTTGATCTTCGTATATCGAATCGAAAGTAATAGTATAAACGGAAAAGTGAACGAAGGCTTTAATTGCTTTACAATATTTGTTGATACGGATTGCTTTTTGAGCAGTAAACACCCCTAACGATCAATCGGCTTAACTTAACTCCTTACTAAAGTAATTAAATATGATTCAACTCCGCAACGTCTCGAAATTCTACCCCGCTGGTTTCGGCCGGGTATATGTGTTGCGTAACATCAACCTCGAAATAGCTCAGGGCGAGTTCGTATCCATCATGGGGCCGTCTGGATCGGGCAAGTCTACGTTGCTGCATATTCTGGGTTTACTCGAAGAACCCTCCGAAGGGGAATATTTCTTTGATGATCAACCTGTTCAGAAATTATCGGAAAAAAGACGGACTGAGCTACATCGTACCCGGATTGGTTTTGTCTTTCAGGCCTATCATCTTATTGATGAACTGACAGTCTATGAAAACATCGAAACCCCTCTGCTCTACAAAGGCCTGAACGGTTCAGAGCGCAAAAGCCGGGTTGCTGAACTGCTCGACCGATTCAATATGGTGGCCAAAAAGGATTTGTTTCCGGCACAATTATCTGGCGGGCAGCAACAATTGGTTGGTATTGCGCGGGCGCTGGCGGCAGAGCCAAGCGTTATTTTCGCTGATGAACCAACGGGTAATCTGCACTCCGATCAGGCCCGTGATATTATGGAACTGTTCCGCGAACTGAACCAGAAAGATGGTGTAACGATCGTTCAGGTAACGCACTCAGAAGTCAATGCTGAATATGGCTCGCGGGTAATCAGGCTCAAAGACGGCTGGCTGGAAGATTCAGCGCTGAAGCTGAGTGAACAGGGCGTTAAGTAGCGGATCGGTCGTGAAGTCTGCTTTCCTACCTTTGAGTGATAGGCCGCTTATCTGACGCATCGATTGAATCCCCATAACATTCACGCAAAATACAGCTTCAGCATGCACCAGTTCGGCTGGCTTGTAAGCCCCTTCGGCAACGGCAATGCCTATTGAAGGGGCTAACCGAAGTAGTTGCTGCCGCACAATGCCGTTGATGCAGCCGGTTTGCAGCGAGGGAGTAAGCAGGGTTTGGTTACTATACCAGAATAAGTTTGAGGCAAGGCATTCGGCTAGGTTGCCGTTCGTATCGAGCAGAATAACGTCGTCAATAGCATGCTGTTGTTTGTAAAGGCCAGCCAGCACGTAGGGGAGAGCGTTCAGGGTTTTAAAGGCCGAAACTGGCGACTGGGTTAAGCGAAACGCGTCATAAATGCCAACTAACGATTTTTCCGTTATTGAAAACGCATGCCCAGCCCGGGCTGTAATCAAAGTGTAAGCATGGTTGCTGGATGGCGTGTACAGGCCACCGGATTGTCGCCATACTTGAATTTTGATGCGGGCGGGTTGATTTATTAGCTTGTTTGCCGAAAGTAATTGCTGAATGCCCTCAAAAACTGTTTCGGTGTTGAACCCTTCCGGTTGATTGAATTGCAAGGCAGCCATCCCGGCAGTAAGCCGGGCGAAATGGTCGGGCCAGTACCAAACCCGGCCATTTTCGTACCGAATGGTTTCGAACAGACCGTCGCCATATTGGAACGCCCGGTCGTTTTCCGACAGACGGAATTCATTTTCAGAAAGTACATCCGAATTATAAACCAGAAACATGCTTAGTTTGCGCCGTTTATCCTAAAACGATAGCTGCGCCGAAGGTAAGTTTGTAACATTGAACCATCAAAATTATGTGTATGCAGCGTAAGCTTTTTTTAGGAATCGGAATCGTGGGATGTTTGCTGTCCGTAAGCCCGTCAGGCTTGCGCGCACAAAACGCACCGGGAACCGTGTCGCCAGGGGTGGGGACAGCCAAAACGGACACCCTCCCCGTGCTGAGTTTACCGCAATGTATTGATATTGCCCTGAAGAATAACATTACCGTTCGGCAGGGGCAATTGCAGGTACAGAATAGTGCATTGCTATTAAAGCAGTCAAAGCTTAATCAGTTACCAACCGTTAACGGATTTGCTTCGCAAGGTTTCAGTTCCGGTCGAAATATCAACCCGAGTACCAACCAGTTCGTTGATGTAGGGGTACGATCTAATAATTTTCAGCTTTCTGGCTCAGTACCCATTTTTCAGGGCTATCAATTGAAGAATCTGATTCGTCAGAACCAGGTTATTGTTAAGGCCACGGAAAAAGAACTGGATGCGACTGAAAATAACGTAATTCTTAATGTCATACAGCAATATCTGGGCGTATTAACCGGTGCTGAGCAGTTAGCCGTTGCTAAACGGCAGGCCGAGACCTCGCAACTTCAGGTAGAGCGTACGCAGAAATTAGTGAATGCGGGTTCTGCTCCAGAAGCAAACCTGTTTGAAATTAAAGCGACGCTGGCGAACGATGAATTAGCCATTGTGAATGCTCAGAATACGGTCGATCTGGCAAAACTTGCTTTATTGCAGGCTATGAACCTACCGGGCGGCCAGTCTTTTGAGATTGAATATATTAAGCTGCCAGACCCTCGTATTGAAGGGTATTCGGCAACCGCATTGCAGGTGTATGAAACAGCCTTAAGTTCACAGCCGCAAATTCAGGCCGCTGATCTTCGTACTGAAAGTGCGCGTATAGCGGTTGATGTAGCCAAGGCGGGCTTATATCCACGCCTTAGTTTAAGTGGTAATTTATCGTCGCTTTATTCGAGTGTTGGGCTCTCGCGGTTTATTGCTGATGGGTCAACAACGGAGAATAGAACAGACGCTAACGTTCTCATCGGCGGTACTATACAACCAGTTACCATCATCACTACGCAGCCAGGCGGTTCATTTCAAACGTATGGTTTTTTTGAGCAATTAAGCAATACCCTCAACCGTGGGGTGTCGCTTAACCTCAATATTCCTATTTTTACAAACCGGCAGTTCCGTACCAACGTAACAAGTGCTATTATTCAACAGCAGAATACACAACTTACGGCTGATAATACTCGGTTGCTGCTACGCCAACAGATCGAAACGGCATACACAAATCTGCTGGCGGCTTCCAACCGCTATCGAGCCACTGAAGCATCGGTTTCATCTTTAGATCGGGCATTTAAGGCAGCTGAAAGCCGTTTCAATGCAGGGGCGATCAACGCTGTTGATTACAGCCTTGCTAAACTCCGGCTCGACAATGCTCGTGCTCAATTGGTACAAGCGAAATACGATTATGTGTTCAGAACCAAGATTTTAGACTTTTACCAAAATAAACCGCTTAGTTTTAATTAATGGTTGAATGAGAGATTGAGAGAATGGGTTAATAATCTAGCTACTCATTCATTCGCTCATTCATTCAATCGCTCATTCACTCATTATGAAGAAGAAGTCAAATCGCATTTGGTGGATATTAGGAGGGCTCGTTGTTTTGATTGTAGGTGGCTTGGTAGCTGCCAAACAAACGGGTATGATTGGAAAGCCAAAGGCAACAGAAGTTGACTTTGCGTCGGTTAAACGGCTTGATATTACAGAGCGGGTCAGTGCCTCAGGCCGTGTTCAGCCTCAGGTTGAAGTAAAAATAAGTCCGGATGTATCGGGCGAAATTATTGGTTTGTACGTTAATGAAGGTGACCCTGTTAAGGCAGGTCAACTGCTGTGCCGTATTCGGCCTGATAACTACGAGTCGTTGCTGGCGCGGGCGCGGGCAACGGTTAACCAAAGCCGTGCACAGTTAGAGCAGGCAAAAGCTTCTGTAGCGCAGTCGGGTGCACGCCTAATTCGGGCCAAAGCTGACTATGAGCGGAACCGTAAACTCTTTGCCGATAAAGTAATTTCATCATCTGATCTGGAAACCAGTGAGGCTAACTTTAACGTAGCCAAGCAGGAAGTAGAAGCGGCTAATGCCAATGTTCGGGCATCGCAGTTTAACATTCAAAGCGCCGAAGCCAGCCTTCGTGATGCAAACGAAAACCTGCGTAAAACAACGATTTATTGCCCAGTAAACGGAACCGTTTCGAAACTGAATATTGAACTGGGTGAACGCGTGGTGGGTACCTCGCAAATGGCCGGTACCGAAATCATGCGGATTGCCAATCTGCAAAATATGGAGGTTCGCGTCAATGTAAACGAAAACGACATTGTACGTGTGAACCTCGGTGATACGGCCGATATTGAAGTGGATTCGTATACAACCGCTGGCCGAAAATTTAAGGGTGTTGTCTATGAGATTGGTAATACAGCCAATGGATTGACGAGTTCATCTGGAGCAGCCGCTTCGCTCTCCGCTGATGCCGTAACCGAGTTTGAGGTGAAGGTGAAAATCCTGAATAATTCCTACTCTGATCTGCTAGCCGAAAAAGATAAAAAAGGCTACCCGTTTAAGCCAGGTATGACCGCTTCTGTTGAGATCTTAACGGACCGGAAAACCGGTGTGTTATCGGTGCCGATTGCTGCCGTAACCACGCGTGGAGCGGACTCTACGGCCATTGACACCGCGAAGATGAAAGACAATAGCAATGGTACTGTAGAAGAAAAACCAGCCGCACAGGCAGATAAGAAAGAGAAGCCTAAAGAAATTGTTTTTGTGAATGTAGGCGGTAAAGCCGTACAACGCGAAGTGAAAACTGGTATCAGTGATTTTGAAAATATAGAAATACTCTCAGGCCTAAAAGTGGGCGAACAGATTATCTCGGGGCCATTCATTGCCGTTTCGAAGAAACTTAAAAACGGTGAGCTTGTAACCAAACGAGACCCGAACAAGAATAAGAAGAAAGAAGAAGAGAAGGAGTAAATAAATAAACCGATAAGGTCTTGAAGACCTTATCGGTTTATTTAGGATAGCAACAGAAAATGAGGGTGTCCTGAACCATCACTATCCGAATCCAATAATGCATCAGCCAGCTTAACAGGAGTCGCCTAACGTTCGACACATTTCCCAACTGGTGTTGACAACCTATAACAACCGTACGAAAAGCCGGACTAATTATATCCTTACCGAAGGATATGGCAGCGCTAGCGCATAAGTGGCTGAGGGCGAATGTTGTGAGTAGTTTCAAGGAAGCATCAGTCAATTATCAGGCCGTATAAATGGCTGGCAACCGTGCCATTAAAAACTCAGTCAGGTTGCAGACCCAAAGCCCATCGGCCTTTGGATAACTCTCACCTTCGGGAATAACGATGAATGCATAATCCGGATTGATGTCGGCAATACTTTGATAAAAGCCTTTCGATACCGTAGGCGCATTTGATAATTTGATTTCGATGGCTGCTTTTTTGCCATTGGGAGCCACTAGCAACAAGTCGATTTCGGCACCGGCAGCGGTTCGGTAATAGTAGAACGACCAGGCATCTCCCACAACCCGGTGTGTTTGCTCAATGACATAACCTTCCCAGGATGAACCAACAATCGGATGACCTAACAGCGCATCATAGCTAATAACCTGAGCGAGTTGGTGTAGAAGACCAGAATCACGGAGATATAACTTTGGGGCTTTAACTAAACGCTTGCTCACATTAGCAAAATAGGGAGATAACCGATGTATAACAAAGCTTCCTTCCAGCAGGTCAAGATAGCGATTGATGGTTGGTTGAGATACGCCGAGAGAACGGGCCAGATCACTCACATTGAGAATACTACTGTTGATATGGGCAATCATTGACAGTAGTTTGTTGAGTGTGTGGCCAGAAATTTCATAGCCTAATGCCCTAATATCACGTTCGATATAAGTTTGAACAAAGCTTGATAGCCACCGAAACGTGAGCGTTAGACGAGGGGCAAGAAAGGCTTCTGGAAAACCTCCTTTAAGCCAATGCATAGCCATTGAGTCGATTGTCATAACTTCAGGCCAGGAGAAAGGCATTAATTCTATGTAACTAATACGCCCTGCCAGACTTTCTGAACTCTCGCGGATTAGATCTGGAGATGATGAGCCAAGCAGGATGAAGCGAGCTGGCTCTCGTTGCTGGTCCACTAAGGCACGAAGCAGTGGAAAGAGATGCGGCATTCGTTGAATCTCGTCTAAAATCACGCATTTGCTGACGTTTCGTTGCAGATACGTTTGAGCATCTATCAGTTTTTGGGCGTCTGTTGCGAGTTCAAGATCAAGGTAAAGCGTCTCCTTACTCAGTTGTTTGCTTAATTGTTTTGCCAGTGTTGTTTTCCCAACCTGTCGTGGCCCAATGATACTTACAATAGGAAAGAAATCTAAATCTTCCTTAATCCTGGCCGTTATTGCTCGATCTACCATCCTTGCAAATTACTAAGTCAGCTTATAATTTGCAAGGATAAATGAACGCCTTAGAGGTTTATACAGTTTCCTTCTCCATAGCCCGCAACATCCGATATGACAATAGCCCTAATACTACTAACACCAGCCCTAACGCTGGCCAGATAATACGGCTGTCGGTGAAAAACAAAGTGGTCTGTTCGCTACGGATACTATTGGGTCTTACAGGGCCAATGCCAATGATGGGTTGATTCCCAGTCGATATGGGTTTGAAGGGCGTCAGATCATAAGAAGGCGCAACTACATCGTCTGTCGAAAAATGAAGCTGGTAGGGCTGACCAGCTAGTAGGTCAGCTAGTAGATAAGTGGTTAATTGATACCCATGAACATCCTGAATCACAAGCGGTGGACTATCGTCGTTGGCGATAACTACGTATACGTCTTTCGTTTTTAAACCCGGCAAATACACCTCATGGCTATCCGCTGAACTTAGCTCAATGGTCCGAATAACCTCGAACCAGCGGTCAATACGTCCACGTTTCAATTTTCGGGAGTGAAACTGACCTATTTCGGCTCGCCGACTGAAGGGAGCAGATGCCTGAATTGTAATAATGAGTTTATCAAACCGGGCATTACCTGAGCCGACGAGATGTATATAGGTATGTTTGTCACTACTATCACGTTGTGAAAAGGATAGGTTTGGAATCGTAGAGTAAGCACCGGCTGCGGCCTGTTGTGTAGAATGGCCAACGCGCAAAATATTCAACGGAGTACTTAGGGAGTCATTGATCACTAACCGATAATATTCATAATCACTAAGTGGAAAGTTGATTTGTTTTGTTTCCGTTGTGTTGATGGGATTCTGGGTCGGGCCAAGCCAAATTGCATCGTCGATGGCGTACCAGTTATGCGCATCCGAACTCCCACTGAGCTGAGCTGTTTTACCCACGTTTGTATTTTTCAGCACAAGGGACAGGGACGTAATACGGCTTTTTGCCTGGTTGCGTAGGACTAGTGTGGTGGCTACATTTGGGCGCGATTGCTTACTAACGATGTCATAATCCGCAAAAGAAGACACCTGTTCAGGCTGTTGCCGAATTAGCACATAAGGCACCTCTTTTTGTTGTCCGTCATAAAGCCGAATGTCGGTCAGACTTCCGTTCAACTGACCTACTACATTGGGCGGAAGCATAATCCGGTGAAAACCTGATTGCTGAACCGTATTAACAGGGGCCTGAAAACGAAACGATTGCGCCTTGCTTATGAACGTAATCAGGAAGCCTGCCAGAAGCAGGACTAGTAACTTATTCATAGTTCCTCTGGAGCAGATTGTGGTGTGTCAGTGTCGAGAATAAGCCGCTTAATGCGCTGGTACATGAATGAAATGATAAGTAACAGCGCCCCCAGCGAAATAAAGGCTGCAATTCGTCCGCCTTCCGAAATTCCCTGAAGGTCATAAAAGAACAGTTTCAAGAGTGTGAGTGCAAATAAACTGAGCGATATGATCCGAAACTGGCGGTTCCGCCGATTCAGCCCCACGTACATAAACGCGAAGGCACAAACGCCCCATAAGATTGGTAAACCTACTTTGTTGATTTGTTCGAGTAAGGCGTAATAGCGGGTAGCAACGTCAAGTTTTTGGTTAGTTGAGGTCGGAAGATCAGCGCCGGAAAACGTAAAATACACCACATGCGAATACAATTCTGAGCTAGCGGTATAGACCAGTATGAACCCAAGAAACCATGGCCAGATCTTGCCAAATACTGCCGGAAGCGGGTCCAACTGTGGTCGGATGGTATGCAGTAAAACCAACAGGCCTAGCACGCAAGCTAAACTGAGATAATGAATCGGGAACCCAATAAGACTAGTGTCCTGTCCTTGAAAATAAGCTCCTAACAAATCATGCACCGCCGGGTCGAAAAACGTTACGTATAAAAGAAGGAGAATAACACCAAGCACTGAAGTCTGTAGTAACCTGCTGCGGAGGGCAGACCGCCGAGCGATCAGCAGCAGCCCGGCGGCAAAAAGCAAGTTGTACGTACCTAGAAAAATGGTGCGATTAGCGCCAAATCCAAACGCGTGACTAGCCTGATAATCGAGTTCGCAGACACCCGCGAAATAGGTAACGATAACCATCAGGTAGCCGATAATGCGTTGATAGGTCGATACATTCAACTGACCAAGCCAGAACTGAAACGGAGACGCTTGATTTCGTAGTAACCGCTGAGTTAAGGCTAAGCTAGCAATGGCAATTAAGCTGGTAACGAACGCTTTGTTAAACACGATGTGCAGGAAGGGAGGTGTGTAGGCATCCCGGTAAAGTGCCGACCAGTCCATGGTCAGGCTAATCAGCATTAACCCCATCACAATCACGGCTCCTGTTGCCAGCAACGTTAAGCCCGAACGTTGCGACAGCCAAAGAAGTAACACGGCTTCCAGAGCCCAGAACATCGTAATAAAATTACCATCCAGTTGAATAGGAACCGTCAGGCTGGCAAAGGTGACGACCAAGCCAATCAGCAGGTAAATGAGCGTTCGGTCTACCGTCCCTTGGCGGTATAATAACGTAGCAATGCCAAAATTTACGACAGCTAATCCTGCTGTAAACAGTCCCTGATAAGCCCCGTGATTTACATTAGCCAGAATTATCATCCCTGCTGCATAATAAAATGCTGTAGTACTCAGGAGCAAGCTGATTTCAATGGCCAAGAATTTTGCCTGATGTTTCAGATTGTAGATTAGGTTCATAGCCATAAAGACGACATAAAACAGCGAAGCAAAGAGTAAGGCACCGCTATAAGGCCCTTGCTTAACCCCCAGAACTTCGGTACTGAGCCATAGACTGTATAGCAGGACCGTGAATCCATAGGCCACAAAATGAACGATGTTCCATTTCTTGAAATAAGCTAATACCAGCATTCCACAGTCTAGAACAAGCAGATAGCTAAACAGTACAACATAATTACTATGCCCCGTACTCACCATGAATGGAGTAGCAAATCCGCCAATGAGCGACATCACCGCCAGGGCAGATCGGTTGTAGGCAATGGCCAGCAGGACGGCGAAGCCCGTAATAACCACCATTAGCAGAAAAGCCGCTGTTTGGCTGAAAATCTTATAGTCGGAGAAGGCAATGGCAATGGTGAAATAAAGGACAGATAGTCCCCCCGCTACCAATACTGAACTAAAGGCTGTAAACGTGTTCCGAAGGCGGTGAGCGACGCCCAACAATAAGCCACCCGCTAGAATGCCAATTAGTACACGGCCAATTTCGTTTATCCAGTTTTGATCAATGGCAAACTTCACAAAGTAGCCAATGCCCGCAACCAGAATGGCAATCCCGATTTTGTTGATGAGATTTTCACCGATAAATTTTTCGAGATCCGGGTTTTCTGCCAGAAATCGCTGTAAGAAGGAAGGCTTTGGTTCTGACCGAATAAGCGGCTGTGGAGAAAGCGGTTGAACTGGAGCAGCCGCTGGTTCGATTACTGGTTCCGGCACAACCGATTCCACCAAAATAGGCTCCGGCTCTAGGATGGGTGGTGCTGGTGGAACAACCGTGATAACCGGAGTCGGCTCACTGATGGGTTCAATGGGTTGTTGGGCAGGTGGTGGTTCTGTTACCGGACTCCGAAACTCTTTCTGAAACGCGAGCAATTCCGCCCGTAGTTGATTAATAATTGTATTCTGAAGATTAACAGCTTCTTTAACCGCGCTAAATCGGTTATTCCCGACAATGACAAGAATCAGCAGGACAACAAGTAGAAACAGCTCCATAGTAGTGTAAGTGGCAGGTTTAGAGCACTATCCGTGATAGTACTTGGGCAAATATGCAAAAAATAGACGCCTGCTTGATGAAGTAGTTGTCTGTAGGTCACCCAACTTAGCTTTCGGTAAGTAAAGACCATTGACTAGGATTCGATGAGCTATCTATTTTAGGCACAGCCCTAACCGAATCGACTGTATTGGTGGTTTGTATCGAGTCTCCTCCTTTCTTCCTTACTTTGCTTCATGAAAGTAACTCAACCCGTTCGGCTGACAATGGTAGGGGGGGGGAGCTGGGCAACCGCGCTCGTTAAAATCCTCTCCGAAAATAACGTCAGTGTTAAATGGTGGCTTCGCAAATCGTCCGATGCGGACCATATTAAGAAATTCGGACATAATCCTAGTTACCTGAGTGACGTGCAGATTAACACGCGTAAAGTGAAGGTATGCACGAAGATTCGGGAGGCTTTTCGGGATAGTGATTATATAATACTGGCCGTTCCTGCGGCATTTATTGGCGATGCGTTAACGGGTTTAAAACCGGAGAATTTCGCTGGAAAGTCAGTAGTGTCGGCCATTAAAGGAATGATTCCAGGCGCCAATCAGTTGGTTACTGATTGGGTCAGTGAGCAATATAAGGTGCCTACGGAACGGATGGCAGTTATTGCTGGTCCATGCCATGCCGAGGAAGTAGCGCTTGAAAAACAGTCGTATCTGACGATTGCTTCGCAGGACCCGGATTGTGCTGAGCGAGTAGCCGATTTATTACGCTGCCGCTTTGTCCAGACAACACCCGTTGATGATATTTATGGGATAGAGTACAGCGCCGTAATGAAAAACATCATTGCGCTGGCCTGCGGTATTACCCGTGGCCTGGGTTATGGCGATAATTTCCAGGCAGTGCTGGTGTCCAATGCCATGCAGGAAATCAAGCGGTTTGTGGATGCCATTTACCCCAAACACCGTGATCTGAGCGGATCAGCCTATCTTGGCGACTTACTCGTAACCGCCTATTCACCCTTTAGCCGAAATCGCACATTCGGCACCCTCATCGGTCGGGGTTACACCATACAATCAGCTCAGGCCGAGATGAATATGATAGCCGAAGGATACTATGCTGTTAAAAGTATTTATGAAATCAACCGAAAATTCAAGGTCGCCATGCCTATTACGAATGCCGTTTACAACATTCTGTACGAACGGGCTGCACCAACCGGCGAAATGAATGAGTTGAAAGGGTTGTTGATGTAATTGGTGACAAAACAAAAGCCCCCTGATTGTGTCAGGAGGCTCTTATATCGGTATAGCGTTGTCGGCAATTGTTACCGGCAGTTGTGCCTTAGCAAAAATTACTTCGCGCTATCAGCAGACATCGTCGAAGCAGAATCCGTAGCCATCGTCGAATCCGTAGCCATCGTCGAAGAAGAATCCGTCGTGGTGGTGGTCGTTTCGGTGGTTTCGGTCTTTTTCGAGCTGCAAGACGTAGCCAGGGCGATCATAGCCATGAAAAAGAAGGCGGATTTCGTGATTGCTTTCATAGTTTTGGGGATGTTTTCGTTTAAGTGATTACTAACTAATGTCAACGTTAATACTCCATAGGGAAAAAGGTAACCCAAGTTTTTTTAATTATTTTTTTTGGGTTACGTCTCAGGCATTTTTGTATTAAGTAATGACTCGACTCAATGAAGGAAAGTAGGCAGCCCATATTGTCGGATGAGGAGTTGCTGATGGGTTTGGCCGATGGCTCCGACAATGCACTGACGCAGTTATATCGTCGGTACTTTCCGATGGTGCTTCACTTTGTGACCACGAACAGTGGCAGCGAAGACGATGCCAAGGATATTTACCAGGAAGCGTTGATTGTGTTGTATGAGAAAGTAAGAAGTGATTCGCTTGAGTTGCACTGCCAGTTGAAAACGTATCTTTATTCAATTGGCAGACGTCTATGGCTTAAGCAATTAGCTCAACGAAATCGGTTTGTGGTACGTGATGCGGAAACGCCTGTTTCGGATGAAGTAGCGCTGGACCACTTGAATGACGATCTGATCGATCATGAAGAACGTGACCGCCAGTTTGACCTGATGGCAGATTCGCTCGACCGGCTTGGCGAACCCTGCCGGACGCTGTTAGATGATTTTTACATCCAGCATTTAAGTATGCAGGACATTACCGAAAAGTTTGGCTATACCAATGCCGATAATGCCAAAACGCAGAAGTATAAATGCCTGATGCGGCTAAAACGGCTCTTCTTTTCGGAATATAAACAGTGAGATGTTACTGAGTTTGTAGTGACTGGATTATGTGATCGAAAAATATCCATTCTCGTTAGTACTAGCTATTTAGCTCAATAACCTTATAACTCTTTACCGTAATGGACGACGAAAAAGACATTGAAAGCGCCCTGCATGCCTACGGCGACCGAATTCGGTTCAAGCAGCGGCTGGCAAAAATTCAGACTGGTGTCGATATGAACGCGATGCGTCTGGAGGCTGATTCATATCAGTCTGCAACGGAGCAGTCGGGGCAAATTCGTTCGTTATGGCAAACGTACCGTACTACGCTGGCCGTAGCTGCATCGGCGGCCATTATTACTACGTTCGGTTCTATTTTTCTATATCGGTCTTATCAGCAAAGCCATCAGCAAGAGCAGCAATATAGCCAGTTAAGTAAAGAAATTCAGGCGGTTAAGTCATATCAGCGTAAAATGCAGAATGATCTTAATGGCCGCGGCCGTGGCCTAAGTGTTAACCCGGCACAGGTTTCTGGTTCTGGCTTTTTACTAACGGGTGATGGCTATTTTGTAACGAACAATCACATTGTTCGCGATGCCGATTCCGTATACGTGCAAAGCACAAAAGGGGAAGTCTATAAAGCGCGGGTCGTTTATACAGACCAGACGCATGATCTGGCTTTCCTGCAACTCTGCGATGACAGCGCCTTCCGTACACTGCCTCCCGTTCCGTATAGCTTTGAGTCCCGGCCATCTGATCTTGGCGAGCGTGTTTACACACTCGGGTACCCTCGCGAAGAGATTGTGTATGGAGAGGGGTATCTAAGTTCCGGCACAGGTTACCGGGGTGATTCAACTGCCTATCAGGTAGCTATCGGTGTGAATCCTGGTAACTCAGGCGGTCCACTCCTGGACGAAAAAGGAAATGTGATCGGGATTATTAGCGGTAAGCAAACTACGTCAGAAGGGGTAAGTTTTGCTGTGAAAACCAACTATTTACTCGAAGCTCTCAATAACATTCCTGTTGATTCGCTGAAAGGCCAACCGCTGCGCCTGAATAAGAAGAACACACTGGCGAATTTACCACGCAAAAAGCAAATTAAGCGGATGCAGGACTACGTTTATCAGGTAAAAGTATTCAAGCATAAAGAGTAAAAAAGACCATAACCTAATAGGAATGCAGCTAGGTTAAAAGTTTTTTCCACTGGCTAAACATTTGAGTAGGCAGGGGTGTTGTTGAGGACGATAATCACCAACTCAACAACCATGAAAAAGATCATTATGCTGGCCGTCGCGATGGCCTTCTCAACAGCACTCGTATCGGCACAGGATACAAAAGAAAAAGCAAAGGAAACGGCACAACAGGCGAAAGAAACGACAAAAGCTGCTGGTAAGAAAATAGGCCGTGAAGCTGATAAGGCAGGCGATAAAGTATCCAAGGCAGCTAAAAATACGAAGGAAGATGTGAAAGATGGAACGGATAAAGCCCTCAATAAGGCCGACCGAAAAATGAAGAAGGCCGAACGTAAGATGAATAATTCAAAGTAAATTTTGAGGGTTTAAGTAAAAAGGGTGTCACTTCGTAAAACCAGTGACACCCTTTTTATTGGCAGTTCGCGAACTTCGATCAACCTTTGTTACGTTCTTTGTATAGGTTCCGTTTCCGGATTATAATTAACACATGGATTTACCTGTTTCAGTACTTTTGTTTGGGATCACTCGCGATTTGACAGGCCAATCAACTGTTTCAATTACGTTAGATGATGATTCGCGGGTTAGTGATATGCTCAGTAAGCTGCATCAGCAATTTCCTGCCCTCGCCGGTATCCGGTCGTTACTGGTGGCCGTCAATGGGGAATATGCTGAGGCCGATCAACTCCTTAACCGGAATGATGAAATTGCCCTTATTCCGCCTGTCAGCGGAGGGTAGGTAGTCTGTAATATTAATTATTCATTATCCATTATTTTGATGATCACGCTTACTGTTGACCCAATTGACGTTGCCACCGCTTTGGCCTATCTGCAATCTGATCAGGCAGGAGCTATTGATTTATTTTTAGGGGTTGTACGTGATAATACGCAGGAACGTCCGGTTGACCGGCTCGAATACGAAGCCTACGACCGTATGGCGATCACTGAAATGCAAAAAATTGCGGACGAAGCCCAACAGCAATGGCCCATTCTTCGCTATGCAATTATTCACCGCAAAGGCACTTTAACAATCGGGGAAATGGCTGTTTTTATCGGCGTAGCAACCGCTCATCGTGCCGATGCCTTCGATGCCTGCCGCTACATTATTGACACCATCAAACAGACCGTTCCTATCTGGAAGAAAGAAGTTTTTACCGACGGTGAGGAATGGGTGAATGCACACCCGTGATTTTGTGAAGTAGGTGTAGTAAGTAAATTAAGTGGAGTGGATACATCCTTGAATAGACCTACTACACCTAATCGACTAGTATACCAATCTACTACTTTACCAAATACGTTCCCACAATGGGGTAGTGGTCGGAGTAACGGATATAGTTAATTGTCTCGAAGTTTAACACGGGCAACTTGGGATCATGAAACTGATGGTCTATACGAATGAATCCAGGTAGACGGTTGTAACTAAAGCCAAAGCCGCGCCCTGCCTCTTCATATGTATTGGGTAACAGTCGATGCAGTCGTTCATACACCACACTATAGGGCGTGTCGTTATGGTCGCCGGTGACAATTACTGGGTAAGGACTCGTACGAATATATTCTTCAACGATACGGACTTCCGCATTGCGGTCGATAAATCCGGTTCGTAACGCACTCAATACCCCCCGGGTCTCATGCTGGACACCCTTCATTTGCTTCTGTTTCAATACTTTACCAACTCGAATACCCATCGAATGTAAATGTACATTGATGATCCGGATGGTATCGTTCCCTATTTTTATATTGGCCCAGACAAGGCCATTATGGGTTCCAAACGATTCACGTCCCGAATCGACAATGGGGTAAATAGAAAAGATAGCTATTCCAATGTCACCGTTGGCTGTCTGAGCCATTTCGGGATGCAGAAATGCAGAATACGGATAGCCCCCTCGCTGAAACCGCCCGACGAGATCATAATCCGGGACTTTTGTTGAGTTATAAAATTCCTGAAAACATTTGATCGGCGCATCATAGTGGAATACGTAACTAAGTATTCGCCGAACACGGGGTGAGCTCTTATTTCGCTCCCAGGCTTCTTCTTCGCCAAATGCCTGCACATTGTAGCTAAATACCTTAACAGAAGTGCCTTGTGTAGGTTTTTCTGCTGGCTGATGCCAGACGAACGTGCGATAGCCGAATAAAAGAATGCCAATTAATAAAGTCACGCCCGACAGCCAGCTACGCCAGGGACGGGTGGTTAACCACAAAAAAACGATGATCAAATTCAATACCCACACAACTGGTATTGTAATCATGATCATACCGGCTACCCAATGTTCAATTTGCAGGCTGTGAAGCAGCCAATAAGCCAGACACGTATAGGCTGCCAGCACTAAATTGATTGACCACAACAAGGACCGGAAAAAAAAGGCAATGAGCTGCCCAACGCGCATTCTTATCGTCATACTGTCGTCTTGGAGCAAGACAGATACCTTGAAGATGCCAAAAATAACGTATAATGACTGGAATGCCCACTGTTAGCTCAAATCCAGGGCTTGCTATGCACACAGAAATGCATTATCTTTGTGGCACAAAAACCATATGGCATTGATCAAAAAAGGGAGTCGCACTCCCTTTTTTGTTAGCCTTACCTTATGGACGACAAAGCAAAAATAACCGAACTCCTCCAGCCCTACCTAAACAACGATCAACTTTATGTTGTTGATGTTCAGGTAGTTGGTCGTCAGGGTGGCCGCATTAAAGTGACCATTCTGCTCGATAGTGATGCTGGAATTACCATCGAAGAGTGTGCCAATGTTAGCCGTAGGCTGGGTGCACAAATGGATGAACTTAATTTTTTTGGTGAAGCGCCGTTTACCCTCGAAGTTTCATCACCAGGTGTTGATTTCCCGCTGATGTTTCCCCGTCAGTTCGTCCGTAATGTAGGGCGTCAGTTAATTGTAACCCTAGTTGATGGAACTACCCGAAAAGGTAAACTGGAGTCTGTTGCCGATGATCATATCGTGCTGGACATTGAAGCCGAAAAGAAGTCGAAGAGTAAAAAGAAAAAGGAAGCTGATTTAACTACTGAAGCATCACCTGTCGGCCCAACACCGATTGCCTTCGGAGAAGTAAAAAAGGCGCATGTAGAAGTATCATTTAAATAGTTTTCGGTTTATGGTTTACTGTTCCTGGCAATACGTATGCGTTAGCCAACAGTAAACCATAAACCGAAAACCGAAAACTTTCAACAAGAATGACCAGTGGACTATTAATCGAATCGTTTGCTGATTTCGCCCGGTCGAAAAATATTGACCGGCCCACCATGATCGCCATTCTGGAAGAAGTCTTCCGGACAATGATTCGTAAAAAGTATGGTACCGACGAGAATTTCGACGTCATTATCAATGCCGAAAGTGGCGATCTGGAAATGTGGCGTACACGCGAAATCGTAGACGATAACTCCGAAGATATTTGGGATTACGATAAAATCCCCCTTGCCGAAGCCCGCAAAATTCAGGACGACTTTGAAGTAGGCGAACAGGTTGCCGAAGAAGTAAAACTGGAGGATTTTGGACGGCGTGTTGTGCAGACAGCCCGTCAGACATTGATCCAGAAGATAAAGGATATGGAGAAAGAACTCCTTTATCAGAAGTATAAAGATCAGGTCGGCGATTTGGTTGGTGCCGAAGTATATCAACTGCTGAAGCACGAAATCATTCTGGTCGATTCAGAAAATAACGAACTGAGTCTGCCCCGTACGGAGCAAATTCCGAAAGATCGTTACCGGAAGGGTGAAGCCGTAAAGGCGGTTATTAGCCGGGTAGAAATGATAAACGGAACGCCTAAAATCGTTTTGTCGCGGACATCGCCGGTGTTTTTGGAGCGCTTGTTTGAAATTGAAGTGCCGGAAATTTATGATGGCCTTATTTCAATCCGCAAAATTGTTCGGGAGCCGGGCGAACGGGCTAAGGTGGCCGTTGAATCCTATGATGATCGTATTGATCCAGTGGGCGCTTGTGTTGGTATGAAAGGTTCCCGGATTCATGGTATTGTACGTGAACTGGGCAACGAAAATATCGACGTCATTAACTATACCGAAAACCTCGAACTGCTAATTAGCCGGGCGCTTAGTCCTGCTAAAATCAGTACGATGCAGATCGACCGGGAGACCAAACGTGTATCAGTTTTCCTGAAACCTGACCAGGTTTCACTGGCAATTGGTAAAGGAGGTCAGAATATCAAACTGGCCGGTCGATTGGTTGACATGGAGATTGACGTATTCCGCGATAACGAAGGCCAGGAGGACGATGAAGACGTTGACCTAATGGAATTTTCCGACGAAATTGACGAATGGATGATCAACGAACTCCGTAAAGTAGGTCTCGACACCGCAAAAAGTGTACTGGCCCTGAGCAAAGAGGAACTCGTTCGCCGAACCGACCTGGAAGAAGATACTGTTGAAGAAATTGTGAATATTCTGAAACAGGAGTTTGAATAAAGAAAAATGTACAATGAATAATGTAGAATGACGGCGGAGAAACACTGCCCATTTTACATTATTCATTGTACATTATGAAAATGCGGGATTTTTATTGTTGTAAGTGGTGTTCATAAGATACCAACAACCATTAAATTTGCGGAATATAGACCGAAGTATGGCAGAAGAAAAGTCAATGCGCCTAAGCCAAGTGGCAAAAATTCTCAACAAAGGACTCTCCTCTGTTGCGGGTAGTCTGTCTGCCAAAGGGTTTAAGGTCGAAGTTAATCCTAACACCAAAATCAACATGGAACAGTTGGAGGTGTTAGCGAAGGAGTATAAATCAACGGAACTCCTGAACGGAGCTCGTCGAGCCGAACCGCCGGTTGCGGTCGCCGAGCCACCGCGTCGTCAGGAGGAGGATGTCGTTTTGTACCGTCGTGATGACGCGAGACGTCCAATTGTCGAAAACAAACCAGAATCAGCTCCGGCTGAATTACCCAAGGAGGCTCCAATTGAGTCGAAACCAATTCTACAAACTGCTCAGACAGGTTTGCCAGGATTGAAAGTAGTGGGTAAAATTGATTTGAATGCAAAGCCAGTTATACCTGCTCCCCCTGTGCCGCAAGCGAAAGTGACGCCACCACAGGAGGTAAAACCGGTAGATGCTCCCAAACCTTCAGAAAGTTTGGCTCAGCCGGTTAGTGCACCTGCGCCCACACCAGTGGTAGCAGAAGTGCCCAAGCCAGTAACGGTTCAACCACCAGTTGCTAAGCCAGAAGTAGAGGCTGTAAAGCCTGTAGTACCAGCTCAACCTGCTGAGGTGAAACCTGTTCCGGTAGCTCCCGTTCAAGTTACACCTGTTCAGACAAGTACACCAACTGTAAGTGCTCCTCCTAAGGAAGTGCCCCCGGTAGTAACCAATACAAATCCACCAGCGCCAGTACAGGCACCTGTGGCAAAAGTTGAGGCTTCCCAACCTGTGGTTACCCCTGAGGTTCAGAAACCTGTGGCTCGTGCTGAAGCACCGAAGCCAACAGTTCCTGTTAAGCCTAAATCAGAAACCCCACAAGCTAAACCGCCTGTAACTTCTGAGGAAGAGGCACCAACCGAAACTATTCGTGCGGCTGGTAGTCATCAATTAGGCGGGCTGAAAATTCTTGGTAAAATTGAATTGCCTGTTAATAACCCTCGTCAGGGGGGCGGTAACAGCAATGCTGATAAGAAAAAACGCAAACGGATTCGTGGTGGACGTGAAGGTGCTGTTGGTAGCACTGCACAACCGAATCAGGGTGGCGGTGGCCAACAACAAGGTCAGGGTGGTAATAACCGCAATGATCGGGCTCCACGTGAAGGTGATCGTGGTCCCGCAAACCGCACTCCGGGTGATCGTCCGCAAGGTGATCGTAACCAGGCAGGTGGCAACACGGCTCCGCGCGATGGAAATAATCGTCCGCAAGGCCAAGGTCAGGGTGCGCCACGTGAGGGCGACCGGAATCAGGCACCAGCTAATCGCGCTGGTGGTGGTACAGGTCAGAATCAGGGCACCAATACCGCCAATCGTGGAGGACAAGCTGGTGCCGCTTCTGGCAATAACGCCAACAACAATCGTACGGGCGGTGGTAATCGCGCCGGTGGTGGCGGAACTGGACAAGGCCAAAATCGCGGTGGCGGAGGTAACAATGCCAACCGGGGTGGTGGCGGTCGTCGCGAAGCGCCAACCCAAGCCGATGTTCGGAAGGCAATCCAGCAAACCAACGCCCGGATGCAGGGCAATACGCCCAACCGGGGTGCTGATCGCCGACGAGATCGCCGGAGCCAGCGCGAAGAAGATCGCCGTTTGTTGAATGAACAGGAGGAACTGGAAGCAAAAATCCTGAAAGTAACTGAGTTTGTTTCGGCAAACGATCTGGCCTCCTTGATGGATGTGTCCATTAACGAAGTTATTTCGGTTTGTTTAAACCTTGGAATGTTCGTCTCGATCAACCAACGTTTAGATGCTGAAGCGATTACCGTTATTGCCGATGAATTTGGGTATGATGTACAATTTATATCGGCAGAAGATGAAACCGAAGCCGGTATTGATGTTGAAGCCGATGAACCAGACGATTTACAGCCTCGTGCGCCAATCGTTACGATCATGGGTCACGTTGACCATGGTAAAACATCCTTACTTGACTATATCCGCCGGGCGAAAGTAGCAGCTGGTGAAGCAGGGGGTATTACGCAGCACATTGGTGCCTACAGCGTTAAAACCACTGATGACCGTATGATTACGTTCCTGGATACACCGGGTCACGAAGCCTTTACGGCCATGCGTGCTCGGGGTGCTAAAGTAACGGACGTAGTTATTATCGTAATTGCGGCTGATGACAGCATTATGCCACAAACACGCGAAGCCATCAACCACGCACAAGTGGCCGGTGTACCCATCGTGTTTGCTTTCTCGAAAGTAGATAAACCAGGTGCTGATGCCGAGAAAATTCGGGCTGAGTTAGCGTCTATGAATATGCTTGTTGAAGAATGGGGCGGTAAATATCAGGCACAGGAAATTTCGTCGAAGTCCGGTATGGGTGTCGATGATCTGCTCGAAAAAGTTCTGCTTGAAGCTGAACTGCTCGAACTGAAAGCCAATCCAAACCGGCGTGCATTAGGTACAGTTATTGAAGCCTCACTCGACAAGGGGCGGGGTTACGTGTCGACTGTACTAGTCGAAAATGGCACACTCCACCAAGGCGATATTATGCTCGTAGGCGCCCACTATGGTCGCATTCGGGCTATGACCAACGACCGGGGTGAGCGTATCAAAGAAGCTGGTCCGGCAACACCAGTTCAGATTCTGGGTCTGCCAGGCGCACCGCAGGCAGGTGATAAGTTCAATGTAATGGAAACGGACCGTGAGGCCCGCGAAATTGCGAACAAACGCGAACAGCTTCTGCGTGAGCAAACGCTACGCACCCGTAAGCACATTACACTGGAAGAAATCGGTCGCCGGAAAGCGATTGGTACCTTCAAAGAATTGAACGTGATTGTGAAAGGTGACGTGGACGGTTCAGTAGAAGCGCTCTCTGATTCGCTGTTGCAACTCTCTACGGAAGAGGTTCAGGTGAACATCATCCACAAAGCAGTTGGACAGATTTCCGAGTCGGACGTTCTGTTGGCTTCGGCTTCAGATGCGGTAATTGTCGGCTTCCAGGTACGGCCTTCATCAAGTGCCCGCCGGTTAGCAGAGCAGGAGCAGATCGAAATTCGTCTCTACTCAATTATCTACGACGCTATCAACGAGGTACGAGATGCCATGGAAGGCTTATTGGCACCGACGGTTGAAGAAGTTATTGTAGGTAATATTGAAGTCCGTGACGTATTCAAGATTAGCAAAATCGGTACCGTGGCAGGTTGCTACGTAACGGAAGGTAATATCAAGCGGAACAACAAGATTCGTATCATTCGCGACTTTATCGTAATTCATACAGGCGAAATCAGTGCGCTGAAACGCTTTAAGGAAGATGTGAGCGAAGTGAAGTTTGGTTACGAATGTGGTCTGAGCATCAAGAACTTCAACGATATCGAAGTCGGCGATGTGATCGAAAGCTTCGAATTGAAAGAAGTGAAACGGACGCTATAGTCTTAACCGGGATTTATTTGATTTAACTGACTGACTTTGATTTTGTGATAAGGCTTTCGCTGAAAGAAAAATCATAATAATCAGTTAAATCACAAAAATCCAGGTTCTGAATTCTGCCCCAACTGGAAACCAGTTGGGGCTTTTTTATGCCTGTTATCCAGTACAGGAACCGGTGTTCTATTTTTTGAGCGAGGAAATTAACTACGAATAACTTTGTGGCTTATATTTCACAATCGTTCCTGTAGCCTAAACGCATGACTGCCTACCGACCGGGCTTGCATCTGTTGTCAACATTTGCCTCGACACCTGATTGCCTCACAAACGTGGGGGGCTGTCAGGCTACATTCAACCGGCTAATTGACGCGCTAACCTTAACGAAGGTGGGTGAAGTTTATCACGTTTTTCCAAACGGAGGGTTCACCGCTGTAGTCTGCCTAACCGAATCGCACGTATCGATTCATACCTGGCCAGAATTAGGAATCGCTACCTTCGACGTTTTTCTATCAAACTACCTAAAGGACAATACGGCCAAAACCCAGCAGTTTTATAGGGATGTGCTGACCTATTTTGAGGCAACCGAACTCTCTAAACAGGAACTCAACCGATGACAAACATGGCTCTCTCTGGCCATACGTTCCCGTCGGCCACGCTTACTTGCCCCAACTGTCAAACCACGATTACCTATTATGATGTATCGGGTAGTTCATACTATGGCTGTCCAAACTGCCATGCGTTTTTTAAGTACGAAAACGAAGGTCCGCCCGAAATTCTGACTACGTTTCAACCCTCTACGGCAACACCCGTTTTGCCAATTGGCTCAGAAGGCTACCTGAATGGTCAGTTCGTTCGGGTGGTGGGTCTACTGCATAAAAAAGAGGCTGGTTCATTTTACAGGTGGCTAGAATACATGCTGTTGCGACAGGATGGACGCTACAGCCAACTGGCTGAATACAACGGGCACTGGATGGTTATTGAGCCAACGGATCACACGTATTCGCACTACCATGTTGGCGGCAAAACGTATACGATCAACACCGATGAAGGTCAATACTGGCTCTATAACCAATATAAACCTGAACTACTTAACGCCGTAGGGGAGTTCGACTGGAATTGTCTGGAGGACGAAAAGCTGACGATCTCTGAATACATTCGGCCCCCTTCCATGCTCATTAGTGAACAGGGAGCAACTGATTCCAAGTGGTACAAAGCCCGCTATATTTCCCGTTCAGAATTGGCAACAGCTTTTGGCATTGCAAAGGACGTGTTGCCAGCTCCATCCGGTGTTGGGGCTATTGAACCTGCCGACCCTGATGATCGTTCGGGTACGTTACTGGCATTTACAGGTATGCTCCTGGTTGCCGTTTTTGTACTTCAGGTTATTCTCAGTATTGTAAAACCGTCAACACAACTGCTTAAAGAGTCCTATCAAACTGAATCAGATTCGTCGGGTACGATCAAACCAATTATTACGTCTTCATTTGATGTAGATGGCCCTACCGTACTGGCGTTTAATCTGTCGGCCTCGCTTGATAATCAGTGGATTGAATTACCGGTTACGTTAATCAACGAGCAATCGGGCAGAGTTTATGAATTTAGTAAGACGCTGGAATATTATTATGGCGTAGAAGGTGGCGAAAGCTGGTCGGAGGGTAGTCGTGATGATGATGCTGTTTTATCACGGATTCCGTCAGGGCGTTATCATGTAAATATATATCCTGCCAGAGATCTGGGTAAACCAGTATCGTTCAGTATTGGTATCACGCAAAACACCATGCTGGGCTCCAATATTGCTTTGCTCCTTTTATTATTTTCTATTTACCCAATTAGTCTCTTTGTGAATAAGCAATGGCATGAGAGCCAGCGCTGGAGCAATAGTGATTATTCTAAGGTTTATACAGAGGAGGATAAATCATAACTATGAGTAAAGAACTGGCCAAAATAAAATACTATGTAGTAGTTGCGCTCCTTGCGCTTGGCGGATTTGTGTGGGCTGGTCTTACCGGAACACGTTTACTGGGCGACGACAATGAGAGTATTGAAAACAAACAGGGCTACTATGGTGGTTCAGGCCATTCTGGCGGCAGTCGCGGCTATTCCCGATTTTATCATAAATAACCTTACCTCCAACATGGAATACAAGTACATTACGGCCTCCATTGTTTACTCACTGCTGGGTATTGCGATACTGATCATCAGTTTTGTCATTATTGAGAAAATTGCGCCCGAAAATCTCTGGAAGAAAATTGTTGACGAGCAAAATGTTGCCCTGGCCATTCTGGCGGCTGCGTTCATGATTGCCGTTTCCATTATTATCAGTTCTGCCATTCATGGTTAGTGACGAAGAGCGGGTGGCGGTCAGGCCGGGATTAACTTCCCTGCATTGGCTGTTGCTGGTGTCGGTATTTGTTATTTCGACCTGCGGGCTGATTTACGAACTCGTAGCCGGTACGCTCGCAAGCTATCTGCTGGGCGATTCGGTCATGCAGTTTTCAACCATCATCGGGGTCTATCTATTCTCGATGGGCATCGGCTCATGGCTCTCTAAATACCTCGATGGTAACCTGCTTAAGTGGTTTATTCGAATTGAACTTCTGGTGGGTATTGTTGGCGGATGCAGTGCGCCGTTGCTGTTTGTCCTGTTTGATTATGTGGCCTCATTTCGGTTGGTGTTGTACACGTTGGTCGGGTTAACGGGTATTTTGGTCGGGCTGGAAATTCCACTGCTCATGCGCATTCTGGAGAACCAACTGTCGTTCAAAGACCTGGTTTCCCGTGTGTTTACATTCGATTACATTGGGGCACTGCTGGCAT
Source organism: Spirosoma sp. KCTC 42546 (assembly GCF_006965485.1). Taxonomy (NCBI): domain Bacteria; kingdom Pseudomonadati; phylum Bacteroidota; class Cytophagia; order Cytophagales; family Cytophagaceae; genus Spirosoma; species Spirosoma sp. KCTC 42546. The sequence goes on from NZ_CP041360.1 coordinate 2,570,147, forward strand.
CGTTAATCTTTCCCCTGATTCTGATTCCGCAACTCGGCCTGATTCGCACCTCCCTGTTTTTTGGCTTACTGAATATCGGTGTGGCGGGGTTCCTGCTGTATCGATTTGCTGAAACCCGCGCATTCCGGCCTGGATTCACGATCGTACTAGTGGCCTCCGTTATTCTATTAACCGCTGGTTTTATTTATGCCGAACGCATCATGTCGTATGCCGAAGGCGTATCGTTTCAGGATACGGTTATTTACAGCAAAAGTACGCCCTATCAACGGATTGTGCTGACCCGGAACAACCGCGAACTCCGGCTTTATCTGAACGGCAATCTGCAATTCAGTTCGGCCGATGAGTATCGTTACCACGAGGCTCTTGTACATCCGGCCATGCAGGCGCGCCCCAACGCACAACGCGTACTGGTGCTGGGTGGGGGCGATGGAATGGCCGTGCGGGAACTGCTCAAATATCCGGCTATTCAGCACATTCGTCTGGTCGATCTGGACCCAGGAATGACGAGTTTGTTTCAGCAGAATGAAACACTACTGAAGCTTAATCAGCGGTCGTTGTTATCCCCTAAGGTGCAGGTTATCAATAACGACGCGTTTACCTGGATACGCCAGGACACCATCCACTATGACGTTATTATTGTGGACTTCCCCGACCCGTCGAATTATTCAATTGGCAAGCTTTACAGTACCACTTTTTATGCCGAGCTGGAAAAGCGGCTGGCACCCGATGGGCTAGTGGTAGTACAGTCGACGTCGCCTTATGTAGCTCGGAAATCGTTCTGGTGTATCCGGAACACGCTGGCAGCGGTTGGTTTTCAGACCATTCCTTACCATGCTTATGTGCCGTCGTTTGGTGAGTGGGGGTATGTGTTGGCGCTCCGCAATCGGCACTGGCGCGTAGATGGCCCACTGCCGAAGGGGCTTCGCTATACTAATACGGCTACCCTCCGGGATATGCTTTATTTTCCACCCGATATGTCGGAAGTGCCAGCAGCGGTCAATAAATTGAATAATCAGGTTCTGGTACAGTCGTTTGAAGAAGAGTGGGCACCTTATGGACAATAACGCTGACCAATACGAAGGGCCAACGGCCAGCCGACGCGAATTTTTGGTACAGGCAGGCCTTGGCGTGGGGGCCTTGATGATCGGCGCTACTGGATTACCTGCCTGCTCCCCATCACGTTCGAGTAGCCATATTAAAGGTGGGATGGTGGGTGCCAATCATCAGACTGGCCACAAACTCAGAGCAATTCCAGCATTACACAAGTTGCCGATTGCCGGGCAGCTAACGACCGATGTCCTCATTATTGGTGGCGGTGTTTCGGGCTTATCGGCACGGCGGTGGTTGCATCAGCAGGGCGTTCGGGAGGTGATGTTGGTGGAAATGGATACGCAAACGGGCGGCAACGCGGCCTATGGACAAAACGCCGTTTCTGCCTATCCATTTGGCGCGCATTACCTGCCAGTTCCGGATCTTCGGCATAAAGAACTGCTTGATTTCTTACAGGAGAGCGAGGTCTGTACAGGTTTCGATGCGGAGAAACGGCCGATATATAACGATTACTTCCTTTGTCACGATCCTGAAGAACGCCTGTTTATTAATGGTTTCTGGCAGGAGGGGCTTGTGCCGGAAACAGGTGTGCCGGAGATCGAAAAAGAGCAGATTCGGCGTTTTTTTGAAGTGATTGAACACTTCAGGCAGGCGAAAGGTACCGATGGGCTCGATGCGTTTACGATTCCACTCGACCGATCCTCTACCGATGCGCAGTTTCGCGCTTTAGACGCTATTTCATTTGCCGGTTATCTTGATAAAGAAGGATTTACGTCGCCGTACCTACGCTGGTATCTGACCTATTGCTGTCGTGATGATTACGGTGCCACATTAGAAACGACCTCGGCCTGGGCGGGGATCCACTATTTTGCTTCTCGGAAAGGACAAGCCGCTAACGCAACTGCGGCCTCAGTGCTGACTTGGCCACAAGGGAACGGATTTCTGGTCGATCAACTTCGGGCGCAGGCGGATTCGCCGATCCGACATAACCTATTGGGCTACGATCTGCAACTCAGTAGTTCTGGCGTGACGGTTCGAGCCTGCGATGTTGAGACTAATCATACCATCCTAATTCACGCGCGTAAGGTGATTATGGCAACCCCACAATTCATTACAAAACACCTGACTGGCTCTATTGATCCAGAGCGAACCAATCTGGCGGGTTTTCGATATGCCCCCTGGATGGTGGCTAATCTGACTATTTCAGGACTACCGCAGGGGAGAGGTATGCCGCTTTGCTGGGATAACGTGCTCTATAATACTCCATCGGTTGGCTACATTACCGCTAACCATCAGGACCTGCACGATACTCCTCAAAAAGTAATTACGTATTATAAACCACTCACTGATCAGGAACCGGACGCTGCCCGACGAACGGCATATACGACGACTTATGAACAATGGCTGGACCAGATTCTGAATGAATTAGAGATGGCACATGCGGGCATAACCCCTTATGTTTCGCAAGTGGATGTCTGGTTGTGGGGGCATGGTATGATTGCGCCATCACCCGGTTTTATTTGGGGAGCAGAACGCCAGCGGGCTCGTCAACCCATTGACAATCGGGTATTTTTCGCTCACTCCGACTTAAGTGGGATCTCCATTTTTGAGGAAGCATTTTATCAGGGTATCCGGGCCGCTCAGGAAGTTACGAAGGCGTGATGAAACAGCCCTGGATAAAAAATGCCCGCTTCGACGGCCTGTATGTACTGGCTCCGCCATTTCTGGCCTTGCTGGTCGTATGGCTGTTGCCGGAGCGGTTCAAAACCACCAGCGAGATGCCACTTGTTGGCTGGGTGATACTGGTGTTGCTGGTTGATGTGGCGCATGTGTACAGCACTTTGTTTCGTACCTATTTTAACGGCGCGCGTTTCCGGCAGCAGCGGCTATTATTTCTGATGATCCCATTGGGTTGCTATCTGGGAGGGGTCTTGCTGCACAGTGTCAATAGCTTATGGTTCTGGCGGGCACTGGCGTATTTGGCCGTCTTTCATTTTGTGCGCCAACAGTATGGCTTTATGCGCATCTACAGCCGTTTCGACAATGTACCTGGTTGGTCAAGGGGACTGGATACACTGGTCATTTATGCGGCTACAGTATATCCTGTCATTTGGTGGCACCTGACTCCCGGGCGGCATTTTAACTGGTTCATTGACGGTGATTTTGTTCAGCCGCAGCTAAAATGGCTGAAAATTACGGCAACAATTCTGTACTGGCTCTTGCTTGCCTTATACGTTGGAAAAGAAAGTTGGCTATATGCCCGCTCCCGTGAGCTTAACTGGCCTCGTAATTTGTTGGTTGCGGGTACGGTTAGTTCGTGGTATTTCGGGATCATTCAATTTAATGGGGATCTGGCGTTTACGATGCTCAACGTAGTGTCGCACGGTATTCCGTATATGGCGTTGATCTGGGTCAGCGACCGACCGAAACTGACTTTGAAACAGGAAAATTCTACTGGATTATCAATAAACAGGTTTAGTTGGCTTGTTTTTTTTAGTTTACTCGGTATTCTGGCTTATCTTGAAGAGGGTTTGTGGGATGGGCTCGTCTGGCGCGAACACGCTACGGTTTTTGGCTGGTTTCAGGCACTTCCACTTGTAACGGAACAACATCTGCTGGCTTTGTTAGTCCCTTTACTCGCACTCCCACAAATGACCCATTATGTGCTGGATGGTTTTATCTGGCGGAGAAAAGATCGTTCATGAAATTCCTTACCATCAGTGACCTTCACGGAAGAACCGTCTGGAAGGAAGCTAATTTTGACAAGTACGACCAGATTATTTTCCTTGGCGATTATACAGATAGTTATATTGTTGATGATGAAACGATTTATACGAATCTGCTTGAAATCAGTCAGTTAAAGCAGGCTAATCCAGATAAGTTTGTGTTGCTGATTGGCAATCACGATGCCCAATACCTGCATTTTCCGCACTATCGCTGTTCTGGATTTCGGGCTTGGGCGCAACCTACGTTGAGCGACTTTTTTGCCAAACACCAAAATCTGTTTCAAATAGCGCATCAGGAGGGGCCTTATCTGTTTACGCATGCGGGCATTACCAATAAATGGCTTAAACGATTACTGACGGAAACCAACAATGAATCCTTAGCCATAACTCCCGATTATCATTTGGCCGAATTAGTAAATGAGATCCACCAGCGAGAGCCGTGGTTCCGTAATCTACTATTTGAGGTTAGTCCCAAACGGGGTGGCTCTAGTCCGTTTAGCGGACCAATTTGGGCCGACCGTTCCGAAACGAAAACCGATTACGTAGCGGGATTCCATCAGGTTGTTGGGCATACACCCATCCATGAATTTACAACAGTGGGCGATGAGTCTGGGTCAATTACGTATACAGATGTACTGCAAACCAAAACAGCATTTTACGAAATCACAATCCCTGACTAACTTAGGCACTAAAGAAACGAAAGGCCTGTATCAGGTCGTTACTTATAAAATGGACACGTAATTGTTAGTCGTTGTCATACGATTGTCATTGCTAGTCATTGATTGCCTTATACCTATCAAATGACCAGTAATGACAATCGTATGACGATTGACAGACTCTTCTTACTTTGCCTGAATGAACTTCCTTTATCCTACTTTTCTGTTTGGCCTGATGGCCGTGTCGGTTCCAATTGCTATTCACCTGTTTAATTTCCGGCGGACACGGCGGGTATTTTTCACGAATGTTGCCTTACTGCGGAGCGTTCAAACGGAAACCAAATCGTTTCGGCGGCTGAAACACTGGCTCATTCTGGCATGCCGTTGTTTATTTCTGGCCTGTCTGGTGCTGGCGTTCGCACAACCGTTTATCCCCAGTAAAAATAAACTGGGTTTGTCGCGGCAGGGCGTTACCAGTCTGTATGTCGATAATTCGTTCAGCATGCAGAATGAGCGGAATACCAAGCGCTACCTGGATATTGCTACGGGCAAATTAGATGAACTGTTGACACTGTTTCGCAATGCCTCTTCTCTTCAACTACTGACCAACGATTTTTCGGCGGCCGAGCAACAGGCCGGAACCGCCGAATCGGTTCGTGACCGCGTGACCTCCATCCGCTTTGCCCATACGCCCCGAACGCTCGAAACCGTTTACCGCCGACAGCGTAACCTGCTGAGTTCGCTCAATCCGGGTGGTCGAAACCAGTTGTTCTGGTTCTCCGATTTTCAGAAAAGTACCGCGGGTGATTTATCGCGGCTTAAAATCGACACCACCGATCGTTTGTTTATTGTGCCATTGGATGCCCAGGCAACTAAAAACGTGTATGTCGATTCCGTGTGGCTGAGCACGCCCTTTATTCGGGAAATGCAGAACAACAGCATTAACGTTAAGCTCAATAACGCGGGCCGGGAGAATGTCAAGAACCTGCCAATACGCCTGTATTTAGATGATACACAAACGTCAACTGCTTCGGCCGTGCTGCCGCCGGGTGGATCGGCAACGGTGTCACTCAATTTCAATGTGACCTCGAAAGGGTACCACCGGGGACGGATTGTGTTTGAAGATTACCCAATCACCTTCGATAACCAGTATTTCTTTGTCATTGAAGCGTCTCCGGCTGTTCGGGTATTGCATTTGTATGAACAGCAGGCCGGTTCACCAACGCGAACAACTCCTTATGTAGATGCTGTGTATTCAAACGACAGCCTGTTTGTGCATCGGAGTTTCAATGCCCAGAATTTCGATGTGGGCCAGTTGAAAGAAACTGATTTAGTTGTTCTGGAGGGAGTTGCTGATGTAAATGGCACCCTGCGTTCTGAACTGGAACGCTTTGTTCGTCAGGGTGGTAGCTTAACTATTATTCCGCCTGCTGTGCCAAATGCAACCTCGTACGAGCCATTTCTACGAAGTTTAGGGGTTGGGAATCTGCAGGTTTTGGCTTCGCCGGGCGCAGCCCCCACCTCGGTTCCCGTGGCCGATCCTGACCGACGGACTCCATTTTTCCGGGATGTCTTTCAGCAGAGCTATCAATCCGAGCCGCTGAACATGCCAACGGCAGCGCCCGTCTGGCGCTGGAGTGCGGGAGAACGACTCCTAACCCTGCGTGATGGAAATCCATTACTAACTCAGTCCAGGGTGGGTAGTGGCACCGCCTTTGGCAATGTTTATGTGCTTGCCAGCCCACTATCGTCGGCCTACGGGAATCTGGCTGAACACGCCTTATTTGTGCCGGTTATGTATAAAATGGCTGCCCTGAGCGTTCGGGCGCAGCGGACGGCCTACTCATTCGATGATAACCTGTTGACGATTCCAGTGAGCAATCCGTCCGAACGGTCAGTATATAAATTGAAGCGCGATAAACTGGAAATTATTCCGGTTCAGCGTGTAGTTGGCAATCAACTCCTGCTCGAAATGCCCAAGAGTAACGAACTGGCTGCTGGACAGGAGGTGGAAGCGGGCTACTATGCGTTGCAGAACAGCGACGGGAAAACGGAGCGATTGCTCGCCTTTAATCACGGTAACGAAGAGTCGTCAATGGATTTTTATTCAGCCGACGAGCTTCGCCGGGCATTTGCCAATCAGCCTAATGTTGAGGTATTCGACAGCATTCAGGATGGCGATTTTGTACAAGTGCTGGAGCAGGAAAATTTGGGCAAAAGTCTCTGGAAGTACTTCCTGCTGGCGGCATTAGCGTTTTTGCTGGTGGAAGTGGGCTTAGTGCGGTTTATGAAAGGATAAGGCCGTTAGAATAAGACCTACCTAATTAAATCAACTTCCCAAAAACTTTAGAACATTTCTAAAGTTGCTAAGTTGGGCAGGTACATGAATCCTCAGGAAACAGCGCTTAGGGTACGCTGCTAATCGAGAAGACCACTAAACCAGAACAGGTATGACACTCTCGTTTACAGCTTCAACTACAGAGGACCAGTTACGACACTTCAGTTGCCAACTTCCTGAACTGGAGATTGCATTGGATGTGCTAAGTTCAATCACTTTGAAGGGCGATAAAATTCTTAAAGCCTATATTAGTGATGAAGATGGAAGTATGGAGCTTCCTGCAGAAGCTTTTGATGGGGAACCATTCACCGATTCGTTGCATCAACTGGCAGAACAATGGCAGATTGCCCTTGGTGAATCCATCGTCTTGGTCTCGCCCGATAATAGATGGTATATCGAATTAACCCGTCGGCGAATTAAGCTATATGATGACAGAATTGGTCAGCTTCTGTTGACAATAACCAAGTTAGAGCAGTTTCGTGAACGGGTTCATGGGTCTATTACGCAAGGGCCCAGGGAAATAAAAATAATTAATCACTACGACTCGTTACTTATTACTTATCTCCATCAGGTCGATCAGGTCAAAAATGGTCGGCAATTAGCTCAGGAAAGACTTAGTTATTTACTGGGCTAATTTCTTCGGCTCTATACTGACCCTGATTGCATTGGAGTAAACGAGCTTTCACTCAATTGCTCCTGCTGGAAAACAAAGGTATGCGCCTGACGTGCCCGCTCACGGGCTTCTCGGGCTTTCTGAAAAAATTGCTCGGCAGCATTCTTGTTGCCCCCTTCGGCAAACTGTCTGCTGGATTGTTCAAGTAAAATAACCGTTTCTTCCAAGGCGCGAATAGCCTTCCAGAACGATTCTTCCACCACTTTACTCGTATCAGCCAATAACGAACTGGCCGTAAAGGCGTGACCAGTATGGCAGCGATACCGAATGAGCTTCCCTTCTTTGATACTGACCAGGGCTCCCTGACACTCGGGGCAGGTCAATGGCGTTAACTCGCCCATGTCTAAAATTCCCATATCGAATGCATTGTCCTGAGCCGCAATATTTACCTCTATTTCCAGCCGTTTCTGCTCCTCGGGTGAGAGGTTTGGTTTATCTGGAACCGTTTCTCCAATTAAATCACAGAGCAATAAGGCCATCTTGGAGATTGGGAGTGTGTAATCGACATCTACATATTCCAGAACGTGGGTTGGCATACTGGCATACAGAGCCTCCTCGGGTTGCTGGATGATGCATATGCCCCCCAGTCGCTTTACCGACCACATACCCGATGTACCATCATCGAGCATACCTGTCAGAATCAGGCCAATTACCCGGGGCCCGTACGTATAGGCGGCCGACCGGAACAAGGCATCGATAGACGGACGGAATCGGTTTTCTTTTGGTCCTTTTTTTACGATCAGCTGGTCATATTCTACCAGCAAGTGATGATCTGGTGGGGCTACATAAATATGACCCGGCTGGATGAGTTCCCCATCTTTCGGATGGGATGCCGGTATAGGCCCAGAATGGCTCAGAATATCAGGCAAATAGCTCGGAGAGTGGGGAGATATATGCACCACCACAAAAACAGTTGCGTTAAAGTCGGGGGGGAGAGACGCCATTAATTCCTTCAGGGCAAAAACCCCACCAGCCGAAGCTCCAATAACAATAATGTCTCGTTTTGCCATACATTTATCTAACCTAGAACCACTTTCACTAAGCCACGAATAGTGGAAGTTTCTTGCAACAATATGTAAAATTAGGCAACAATAATAGGCTGATTTTCAGGGCAGAATCTAACAGATAATACGCCCGTTTAGCTGGCTTTCCACGCCTGATTACTTAACTAAAGTTGTACTATTTAGTTAGTTAATTAGCGGCAAGCCATATCTTTATAGGACGTTCGAATCCTGCCGACTGTGGTTATAAAGTAAACCGGTACCCTGCCCGTTGGTTTAGTAAAGCCGTAAAAAATGCCTAAGAAAAAATCATCTTCTGACCAGTCGGAATCAACGTCTTCCGCCATTGTTCCTATTGTTGCCATTGGGGCATCGGCAGGGGGAATGGAAGCCATGACAGAGTTATTGGAACATCTGTCGCCAATGACTGGACTGGCGTATGTTTATATTCAACACCTTGATTCGAATTTCGATAGTCAGCTTGCCAGCATTCTGGGACGTGCAACCACCATGCCTGTCAGGCAGGCCAAACATCTCATGCGAATTGAGCCTGATCATGTGTACGTTATACCGCCTAACCAGGATATAGAGGTTGTAGACGGTTTATTGACACTCCAGCCACGCCAGTCGAATGGGTCGCCACATATGCCCATCGATCGGTTCTTTATTGCCCTGGCCGACCGGCAGAAGGAAGGATCTATTGGCGTTTTATTATCCGGAATGGCTAACGATGGAACGCTGGGGCTAAGGGCTATTAAAGTGGCAGGAGGGATTACGTTTGCGCAGGACGAAACGGCACGGTTTCAGAGTATGCCCAAATCGGCAATTTCCGAAAATGTGGTAGACCGGGTGCTTTCTCCCATTGAAATTGCTCATGAACTGGAATTGCTGAGTGGCAAGCCTGAGCTGTTTCGGCAGACGGAACAGGCTGATGTATCGGAAGATGACGAAACCGACGAAGATATAAAGGCGGTCATTTTATTGCTTCGTAGGGCAGTTGGGGTTGATTTTGGGAATTATAAAATTACAACCATTCGTCGGCGTATTATCCGGCGAATGCTGCTTTTTAAGCTTGAAACACTAAAAGCGTACGCTAACTATATAAAACAGCATCCGGATGAAATGGAACTGCTGTACAATGATCTGCTAATCAATGTAACTACGTTTTTTCGCGATCCGGAAACGATGGACTACCTCCTAAAAGTCCTGTTTCCCCGGATTATCAAAGAAAAGGGGGCTCGCGAGCCAATCCGAATTTGGGTGCCTGCCTGTTCAACAGGGCAGGAAGCCTATTCACTAGCTATCCTGTTGATCGAAGCCCTGGGCGATATGGCGTCGAGCATGACGATTCAGGTATTCGCAACTGACTTGAGCGAAGCTGCGGTAGCCAAGGCCCGGATGGGTAGCTATACAAAAAGTGAGGTCATGGATGTATCGGCCCGGCGGCTACAGCGGTTCTTTACCAAAACGGATGATCACTATCGTATAAACCGAGCCGTTCGTGATTTGTGCGTATTTGCGCCCCACAATCTGCTAAAAGACCCGCCATTTTCGCGCCTTGATTTTGTTAGTTGCCGTAATCTGCTGATTTATCTGGGAAGCACCTATCAGCGAAAGGCGATCTCCCTGTTCCATTATGGACTAAATCCAAACGGCTATCTGCTGCTCGGTAAATCCGAAACGGTGGGTAGTTTGACTACGCTGTTCGCTCAGGTAGAAAAAAACTATAAAATCTACATCCGAAAAAACGACGTAGTCAGCCGGGCATCCTTTGAGATGAGTCCCCGACTCGGATTTGATCGGTTGAATCCAGATAATCCGGAGCCCGATCACAAAGGAGAACGGTTCAGTGGGTCCGATGCACCAAAGCGGTCTGAACCGGCTTCTGAGGCAGGTTTCCCGGTTAATGATCTGGAAAAAACAATCGATGATTTACTCCTTCGCCATTATGTGCCTGCCAGTGTAGTGGTCAACGACGATCTGGATATCCTGCGATTTAGAGGGTCAACCAGTACATTTCTTGAACCTTCAACAGGGAAAGCCAGTCTGAACCTGTTGAAAATGGCCCGTCCCTCGCTGGTATTCGAACTACGTAACACAGTTCATAAAGCCCGAAAAGCTGGCCAGCCTGTACGCAAAACGGGACTAGAGGTGAAAATTAAAGACAAAGTGCATCAGGTGGCCATTGAAGTGGTTCCGCTTCGGACGGATACTGAGGAGCGGCTGTATCTGGTTCTTTTTGAAGAGGTGGAAGCAGCCGGGAGCGTAGGGACAGACCTGGCTGAGAAACGCAATCGCCGGATTAAGCAACTGGAAGAAGAACTGGCTACGCTGCGCGAAGATATGCGCTCGATTGTGGAGGAACAGGAAGCTAGCAACGAGGAACTCCAATCGGCCAATGAGGAAATCATTAGCAGCAATGAGGAGTTGCAGAGCATCAATGAAGAACTCGAAACCAGCAAAGAGGAAATTGAATCGACAAACGAAGAATTACTGACCATTAACCAGGAGTTGCAGGTTCGAAATGACCAGTTGTCGGAGGCCAATGAGTTTTCGGAGGTCATCTTTGCGACCATCCGGGAAGCTACCCTGGTGCTTGATGAAGACCTTCGGGTAAAGAGTGCCAACAAGACATTTTATAAATTATTCCGGGTAGATGAAGACCAAACCCAGGGGCGGCTTATTTACGAACTGGGCAACCGCCAGTGGGACATTCCTGCCCTGCGATTGTTGCTGTCTGATGTGATCCGACATAATGTTCAGGTCGATTCGTTTGAAGTGACCCATACCTTCACCGATATAGGGGAGAAAGTATTGCTGGTAAATGCCCGCCGGATTGTTCGGAACCAGGAAGCTATTTTGTTGGCTATTGAAGATATAACCGAACATCGCCGGGCCCAACGCCTGCTGGCCGAGCGCGAAGCCTGGCTCCATAATCTGGTTGAAAATGCGCCTGTACTAATCTGGGTGTCGGATGCCAATGGCCAGTACACATTCTTCAACAAAGCCTGGATCAACTTTACGGGCCATTCGTTAGCTGACTCTATAAAACAGGGTTGGGAAAAAGAAATACATCCCGACGACCAGCAATCGTATTTAGCTATTTACAAAAGTGCATTTGAAAAACGGTTGCCCTTTCAGCTTGAATTTCGGCTGAAACAGTACAATACTGAGTATAAATGGGTATTACTGAACGCCAGTCCCATGTTTTTACCAACTACGCTGGAGAACCATGCGTCCATTGAGGTGGGAGATTCTACAGGTATGGATTCATCCAGTGGTATATTCAATGGCTATATTGTTACCTGTGCTGAAATTGACAATCATAAAACACTACTTTAGGTATTAGACTTCCAGGCTCAGTAGGGGATTAAAAGGTGTTTGAAACTAGCGCATTGGTATTGCATGCCCAGCGGGAGTTAACCAACAAGAAGGTTGATGCTTCCAATGGAGGTTGGTTACTGGTTATTCGTTATTAGCCATCTAATAACGAATAACCAGTAACTAATAACTAACAATCAGGCATACTTGGGCAAGGTAACAGCCTCCCACCAATAGTGGCGGAATGAAGCAATACAATCGAGCCATTTTTCGTACCCCATAGGCTTAACAATGTACGAGTTACTTCGGAGGGAGTAGGATTCACTAATATCTTCAGGATCGCTGGATTGGCTTAGGATAACAACGGGTATTTCCCGGAACAGGTAATGCGCCTTAATCATTTCTAACAGTTGCCAGCCCATTTGCCGCTGGGGTAAGTATAAATCCAGTAAAATGAGTTTTGGCAATTCGCGTACATCGGCTTTACAGGCTTCCAGATACATGATTGCCTGAGCAGGTTCCTGCATCCAGATAGCCTCCACTTCAGGAAAACGCTGTAGTAATGCCCAATGAATAATGAACCATTGATCGGCATTATCTTCAACTACTAAGATGGTTGCCTTTCGAAATTTACGCGATGATGAAGTAGTCAAATTGGTCATAAACGAGTGGGATAAAGAGTACTGTAAAAATACAAAATGCTCTCGTTTTTAATCAAATGTATGTTGTTTTTTTGTTATATGAAGAGGCCGGATAGTAGGCTGGCTTTCCCTGTTCTGAACGCCAATAGCTGATACTGTTCCGGAGTTAACCGGCTATTGATTTGCTGCTGTCAGCTTAAGTGTGAACGAAAAATAGGGGTGATTATAAACCAATTTCGTACTCACAGGTTTAACTAACTGATTGATCCCCTGATTTTTGTTGACAATCGGGATGCGCTGAGATACCTATGGGAAAACGATCATTTTATATAGATAAAGGAGCTTATGCCAATCTCCTTGCTGGTATAGGCAGCCTACACACTACAGAACGAAAGGGGAATCTATCCGATTTTCAGGTATATGCTGACAATACATGGCTAGCCGATACCGTGATTATTGAGCAACTGACCCGCTCGCAGGGAGAGTGGCAGGTTGAGTTGTTGTTTGCTTCGATTCATAATCCGCTTAAATTTTTAAAGCAACGCATGATCGCTAATTCCTGCCCTGAATGGGCAGCTCAACTGGCGCACGTTAGGCGTAAACTGGCAGCCAATGATCGGCGGAGGGACATAACCATGTCAATCGGGCAGATGAATATCTGTTCGAATTGAGACTTGGAAATGGCTAAAATACTACTAGGTCAGTATATTAACAAGAGTAACGGCTTTGACCCTGGAGTTAATGCTGGATGTGTGTTCGTTTAGTCAATGAAACCAATCAGATGGAAGCGATTGAACTTACTATTGTGGCCCTGTCAGAAAGCCTGTCACAACCGGGTAACTACGCGCTTATTCTGGAAGATATGGTCAGTCAACGTCGTGTTCCGCTGATTATTGGTCCTGCTGAAGCTCGGGCTATTGCTATGGCAATAGAGAAAATGACTCCCTATCGACCGCAAACCCACGATCTGTTTTTTCAGACACTCGAACGCCTGAACACGCATCCAACGAGCGTTGAGATTCATCGGGTTGGCGAAAACAGTGTATTCTTTGCCTATCTACACCTCAATACCCCATCTGGGCCAGTAAGTATTGATGCCCGACCTTCCGACGCCATTGCATTAGCGGTCCGGGCGGGCTGTTCGATCTTTATGAACAAAACGGTTCTGGATATAAGTGGCTACTATCCCGACGATACTGCCCGCGCCCTGGATGGCTTTTACGCAGCTTGTACCCTCACCGAACTCGACGATTTGCTCGATAATACCCTGAAAAAAGAAGATTACGAGAGCGCAGCCCTTGTGCGTGACGCCATTGAGCGTCGAAAATAAGCCATAGACTAGACTACCCTTCACATTCGTTTGCCATCGTGGCCCCATATTCTTAGCGTAGGAATATTGGATTTACCCAATTTTACGTATTTTGGTAACAAGATTTGTTATCGAATGCTTTTCTTTGCCCAATTATTGCCTTGCCGTTTACATGTCGCCTGATCAAAAGGCTACTAGTAAAAAGCCCTTTAGGAGGCATAAAGGCACGTTATAGCACAATGAACCTATAGAAAGCTGCTGATAACGAGGTAAGTATCGCTGGATTTATGCGACTATCAGCCTTATCAGTTCTATATTTTATAGTGACCAATAGTTTATATTTGGTGATGTATTGCTACTGTAGTGACTAGCGTATTTGGGTGGACGTGTATTGACGGTAGGTCAATGAAACCAGAATAGGATAGTTTTTAACTAGTCTGAGTTCGATTTTTTGGCGAGGGGAAGAGCGGTATTTGTGAATAGAGGAGCTATTAAAACGAAATCAGGCGGTATTCGTAATTCAACTTAGAACCCATAAATGATGTTTTATAAATTTGATCCTCTTACGTATGCTAACTTTATTCACCGATGAAGAAGTAATTCTCCAATTCTCAGACAGCCACCCCAGGCAATGCTTCGAAACCCTGTATAAGCGGTATTTCGGCAAAGTGTATCGTCGCTGTTTGTCCATGACCCGAGATCATGAACTCGCTCAGGACTTTGCCCACGACATCTTTCTGAAGGTGTTTGCTAAACTGGACGCTTTTCAGCAACGATCTAGTTTTTCGACCTGGCTTTATGCCATTTCGTACAACTACTGTTCAGACCAGCTTCGACTCGCGAAGCGGCTTAAGTTTGATTCACTGGACAATCTGTTGAAACAGGATATACCTGATTCGGATTTTGCTCAGTTACACGAAGAGAAGCTCCAACTGGTGAGGGATGCACTGGCACAACTGACAATGAATGAGCAGGCATTACTTCACTTGAAGTATGAAGATGGCTTAACGGTTAATGAAATTGCAGGGTTGTATAGTCTTAAGGATTGTACTGTGAAAATGCGGCTCAAACGAAGTCGGGATAGAATGCATAAATGGTGTACTCAGCAGTATGCCTATCCTTCCATACCCACGTATTCATAATAGCCAAGACGTTGGCATTTTCAATCACAAAGCCCGCTATGACACTTCATGGCGGGCTTTTGTCGGTTCATCGCCCGAATGGTTGATGTTAACTGCTCCGTCAACTACTTTTGACCCACTAGAGAATGAATGTTGATGCGGTGTGCCAGCCCAAAGGACGGCCGCAACCTGCTATATTTACAAAGACGAAATCAACCTCAACGGGCTTTGAAGACCTTTAATGACCGGCCGTTACGAATTTTTGGTCCACTCACCCTGTTTGTAGTTGGAACCGTATTTTTTCGCCTGAACTGGTACTTTGAGCAACCCTTCAGCAGCGTACTCCGAACCGATCTGATTGCCCTTAGTGCGGGATACTTTTGTTGGAATCTGGCCCGCTGGGTGGTGCTTTCCTTACAAAAATACTATCCAGGTCTGGCCAATACCCGCCGTCGTCTGCAGTGGATGGTGCTGGCCCTTCCCGTGTTGGTCAATATTGGCTGGCTTGTCCGGCAGGTAGCTCACATCGCTTTCAACGGGTTAACTACATTCGATACGACACTGCCTGCCTATACCTACTCACTAGGTATTCAGCTATTTTACCATGCTATCTATTTTGTTATTTACGAAGGCAGTTATGTGCTACTAGCCTGGCAGCAGGCTTATGAGCGAAACGAACGACTCAAAAAACGAAAGCTTCAACTTCAGCTCGATACCCTGAAAAGCCAGATCAACCCGCACTTTCTGTTCAATAGCCTCAACTCGCTCTCCTCGCTGATTTACGACAATCCCGGTCAGGCCGAAAATGTTGTGGATGAAATCAGTAGTGTGTACCGGTATTTGCTACGTGCCAATGATGGGGAATTAACAACTCTTGGCCGGGAGTTGCAGTTTATTCAGTCCTATTTTCACCTGTTGAAAACCCGTTACGGGGCATGCCTTGATTTGCGGATTTCTGTTCAGGAAGCACAGCTGGAAATGAAGCTTCCGGCACTAACCCTCCAGCTGCTGCTGGAAAATGCTGTTAAACACAACATTATGTTGCCCGAACGACCGCTCCGGGTGGTTATAGAGACCCAGGAACAGTGGTTAATTGTGCGCAATAACTTGCAGCGGAAGAGTACCCCTGTACTGTCCAATCGGATTGGGTTGACCAACATCGCGACCAAATACCGATTACTGGGTGAAGGCGATCTATCTATTCTGGAAGCGGATGGACAGTTTGTGGTGACTTTACCCTTACTGGCTCATCAATATGAAATGCCGGTTCGTTCATGAAACCACTCAATGACACCCGCCTGCGTTTACTTGGCCCGGTTGGGTTGTTTTTGTTTGTTGGCCTTTTTTTTCGGCTGGACTGGTATCTCAAACTGCCTTTTAAAACGACACTGTTCAATGACGCCATTGCGCTGACGGCAGGACTAGTCTGCTGGCAAATTGCCCGCTACGTAGTTTTACAGATTCAATACCGGTATCCGGGCCTTGTCAATACCCGCCGGCGGTTACTGTACTTATTGGCAGCGCTGCCTGTGCTGGTTTTCTTTGCCTGGCTGATGCGTCATTGGGTGCGTTACCTGATTGATGGTAAATTCTTATACTTTACCAGTGCGGTCGAGCTTAGCCGGACGCTTGGTATACAGGTTTTCTATCATATCATTTATTTTTCGGTGTACGAAGGCTGGTACATTCTGCGCCAGTGGCAGCGTGAAACGGTAGAAAGCAGCGACCTGGAGAAGATGTCGCTACAAAGCCAGCTCACGTCCTTACAGAGCCAGGTTAATCCTCATTTTTTGTTTAACAGTCTCAACTCGCTTTCCGCACTGATCCGGGAGAATCCCGATTCTGCCGATCAGTTTTTAGACGAGCTTACCAGTGTGTTTCGATACTTGCTTCAGGCTGGGGACCAGCACTTGATTCCCTTACGCGATGAACTGAGTTTTATTCGGTCGTACTTTCATTTATTACAAACCCGATACCAAACCGGGCTACTCCTCAAATTAGCCATCGATGAACCGTTGCAAACGATGTTCATCCCTCCGCTTACCCTTCAAATGCTGGTTGAAAATGCTGTGCGCTACAATGTCATCCTGCCGGAGCAGCCCCTGCACATATGCATCAGCACAACGCCAGATGGCTGGCTACGCGTTGAAAATACCCTACAACGAAAGCCGCTTCGGGTGGATACAACGGGAGCCCGACTAACGAATCTGGCAACTAAGTATGAGTTATTAGGCCAGGAAACTGTGCTTATTGAAGAGAGAAGAGGTTGGTTTGTTGTAACTGTCCCCTTACTGAACGAAGAGTCGTCGATTAACTCGCCCAAGTTGCTGTTCAATAAGTAGTCATTGATGGTCATTGATAGTCACTCATGGTTTTTACGAATAATGACCATCAATGACTACTAATGACTATCAATGACCACGTAGTTAAGCCTGAACGATTGATGCCCCATCCTGGCGGTTTCACCGATAAAACCTATCGTTTCACCGAATACCAGCTTGAGGTATAGCTACTCTTTCCTGCATCTTCGACTCACGAACGGGCGGTGCACCCTTCTATACCTTTCTCTTTTTTACCGAACAACATAATGAACACTAAACGTATTCTATTCGCCAGTATGCCCTTAGAAGGGCACTTTAATCCACTAACAGGGCTGGCCGTTCATCTGCAACGGCTTGGCTACGATGTTCGCTGGTATACGGGGCCTTCGTATGCCGACAAAGTTCGTCGGCTTGGTTTACCGTTTTATCCGTATCAGCAGGCCATCGAGCTGAATCAGGATAATTTCGACGAGATAATACCGGAACGGAAGCAAATAAAGGGGGCTATTGCCAAGCTGCGATTCGATATTAACCATGCTTTTCTGTTGCGGGTACCGGAGTTTGTTGCCGATCTGACCAGTATTCATCAGGAGTGGCCGTTCGAGTTGCTCGTTTGCGATGTTGCCTTCACCGGTGCGCCCTTTATCCGACAATTGCTCAATGTGCCGGTGGCAGCAGTGGGTGTAGTGCCGCTCATCGAAACCTCCCGGGATTTGCCCCCGTCGGGGATGGGGCTAACACCAATGCGTGGGGTGCTGGGTAGACCCATACAGGCTTTACTGCGTTACCTGATCACGCATCACCTGCTAAAAACATGCACGGATCAATATAATCAACTGCTCCAGGCGTATGGCTTACCCAAAACATCCAAATTTCTCTTCGATGCCATGATTCAGCACTGCGACGTGTTACTGCAAAGCGGTGCGCCTGGGTTTGAGTACCCCCGTTCCGATATGAGCGAGACTATTCGGTTTGTTGGTCCCATGCTGCCTTATACTAATGGCGTAAAGCGCCCATTCGCGGACGTAACTAAAGCCCGGATGTATGAGCGTGTAGTTCTGGTAACGCAGGGAACCGTTGAGCGCGACGCAACGAAACTGATTGTTCCAACACTCGATGCCTTCAAAAACGATAGCCGAACGCTCGTCATTGTAACAACCGGGGGCTCACAAACCGCTGAATTAAGAGAGCGCTACCCCCAGGAAAACGTCATTATCGAAGACTTCATTGACTTCAACTCCGTTATGCCGTATACGGATGTATACGTGACCAACGCAGGCTACGGTGGTGTAATGCTGAGCCTTCAGCATGGTTTGCCAATGGTGGCGGCCGGGGTTCACGAAGGTAAAAATGAGATTGCTGCCCGTGTTGGGTATGTTAATGTGGGGGTAAACTTAAAAACTGAGCGTCCTACGGCCCGCCAGATTCAGACAGCCGTAGAAGAGGTGCTGACCAACCGGGACTACAAGCGGAATGCGCAACGCCTTCGGGCTGAATTTAAGCAGTATAATCCCAATGCACTTTGTACAAAGTACATTACAGACTTGCTGGGAAAGCAGCCAGTCGTGTGCGAGCCTGTCCTGAACCCTGTGGAGTAATTCATCAACCAAACTAATCCTGTTTCAGCGGATCATCATGAAAATTATTCGTTGACCCTAATAATAGTACGACGAATTCGATTCGGGTTGTTTTTCGGGTGAAGAAAGTCTGAAGATAAGTTTACGTAAAGTACTCATCGAACCTGTTTAAAGTAAATCCTTGGACAGGTTCATTCTTTTTAAGTTGATTCGTTCCGATCAAAATACCTGCTTAACGTTTGAACGGTAGATGCTACTTAGGAAGATGCTTTTAGGGTTAATGATACGGTCATTACCTGATGGCGCAGGGCTCCTGCCTTGCGCCATCGTTTAAGCCTGAATTAATCTATTCATGAAGAGTCTCATTTTCCTTAGCGTTTTTACGTGTAGTCTACTTACTCAACTGTGTTTGGCACAGCAACCGACCAAGCCGGTTGTTACGTACCGAAATCCAGTCATCTCGGGCGATTTTGCCGATCCATCCATTATCCGGGTTGGTACCACATACTATGCAGTAGGGACTTCCTCGGAGTGGGGGCCACCGTACCCCATGTATACATCCACCGATCTGGTTAACTGGGCGTACCTTGGGCCAGTTTTTAAGGAGATGCCCGCCTGGACGATGGGCAGCTACTGGGCACCGGAGCTTTTTTATCGGAATGGGACGTATTTCGTGTATTATACCGCCCGCCGGAAGTCGGACAAGCGCTCGTACATCGGCGTTGCCTCTACCCGCGACCTGCGGAAGGGCTTTACTGACCACGGTTTATTGATTGAATGGACGACCGAAGCTATCGACGCGTTTGTGCTGGAAGACCAGGGGAGGTTATACATTACCTGGAAAGCTTACGGACTAGACAAAGGAAAGGCTATTGAGATATTGGGTGCCGAACTCGCTGCCGATGGTCTTAAGGTGACTGGTAAAGCGTTTACGCTCCTGACCGCTGACAAAAACAACTGGGAAAGTGGAGGTGCAGAAGGGCAGGCTATTTTCAAACGGGGGCGCTATTACTACATGACTTATTCCGGCAATGCCTGTTGTGGGGCCCGCTGTAATTATCAGGTAGGTCTGGCCAGGGCCGAAAAGCTCCAGGGACCCTGGGAAAAGTACGCCGGAAATCCGGTGCTGGTCAGCGATAGCATCTGGAAATGCCCTGGCCACGGAACAGTAGTCACTACCCCCGATAACCGCTATTTTTACCTGCACCATGCGTATAACGGAGTCGATTTTACGTCTGTGGGCCGCCAGGGTGTACTCAGTGAATTAACCTGGGATGACAAAACCCAATGGCCTGCCTTTCGATACGGTACTGAAATGCCCGCTGTGGCTGAATCCCCAATGGGCGTCAGCCAAACGATGCAGCCTGGCCTGAAGCTGGACTTTGGAACCAACAAAACTGAAATGCCCTGGGTATGGGATGTAAGTTTGCCTAAACCTACGTTTACTGTTCAGGAAGGCCAGCTTCAGTTAGTAAATACGGCCTCTGGTTCAATAGGTAGTTTTCTGGGATTCGTTATCAAGCGAGGAACGTATACCTTCTCGGCAGCCATTCGCCCGCAAGTGGATGTCCTTCAAAGTATATGCCTGTACGGTGACGCATCGAATGGGCTTGGCTTGGGTGTCCGGAAAAGCCAACTGGAACTTTGGCAGGTGAAAGATGCCGTTCGAACGGTACTGGAAACACAGTCGATACCTGAATCGCTATCATCCATTAGCTTGCAAGTCCATACTGCTGCCGGACAATTTTACACATTTAGCTGGTATACGGGTGGCACAAACCCACAACTCCTAACAGCCGGACCACTCAATGGATCTTCCGTGCCCCGGTGGGATCGCGCCCCACGTATTGGGGTTAGCGTATCTGGGACGGGTAAAGAGAAGAGTCATATCCAATCCATTCAACTGAACTACAACTAAGCAGGCTGATTTTTGCCTTGATATTTAGTAGTAAACCGAGCCATTTTTCGCTTCTTATGGGGCAGAAATAGGATCAGTTATCTTATTCGTTCTAAACGGCCTTTTCAACTGCCTATAAACAGACAGCTGAAAAGGCTTTTTCGTATTCAGCACTATACACCTTGGCTCCACGTTTAGTAATAAATGTAATTACGCGAAGTTTTATTTTTACTTTTTTTTGCTGACGACTAAGGGTAAATAGGGTTGAATTCGTCACCCTATTAAATACTCATCCTTAGCCAATGCGCCCAGTCGAAAACTTTTCAGTTTCAGAAACTCCCTTTCACAAAGGGGGGATTCACCGGCATGATGAAATGCAGTCAGTAGTGGTAGATAATGAACATCTGATTCGGGTAGCTTTTGCAGAGTCGACAAACAAGGGCTTTGAAGCACTCTTTCGAGTCTATTATCAGGCCTTATTCAGCCATGCAGTTCGCTTTGTCTATACCAAAGAGAAAGCGGAAGATATCGTGTGCGAAGTCTTTCACGATTTTTGGAAGAGCAATAGTTTCAATTCCATTAAGATCACTTATCGGGCTTACCTGTATGCGGCTGTTCGAAACCGGGCCTATAGCTACATCCGCCACGAACTCCGGGAAGAGCGCAGCATGACCTCCCCAGAGCTGTCGGAGCAAATGCCCAGTACCGAAAGCCCGCAATTACTGATCGAATATGATGAGCTCTATCAACGGATCGAATCGGTTATTCACAACATGCCCCCCCAGTGCCAGCGTATCTTTCTGCTGAGCCGGTTCGAAGGAAAAAAGAACCACGAAATCGCTACCGAATTGGGCGTAGCCTTGAAGACCGTTGAGGCCCATATGGCCCGCGCATTAAGCCTCCTCCGTAAGGTCGTCCTCGCCCTGGGCCTGCTTTTTCTGGTTAGTTAACTAAGGGTAAAACACACCACCATTGTCAACCTTACTAAATGATGGATTATCATATGGAAGATATACTAGATAAAAAAGTAGTATTCGATTATTTCTCGGGTCATACAACCCCGCTTCAAAAAAAAGCAGTTGAGGCCTGGTTACAGGATACCGCTAATCATGAGCAATACTATCAGTGGTTGCATGAGTGGGAGTTATCCCATTTGCAGGCCACGGCATCCTGGCAGGATGCGTTTAATCGGACGCAGGAGCGAGTGAACCAGGAAATCCCCGCGAGCAGTCCCTTTTTGTCCGTATCCTATAATCGGAGCTGGTGGGCATTTTCTAATCGAAACATGGTGGCAGCCATTGTTCTGGTTACGCTGATTGGTGCTTCTTTATTCGGACTAAAGGATCGTATTTTTTATAAGACCATTCAGGTTGGCTATGGACAGACAGAGCAGGTTAAACTGACTGATGGATCGCTGGTCGTATTGAATGCCAACTCGTCGATCCGATTCCCGAGGTTTGGTTTTGGCGATGGTACCCGTACCGTTGAACTAACTGGCGAAGCCGATTTTCAGGTGCAGCATTCCCCAAAAAATCAGCGCTTTGTGGTGGTTACGCCCAAAGGATTGCAGGTAACCGTGTTAGGTACGCAGTTTACGGTTTTTGCCCGCCAGCGACGATCTCAGATAACACTACGCACGGGTAAAGTTGCGTTGCAAATGAGTCAGACGCCTAAAGCGCCTTCTATCATTATGAAGCCCGGCGACCTGGTAACCCTGGATAATTCGGGCAAACTAACCCGAGCGCATACGACTAATCCGGAAGTCCAGTCGGCCTGGAAGCATCAGCGGATTACGTTAGAGCGGACCTCGTTGAAAGAGATTGCCGCCATACTACAGGAAACGTACGGTTTTCAGGTCGAGATAAAAGAGCCTGAACTAGCTGATCGTACGGCAACGGGTTCCTTCCCCGCCCATAATGCCGATGAAGTTCTGGAAATGATCACTGAGCTGTTCGATATCAACTTTACCCGCCAGAATAATAAAATCGTTTTTAAAGACTAATTCCTACCCTCTAAATCCCGTTAAACCATGAGATACTTTTTACGGGTAACTCGTAAAGCATTACTACACAGTGGTTTGTTGTTTGTGTGCTATCAGGCACCGGCTCAATTGCTAGCCAGCACAAAAATTAACGCAGTGAGTACGCATGCTGTGCAGGCAACCACCATTTCGTTACGAGAGGTCCTGATTCAATTTAAAGCCCGCTATCATGTTGATATTCTGTTTGAAGATCGACTGGTCAATCAATCCGTGAATTCGTCCGTCATTGAAACAACGGCAACGCTGGAAGAGAATCTGACGAAGGTGCTTCAGCCGTATGATCTTCGCTTTAAAAAAATAAAGGACGGTGTTTACGTGATCGTGAAAAGCCGGAAGGCACAGAGCACGGCTAGTCAGGGCTTACCAACGGGCTCTGAGACGACAGACATCCTACCCACCACTCCGCTGAACCGGACTAGTCTGCAACCCTACAATTCGCTGGAAATGCACCTTCCGGCTCCGGCAGATATTCCGGTTCAGGGTAAAGTGATCGATGATAAAGGGGAGGGTTTACCCGGTGTCAGCATTGTTATAAAGGGTACACAAAAAGGAACAACCACCGATGCTGACGGAAATTATAAACTGGATGTTCCCACAGCGGCTGCCATCCTGATATTTAGTTTTGTAGGTTACCTGCCGCAGGAAGTCAACGTGGGCAATCGTACGGTTGTGGATGTTACACTCAAAACGGATGATAAAACGCTCGACGAGATTGTGGTGGTCGGGTACGGAACCGTCAAGAAAAAGGATTTGACGGGATCGGTTGGGGTAATCAGCAGCAAAGAAGTAAAAGATTTAGGCGTAACCCGGATTGAACAGGGGTTGGCTGGACGGGTAGCGGGTGTGCAGGTGAAAGCCGTTTCCGGCGAACCGGGTGCCGCACCGCAGATTCGGGTGAGAGGTATCGGTAGTATTTCGGCAGGAGCCGGTCCCCTGTATGTGGTCGATGGGTTTCCGACGGATAACATTCAGACCTTGAACCCAAACGATATTGAAACCCTGGACATTTTGAAAGACGCTTCGGCTACAGCTATTTATGGATCGCGAGGATCGAACGGTGTGGTTATAATTAATACCAAACGCGGCAAATCTGGCAAGGCGAACATTACGCTGGATACTTACTACGGCTGGCAGAAAGTATCGAAAGTGCCTATCATGAAGAATTCGCTCCAACAGGCTCAGTTCTTCTATGATGGCATGCGGAATAAAAATCTGGATGCTGGTAAAGACGTAACAGGACCACCTACTGCCTGGTTTACGCCAGTTCCCGCCATTATCATGGACGTAATTGAAGGCCGGAACACTACCGATGAAAACTCCCTGGATAAAGTATTGATTACAGCACCCCAGCGCCAGATTCAATTAGCTGCAACAGGAGGCTCCGAAAATATTCGCTATGCGGTAAGCGGTGAGTATTTCAATCAGGATGGGATTATCATCAACAGCGGGTTCAAGCGGTATTCGTTACGAACGAATATTGACGCCCAACTCACAAAACGGTTATCGCTGAAGCTAAATTTCAACCCATCGTATACAGATCAGCGTTCGCTGCCGTCGACCGGAGTTAGTGGAGGTACGGCCAGTACGCTGGGGATTGTAGCCTCTACCTTACAGATTCATAATTTTCGGCCGTTGTTAGATGCCAATGGCAACTATTTCAACTACGCTGGTCTGGCCGATATGGCCGACATTTATAACCCACTAGCCGTGGCGAAGGAAACGATTACCTCGCAAAAAGGCCTTCGTTTGCTGGGGAATATCAACCTCGATTACCAGATCATGGATGGACTAAAATTCAACGTGCTGATAGGGGGGAGTCTTATAAGCGGCAAGGGCATGTATTTTCGGCCGCAACGCGTTTACTTCGCCAATGAGCTGGCGCTAGGTACCGATAACTCATCCCTGATTACGAACTGGCTCACCGAGTACACCTTAAATTACACGAAGAGTTTCAACAAGCACTCCATTTCGGCTTTGGCAGGTTATACGGTTCAGAAAGAACATGGTGAGTCTAATTTGTTGAGCAGTAATAAGTTTCCGAATAATTTAGTGCCTACCTTAAGTGCCGTTGGTGGGCTGATCACCAACGGAACGTCAAGCATTTATGAGTGGTCGTTGCTGTCTTATCTGGCACGGGTCAATTACAATTACAACAGTAAATACTACGTAACTACCTCCATTCGTACGGATGGATCGTCCCGCTTTGGAACTGAAAATAAATATGGGATATTCCCATCTGTTGCCCTGGCCTGGCGTATTTCGGATGAAAGTTTCCTGAAAAACATCCGCGCCCTCAACGAACTTAAACTCCGGACCAGCTACGGTGAAACCGGGAACAATAATATTGGTAACTACGACCAGTATGGAACCATCGCCTACGAAAATTATGGTCTGGGCAACTCAGTAGCAACGGCCATTGCACCCGGTCGTATTGGCAACCCATCCTTAACCTGGGAGAAACAAACCTCCATCAATTTTGGGGTCGATGCCAGTTTCTTTAACAACCGGATCAGCGGCTCTATTGACCATTTTCAATCTAAAAACACGGACCTGCTGCTGAACGTAAACATCCCGAATAATACCGGTTTCAGTACGGCCCTGCAAAATATCGGCGAAGTCAGAAACACCGGCTGGGAGTTTGTGCTCAGCACCGTAAACGTTGACAGAAAAATTAAATGGTCAACGGACTTTAACCTGTCGACGTACCGAAACAAAGTGGTGAAATTAGGTCCCCAGGGTGATCCAATTTACTCGGGAAACAACGTTACCCAGATTGGCCAGCCTATCGGGATGTTCTATGGTTGGCTGACCGATGGGATCTTTAAAACCCAGGCTGAACTGGACAAGGGACCATTTTATAACCCAACTGGCAGTGACCGCTCGCACGTGGGGGATATCCGATTTGTGGACATCAACGGCGATGGCGTCATTACAAATGCGGATAAAACGATCATGGGCTCGCCCTATCCTGATTTCTATTATGGCATGACGAACCGCGTCAGCTATAAAAATATCAGCCTGAGTTTCACGCTGCAGGGTTCGCAGGGGAGCCAGATCTATAATACCTCACGCGGTGGAGGCAATAGTGGACGGGCTCGTGTGCGAGGCTATGCGTTCAGCAATAACTACTGGAAATCGGAACAGGACCCTGGTGATGGCAAGACACCCCGCCCCAACGATACGCCAACGGGTGGCGTTCGGCTACCCAGCCAGCTCTTCCTGGATACCGGTACCTATCTGCGGGTCAATAACATCTCGTTAGCGTATGTACTGCCCGCCAATATTGTACAAAAACTAGGGCTCAATTCCCTTCGAGTTTATGTAAATGCATCGAACCCGTTCCTGATCACCAAGAACACGGCGTTTAATCCGGATGTCAGTACAACAGATAATCCATTGACGCCAGGCGTAGAGGCTAATGACTATCCACTGCCCAAAAGCTTACTCATCGGTTTAAATGTGGGATTTTAATTAATCGAAAATGGATAGTGTAAAATGAATGATGGATAATGATTTAGCTTGATAATCAGGGGTATGCATTGTCCATTATCCATTTTACATTATCCATTTTCTTGAAGACTACGAACATGAAAAAAATAGCCTGCCTTGTCATTTTCGCATCCATGTTCACCGTGTCATGCCAGAAAGACTTTATTGAATTGAATCCAATATCTACTGTTAGTGTTGAGGCCGTCTATAAAACGGACAAAGATTTTCAGGATGCGGTGGTTGGCGTATATAGCATGCTTAAAAATCAGTATCAGGATTTCTGGATTTTTGGCGATCTGCGCGCCGATGATTCGTGGCACGCGCTGGGGAATGATGCTTTCTTGATTTCGGTGGATAAGTTCAACATGAATAGTGATGCCAACTTAATGATATCCACCTGGCGAAATTATTACAGTGCCATCAGCCGGGCGAACCTTATTCTATCGAAAATTGAAGGAACCGACCCGGCCGTTGTGACGAACAAAGACCGGCACATTGCAGAAGCCAAGTTTTTACGCGCCTTCGCCTATTTCGATCTGGTACGTATTTTTGGTGATGTTCCCTTGAATACCAAGCCGACCACCATTGAGGAGGGCTATACTAAAGTACGGGAGAAGGTCGATAAGATTTATGATGAGGTGATCATCAAAGATCTGCTGGAGGCCGAAGCCAAGCTTCCCGCCAAGTATACAGGGGTGGATGTGGGTAGAGCCACCAAAGGAGCAGCTAAAGCCATTTTAGGGCGGGTGTATATGACCCGGAAGGATTTCGTGAAAGCAGAGGCCAAATTTCAGGAAGTAACCACCCTGGGTTATGCACTGCTCCCCAATTACAAAGATCTGTTCGATTATACCAAAGATGAACACCATAGCGAGTACATCTTCGATATTGAGTATCAGGATGGCAACTTGGGGGCAGGCAGCGGTTTCTCGAATAAATTTTTGCCCAAATCCGCCAATTCATTAGCAGAAACCTTTTACGGCATTAAAGGTGGTGCTGGGGAACAGAATACGCCAACCCTTGCTCTGTTCGATTCCTTTGACCCCACCGACCCAAGACGGGACGTTACCGTGGCCAAAGGGTATACCGATAACAACGGCGTTTTCCAGGGCTTTTTACAGATTGCAACCTTCACCAAAAAGTATCTGGCCATTACGAACTCGCTGAATGACAGCAAAGTAAACTGGAAGGTGATCCGTTATGCCGATGTCTTATTGATGTATGCCGAAGCCCTGAACGAAAATGGCAAAACAGATGTCGCCCTTACCTACCTGAATCAGGTGCGCACACGGGCAAAAATGCCTACCTTCTCAGGCCTGACAAAAGATCAATTGCGTACCAAAATCTACGACGAACGAATCTATGAACTATCCATGGAAGGTGTACGCTGGTTCGATCTGGCACGGACAGATCGGTTAGCAACCGTTATGGGACCGCTTGGCTTTAAGCCCTATAATGCACTATTTCCGATTCCATTAGTCGAAATACAAATCATTAATAACCCAGCTGTTCTGCCGCAGAATCCAGGGTATAATTAGTGGGTAATTTGCCCTTACCTAAAATACCCCCACCCCCCTAAAGGGGATAGTTCCCATGTCGAGCAAAGCCCTCTTTAGGGGGGTGGGGGTATTTTTAGATGAACTGATTCCTCACTGGTACGCCAGCCCGGTCGGCAAGCCAAGCGAGAACGGGAGGCTAAAATAGAACCTACAAGATGATCCTAAAAAACAACGCCATATTTGCCGCCCTGTCAATCCTCCTTTCTCTAACAGGAATACAGGTTGGATTTGCTCAGCAAAAAAAGAACCCTACGCTAGCGGTTGGGCTGAACTACATCGACCCAACTATTGGGAATGTGGCACCTTTCTACAATACCAATCGGCCGATCGTTCAGTTGCCCAACCAGATGGTACGCATGTTTCCTAAGCGGCAGGATCACCTGGATATGCAGATCACCGACTTCCCGATGTCGTCGCTGAATATCATTACGCCCCAGGTCATTTTTGCAATTAAGCCCTATGCTGGTGCCCTGGCCGATACAGGTTGGTATAGACGTCTGACGTACGACCATGATCTGGAGGTTACCCAACCCTGGTACTACTCGGTAAAACTAACGGATGATGATGTCCTGACGGAATATACGGCGGGCGAAAAAACAGGAATCTACCGATTTACGTTTCCGGCAGGTGCCAAGAAAAACCTGCTTCTTTCACACTATTACGCAAAAGGAAAGTATGAACTAACCGATGGCAACACCCTAACCGGTGTAGAGTTCGTAGACGATGCGAATCATCAGCAAAAGGGCATTGCCTATTTGTATGGAAAGGTGTCTGGCAAGCCGGAAAGTGGTAAGAAACAGGGTGAAAAAGACTGGGGACGGTACACGGTTTTGGGCCCTCCCCAAAAGCATAAAAAGGTAGATGGGGAACGGGCATACTTCAGTTATGGAGAATCCGATGCGCCCGTGCAGGAATTCCGCTACGCCATTTCATTTATCAGTCCCGAGCAGGCAAAGAAAAATTTCGAGAAAGAACTCACCAACATTACGTTCGATCAACTAAAAGAGAAAGGCAAAGCGGCCTGGGCAAAAACCATTGGTCAGGTGAACGTTGAGGGCGGGACCGACGCCCAGAAACGCAGTTTTTATACCGCACTCTACCGCTGCTACGCCCGCATGGTGAATATGTCGGAAGAGGGGAAGTATTTCAGTGGGTATGATAAAAAGGTTCATCAGGACGCCCGGCCATTTTATACCGACGATTATACCTGGGGCAACTACCTGGCGCTCCACCCGCTACGCTCAATCCTTGATCCTAAAGCGGAAGCCGATATGCTCCAAACGTATGTACGGATGTATCAGGAAAGTGGTTGGATACCCGAATATCCTAAATTCTTTGGCGACCGGGCGGGTATGTTCGGCTTCAAATCAATGGTGGTCTTTCTGGATGCGTACCGGAAAGGTATCCGGGATTTCGATACGAAAACGGCGCTGGAAGGCATGGTAAAAAGTGCCGACAAACGTACCATGCTCCCGCACCGCAACGACCCCAAAGGCGCGCTGGACGATTTTTACTACGCTAAAGGCTACTATCCAGCACTCCGCCCCGGTGAAGTTGAAACCGACTCCGTTGCCAAACTCCACGGTACTGGTCAACGACGATCGTCTGTGGCTATTACATTGGGCAACAGCTATGATAGCTGGGCACTGAGCGAATTTGGAAAAGAACTGGGCAATCAGGATGTGTATAAAAAATATGCACCCCGAGCCCAGAATTACAAGAATGTCTGGCATGCAAAAACCGGTTTTTTTATACCCAAAGACGCTCAGGGAAACTGGATCGAAATTGATCCCAAATTTGATGGCGGTCATGCCGGGAATGATTATTACAACGAGAACAACGGCTGGAGCTACCGCTGGAATGTACAGCAGGATATTAAAGGCTTTACCGACCTAATGGGCGGACCTGATAAGCTGGAACAAAACCTCGACCAGCTTTTCCGGGAAGGTCTCGACCGGAGCAAACCTGTATTCTGGGAGAAATTTCCCGACCAGACAGGGATGATTGGGCAGTTTGCGATGGGCAATCAGGTGACCTTTTTTATTCCCTACCTGTTTAACTACACCAACGCCCCCTGGAAAACCCAGAAATACACCCGACTGCTGCTCGACACCTGGTTCCAGGATACCATCTTCGGGGTGCCGGGCGATGAGGATGGGGGCTCGATGTCCTCGTTTGTGGTTTTTTCGGCTATGGGTTTTTACCCCACAACGCCTGGAATCCCCCGCTACAGCATCACCAGTCCGCTGTTCACCAAAGTGAGCATCGATCTGCCCAACGGCAAGAAGTTCACCCTGCTGGCCCCCAAGTCATCGCGTCGCAATAAGTACATCCAATCGGCCACGTTAAATGGCAAGCCGCTGAAATCGCTTTCGTTTAGCCATGATGAGTTGATGAACGGGGGCACGCTGGTACTGGATATGGGCGAGAAAACCGATACCAAATGGGAGATAACGTATTAGCGTACCCATGGGTACATATATACAACTAAACACCTTTAACCTTCCCGGGAATATGTTCCTATTACACCATAGTCTACGTAAAACAGCTTTAACCGCCCTGATTAGTACCCTATGTCTGTGTCAACTCAGTCTGGCGCAAACGGGGAAAATAAGCCAATCGGGCATAAATTACATTGACCCCACCATTGGCAACGTAGCTCCCTTGCTGAATACGAATCGGCCTATTGTTCATTTGCCTAACCAGATGGTACGGGTGTTTCCCCATCGGCAGGATCATCTGGATATGCAGATCACCGATTTTCCGATGCTGTGCCAGAATATCATTACACCTCAGATGATTTTTGCCATAAAGCCATCCGTTGGCAACGTAACGGATACGGCCTGGTACAGCCGATTAACCTACGATCATGACCTGGAAGTGACCCAGCCCTGGTACTACTCGGTAAAACTGACGGATAGCAATATCCTGACGGAATATACGGCTGGCGAGAAAACGGGTATCTACCGATTTACCTTTCCGGCGGGTACGAAGAAGAACCTCCTGCTATCGCATTACTACGCCAACGGGAAGTATGAGTTACAGAATGGTAATCAGCTAATGGGTACGGAGTTTGTTGTCGATGCGATCCATGAGCAGAAAGGAACTGCTTATATCTACGGCGTTTTCACTGGAAAGCCGCAAACGGGTAAAAAAGATGGCGAAAAAGACTGGGGAAAATATACCGTAAGTGCCGTGCCTGAAAAACCCAAAAAAATGCCCGGCGAACGCGCTTTTGCCAGCTATGGGGAATCCGATGCGGCCGTACAGGAATTTCGTTACGCCATTTCATTTGTCAGCCCCGAGCAGGCCAAGAAGAACTTCGAGAAAGAACTGACCGGCGTTACATTCGATCAGCTTAAAGAAAAAGGTAAAGCGGCCTGGGAGAAAGTTATTGGACAGGTTAAGGTAGAAGGTGGGACCGAATCCCAGAAACGGACTTTCTACACTGCCCTGTATCGCTGCTATGTGCGCATGATTGACTTTTCGGAGAACGGAAAGTACTTCAGTGGCGCTGATAAACAGGTACATGATGTTACTCGCCCTTTCTACAACGACGATTACAGCTGGGGTAACTACCTGGCCCTTCACCCTTTACGAGCCATCCTCGATCCTAAACGGGAAGCCGACATGCTGCAATCCTACGTAACCATGTACCAGCAAAACGGCTGGATGCCCGAATACCCAAGACCCTTCGGCGATCGTCCGGGTATGTTTGGCTTCAAATCGTCAGTTATGTTTCTGGATGCGTACCGGAAAGGTATCCGGAATTTCGATGTGAAAACGGCGCTGGAAGGCATGCTCAAAAACGCCGAGCAGGCAACCATGCTCCCGTTCAGAAATGGCCCTAAGGGAGATCTCGAAGAATTCTATTTTACAAAAGGTTATTATCCCGCACTCCATCCCGGCGAGGCCGAAACGGATGCCTTTGCGTCACAGAAGTCGGGTCAGAAACGCTCGGCGGTGGCTATAACCCTTGGCGATTCCTACGACAGCTGGGCGTTGAGCGAATTGGGTAAAGAGTTAGGGAACCAGGAAGTCTATAAAAAGTATGCACCCCGAGCCCAGAATTATAAGAATGTCTGGCAGGAGAAAATAGGGTTCTTTATGCCTAAAGACGCCAAAGGCAACTGGATCGACATAGACCCTAAGTTTGATGGGGGGCATAATGGATTTGATTACTACAACGAAAATAATGGCTGGAGCTATTTGTGGAATGTGCAGCAGGATATCAAAGGGCTGAGGGAGTTACTGGGTGGAGCCGATAAAATGGAGCAGAAACTCGACCAGCTTTTCCGGGAAGGTCTTGACCGCAGTAAACCCGTGTTCTGGGAGAAATGGCCAAACCAAACGGGGATGATCGGCCAGTTTGCGATGGGCAATCAGGTGACCTTCTTCATTCCCTACCTCTTCAACTACACCAACGCCCCCTGGAAAACCCAGAAATACACCCGACTGCTGCTCGACACCTGGTTCCAGGATACCATCTTCGGGGTGCCGGGCGATGAGGATGGGGGTTCCATGTCTTCGTTTGTGGTTTTTTCGGCCATGGGTTTTTACCCCACCACACCCGGTTTACCCCGCTACAGCATCACCAGCCCGTTATTCACGAAGGTGACCATCGATCTGCCGAATGGCAAGAAATTCACCCTGCTGGCCCCCAAGTCATCGCGTCGCAATAAGTACATCCAATCGGCCACGTTAAATGGCAAGCCGCTGAAATCGCTTTCGTTTAGCCATGATGAGTTGATGAACGGGGGCACGCTGGTACTGGATATGGGCGAGAAAACCGATACCAAATGGGAAATGCAAAATTGATTTTTTTAACACAGAGCCACAGGGAACACAGAGATTAAAAGTCTGATTTTTTAGTAAAATAAATCTCTGTGTTCCCTGTGGCTCTGTGTTAAAAAAATCTCAAGAGCCTAATTTTAAATACACCTATTAATGCAATCAACCCTATGAAATGGACACAGGTTATTGATCCACTTAACAATATAGCTTTGTCCGTTCTGGTCGCGGCAGTGCCTATTATCTTCATTTTCTGGGCATTGATCATCAAGAAAATGAAGGGCTATCAGGCTAGTTTGATTGCCATCGTGATTGCTGCATTCATTGCCATTCTGGTGTATGGAATGCCGGTGAAGCTGGCTGTTCTGTCCATCGGACATGGCGCTTTATATGGCCTGTTCCCTATCTGCTGGCTGGTGGTCATGTCCGTTTTTCTCTTTAACCTCACCGTTAAGAGTGGTCAGTTCGAAATTATTAAGCATTTCATGGCGTCCATCACTGCCGATCGGCGGTTACAGGCACTGCTGATTGCGTTTTCCTTCGGCTCGTTTCTGGAAGGGACCGCTGGTTTTGGCGCACCCGTTGCTATCACAGCGGCCATGCTGGTAGGCTTAGGCTTCAACCCACTTTATGCATCGGGGATCTGCCTGATCGCCAATACGGCCCCGGTTGCGTTTGGCTCCATTGGTATTCCCATTACGGTGGCCTCGCAGGTATCCGGTATTCCTGAGTTGCCCATTTCGCAGATGGTTGGACGGACCCTGCCGATCCTGTCGATCATGCTGCCTTTTTACCTGGTCATGATCATAGCGGGCTTTAAAAAGGCCAGAGAAATATGGCCCGCTGTGCTGGTAACGGGGATATCGTTTGCCTTCCTGCAATGGTTTTCGTCCAATTATTTAGGACCATCGCTTCCCGATGTCATTGCGGGTTTGGGCTCGATTGTCTGCCTGATGGTTTTTCTGCGTTTCTGGAAACCTAAAAAAGTTTGGCGTTTTGCCAATGAACCAGCTCCTACGTTTGATGCCAGCATAACCTATACAGGCGGGCAAATGCTCCGGGCATGGTCGCCGTTTATTGTACTGACCATTATGGTGATTGCCTGGGGTATGCAATCGATCAAGGACGTACTCAACTCCATTGGTATGTTCCAGTTCGAGTTTCCGGGACTGCACAATGCCATTCAGGGGCAAGATGGTACTGTATTGTCTAAGATCTTTAAAGTCAATTACTTATCGGCCGCTGGTACGGCAATACTCATTGCCGATCTCGTAGCCATCCCGTTAATAGGTCTGACCTATAGCGAGGGTGCCAGGGTGTTCGGGGCTACGTTGAACCAGCTAAAATTCCCGATTCTGACAATTGCCGCCGTATTGGGATTTGCCTACATTTTGAATGATTCGGGTATTACGCTAACCCTGGCGGCCGTACTGGCTAATACAGGATTTATGTTCCCGTTTTTTGCGCCGGTGCTGGGCTGGTTGGGTGTGTTCATTACGGGTTCTGATACATCGGCCAATGCCCTGTTTAGTAAACTTCAGTACGCTACGGCGACGTCCATTGGGGTTGATCCGGTCGTGACGGTAGCGGCCAACATATCAGGTGGTGTTGTGGGTAAAATGATTTCTCCGCAATCCATTGCCGTAGCCGCAGCAGCTGGTAATCTGGTAGGTCAGGAATCCGAACTGTTCCGCTTTACCGTAAAGCATAGCTTCTTCATGCTGCTCCTGATCTGTCTGATTGTGCTGGCACAGGCATACATAGCGAAATGGACAATTCCCGTATACGAAATGCTCAACACCGCAAAAACAACGACGAGTCTGGATGCATCGAGAGGCTATGTGTACCTGCTGGGGCTGGCTATTTTACTGGCCGTGCTGGCATCGACCATTGTTGTCCTGGTAAAGAAAAAACCACAAACGCCGAATCTGGTCAGCTGATTTTATATGAACAAAAAGAAATTTGTCTACAGAGCGGCCCGTCGTTACGGCACAGAGAACATAGAGTTATTGGGAGCCTTCGAATCTCTGTGCCTCTGTGGTAAAAAATAATAGGTAAACTGAAACCCTATCCTTAATAAACGTGATGAAACGATTCATTTTTCGAAGAGAACGTATGCTGGCATTCTTTGTGATGCTCTGCATAGGTACCTTGAACGCCCAGGTAGTCAAGCGATCGAATGTACCCGCCCCAGCTTTTGAAGTTACCGGAAGTATTTATCCCTGGGAAGTACATGACGAAGGCATTGATCTGATACTCGACAATATGACCAGCATAGCCGGGATAAATTCGGTGTATATGCTGGCGGTTATGCACCAGGAGCATCGTCCGTTCAACAACGATAAATTACCTGGAACCTTTACGTTCAATCATAACCCGATTCGTAGAGAGTGGGATGCCGAAGATTCCAGAGCGTATTTCCGCCCC
Source organism: Spirosoma sp. KCTC 42546 (assembly GCF_006965485.1). Lineage (NCBI taxonomy): Bacteria > Pseudomonadati > Bacteroidota > Cytophagia > Cytophagales > Cytophagaceae > Spirosoma > Spirosoma sp. KCTC 42546. Next base: position 2,605,085 of record NZ_CP041360.1, read on the forward strand.
GACATGAGCCTGTACGGGCGGATTAAACCCATGTTTTCAAAGTATACCTGGCTCAACGAGACCGACTGGCTGAAACTGGTTCTGGATAAAGCCCACGCACGCGGCCTGCGGGCGGGTGCGGAGGTTTCCCATACGTACATTCCGGTAGAATACCTGAATCAGCATGAAGAGTTTAAGCAGCGGGATATCAACAATAACCCCGTTGAGCGGCCTTGCACAAATCACCCCGATGTGCGTGAATACTTAGTAGCCCTCTACGGCGATCTGGCCAAAAACTACGATGTCGATTATGTTCAGACCTGTATGCTGCTCTTTAGCCGGTCCGATGATCCCGTAAAAGGAGGTACGTGTTTCTGTGAATCCTGCAAACGCAAAGCCAAGGCGATGGGCTTTGATCTGGAAGCGGCTATCCCCGTTCTGAAAGACAATCCGTATGCACAACCGCAGTTGGATAACTGGCGTAATTTCCGGAAAGCATCCACGACCGAGATCTATAAGTTAGTGACGGATAAACTGCACGAGGTAAATCCAAAAATTGACTTTCGCTTGAATGACCTCAATGACCGCACATCTGGATTAGCCCTGGAAGAGCTAAAAAACAACATCAACTCCGTTCACTTATCAACGCACACGGAGCAAAATGGCTATCAGAAATCAGATCGTAAATCCAGGATAGCCACTACTAAATACTTCATGGGAAATGATATTCCCATTATCCCTGGCGTACCAACCCGCTTGCTCACTACACCTGAAATTGTGAAATCCAGCATCAAGATTTCGGTGGATGGGGGTGCCAAAGGAATCGGTGTCAAGCACTACGACGGCTCACCGTATTCGTTGCTTCGGGCTGTACGGAATGGCCTGAGCGAAGCGGGTGTTACCGGATTTACGCCCATTATGGGTATGGAAGTTGAAAACATGACACTCACGGGTTATACGCCTGATAAGTTCCTGATTGAGCCAAGCGTACAGACAACCAGCAAAGGAACGGCAAAATCGACCTTCACGAATCCATCGGGTGTTTATGATATTGTGGTATCCTACGCGGATGAAAAAGGGGGGCAGGGCAGTTTGGCGGTATCCGTTGCTGGAAAGCAGAAAGCATCCTGGAAGCTGACGGATGATGTTGACTGCTGGAAACGCAAGACTATTCCCAACGTGAAAATCAATACGGGCGATGAAATTGAACTCGTTGGCATGGCCAATGGCAGCGAAACCGCCCGTGTCGATTTCATTGAATTTATAGCGCAGCCCGTAGCTGGCAAATCGAAAGCTTCGGCAAAGGCGCACTGATTGTACATTGCTTTTTGCATCATAGGTTGGTTTGGAAATCATGGCGGATATTCTGCCATGATTTTTTATCCTGATGATCACACTTAAAGTATTCAATTTCTCAAAGAAATAGAACGCGGATCTTTATGATCAATATGATATTGAAAAATCATAATTGATCATAATAAGCTGCGGGCCATAAATAACATGACTAAAGACAAGGTAATTGGATGGATTGGGACTGGGCTTATGGGAAAGCCGATGGTCAAACACCTGCTACAGGCAGGCTACAACGTAAACATCCAGAATCGGACAAAAAGCAAAGCAGCTGAATTGATCGAACTGGGGTGTACCTGGTATGACACCCCAGCCGAGGTGGCTATTAATTCCGATATAGTTGTCACGATCATTGGTTCACCACTTGATGTGGAGGAGTGTTATTTTGGGCAAGAGGGGCTATTTACAGGCATAAAACCCGGTACCATTTTAATCGATATGACAACGACTAAGCCAAGTCTTGCCATAAAGATTGCGGAGATTGCACGTACGCACGGTGCCCAATTTATAGATGCGCCCGTTTCGGGTGGCGAGGTAGGCGCTATCAATGGAACCTTATCGATTATGATCGGGGGCGATAAATCGGTGTCTGACGCTGTGCTTCCCCTGTTTGAGACGTTCGGTAAAAATATTGTGTTTCAGGGACCTTCCGGTTCAGGTCAACATACCAAAATGTGCAATCAAATTACGATTGCGGGTACCCTGATTGGCGTTTGTGAGGGGTTGATCTATGGCCTGAAAGCGGGACTTAACTTAACCACCATGCTGGAGTCAATTTCCAAAGGGGCAGCGGGTTGCTGGAGTCTGGATGTGCTTGCTCCAAAAATTGTCAGAGGAGATTATTCGCCGGGATTCTCGGTCGATAATTTTGTGAAAGACTTACGCATAGCCCTGGAAGAAGCAGACGCCATGAACTTATCGTTACCCGGTCTGGCGCTGGTCAAACAACTCTATACGTCTATTCAGGCAATGGGTAAGGGTTCGTCGGGCAATCAGGCGTTATACCTTGCGCTTGAAAAGCTGTCTGCTATGGATAAAAAATGAAGTTTGCGGTGGTATCATGCGCCTATATAAGCTAGTCTCTTTCACCCCTAAATCCCCTTCAGGGCAGGGTTGTTAAGTTCTAATCCCGAAGGGATGAAAGGATTATAGAGAATGGAAAAATGATCCATTCAGAACCCTGAAAGGGTGAAATAATGTCACCCTTTCAGGGTTCTGAATGAAATTGAATTTACGTTTTGCTATAATAATAACACGCCTTTGGCGTTGAGCTCCAGAACTTAACAGCCCTGCCCTTCAGGGGATTTAGGGGTGAAAGAGACTAGAAAGTATTGTTCTAAACTGCAAACACATCAAAATTTCTATCCCATCAGCGCTGCGCCAAAAACCCCGGCGCTATCGCCAAGTTTGGGTTTCAGAAACAGGGTGTTGAGCCGTCCGTCGTTAAACACGTATTTTTTAGCTCGTTCCACCCCTTCCGTATACAGCAAGTCGATGTTGCCAACGCCCCCGCCAAGCACAATGGCGTCGGGGTCGAGCATGTTTACGATTGTAGATACCGCTCGCCCAAAATACTCCAGCAACCGCTCAACGGTAGCCGTTGCGTAAGGGTCTGTGCCCTGGTAATAACGTTTCAGGATTTCTTTCAGGTTGCGGCTTTCGCCACTCTGTTCCAGGTAAAAGCGTTGAAGTGCAGGGCCGGAAATAACCTGTTCGTTACAGCCGCGTTTCCCGCAGTAACATGGATAGCCGTTCTCTTCCAGAATATTATGGCCCCACTCGCCACCAATCCCCTGCCGACCAGCCTGAACGATGGGTATTCCGTCGTAACCGCGAAAAACCACACCACCACCAACGCCGGTTCCTAAAATAACCCCAAAGACCGCCCGAAAATCGGGGACAACGTCCTGTACAATCCCCATCGTGGCTTCCGATAAGGCAAAGCAGTTTGCATCATTGGTGGTCGTAACAGGCACACCCAGCGCACGAGCCAGATCATCCCGGAACGGCTTCCCGTTGATGCAGGTCATGTTCGAGTTTTTCATCGTACCGGTTGCGGGATCGAGTGTACCGGGTGTACAAAAACCGATTTTTTCTGGCTGGAGCCCCGTTTCAGCTTTGAGCAATTGGATTAGCTTGCCAATCTGGTTCACGATATGCTCATAGCCATAATGAGCTTCGGTATCAATGCGTTTGCGAATAATTACCGCGTCGGGTGAGGGGGCGGATAACACAACGCCTTCAATTTTGGTGCCGCCTAAATCAACACCCCAATAGGTTTGCATTAGGTAAGGGTTTACTGTTTTAAGTTCACTGTATTCGGTTTTAGGTTTACGGTTGGCTGGCGCAAGCTTATTCTTGCGCCAGCCAACCGTAAACCTAAAACCGAATACTATAAACCTTTTTTATTTTAAGTCAGTGATCGCGCAGAAGTCCATATCCCCGTAGTCGAGGTTTTCGCCGGCCATACCCCAGATGAAGGTATAGTTTGATGTACCAGCTCCGGAGTGAACGGACCAGTTGGGTGAAATAACGGCCTGTTCGTTCTGCATCCAGATGTGGCGGGTTTCCTGCGGTTGCCCCATAAAATGACACACACTTTGTCCCTGAGGCACTTCAAAGTAAAAATAGACCTCCATACGCCGGTCGTGGGTATGGGCGGGCATGGTATTCCAGACACTGCCTGCTTTGAGTTCGGTCATACCCATCTGCAACTGACAGGTTGGCAAAACGCTGTTTACCAATAACTTGTTGATGACTCGATGATTGGCAGTTTCCATGCTGCCTAACTCAACAACCTCCGCTTCGGACCGCGAAATTTTTCGGGTTGGGTAGCTACGATGAGCTGGGGTGGAGTTCAGGTAAAACTTAGCCGGATTGGCATCGTCGTGAGAACTGAACTGGACATCCTGTGTTCCCTGTCCAATGTACAGGGCCTCTTTGTATTCCAGATCGTAAGACGTACCGTTTGCCACCACCCGGCCTGGGCCACCAACATTGATGATGCCTAACTCGCGACGTTCCAGGAAATAAGTGGCTTTGAGCTGGTCGGGTGCCTGCAGTTTAAGGGGTTCAGCAACCGGCATAACACCCCCCGTCAGGTACCGATCAAAAAACGACAATACCCAGCGAAACTGATCGGCTACAAACAGCTTTTCGATAAGGAAATTCTGTCGGAGCTGGTCGGTATTCATTCCTTTTACTTCGCCGGGTGAGTTGGCGTATCTACTCTCGAAAACAGTTTCCTGTTCGACCTGGCTATTTGCAAGAGGAGTTAATTCAGTTTGCATAAAAGATAGGTGGCCTGCTAATAGCAAGCGTTTAGGTATTTTCCCGTAAAATAAGCACAAAATACGTTGGCTTCTGTGCTCTACTAGCGTTTCAGTCTACAGAGAAATAGTCTTGAACTGGCCTGAAATACCCTGTAAGTTGATAAAATTTTGGGAGTTAGTGTGCTATCTAAAAACCCCTAAATCCCCTAAAGGGGACTTTATCTGAGAGTAAGCAAAGTCCCCTTTAGGGGATTTAGGGGTTTTTAGGCTGAGAAAGAGCTAATTTTTAGATAGTTTCTTACTTCACTTTGTAAAACTTCGCCCCGAACAGGAAAATAACGGTGTAGCAGATTATGGGCAGATAGTAGGCATTCGCTACATCATGCTCAGCTGCCATACCCATCAAAAATGGGAATACAGCCCCCCCCGCTACACCCATTGAAATAAATGAGGCTGCCTGTTGTGTATGCGCTCCCAGGTTTTTTAAGCCCAGACTAAAAATGGTTGGGAACATGATGCTGAAAAAGAAATTGAGCATCAGTAACGCAATAAAGGAAGGCCAACCAAAACTCTGCGTAATGATGAGGCACATCAGAATATTAGCAGCTGCGAAGATGGCCAGTAACGTATGGGGAGCAATAAAGCGCATCAGGAAAGTACCCACAAAACGTCCGGCTAGCATCAGACCCATAAACAGAACCATGTAATTGCCCGCCGTGGCATCGGAGAACCCCATTTTTTCATGGCCATAATTGATGAAAAATGCCCAGGTTCCTCCCTGTGCGGCCACATTAAACGTTTGCGCAATTACCGCCCAGACGAAGTGCGTATGTTGAAAAAGCGTTTTGCCAGGTTCAACGTCCACATTCGCTGCCTCAGGGTTGGTCGCTCCGTGTGGGTCTGTTAAAGCGGGTACTTTTACGAAGGAAAAAAGAATTGCAATAGTGGTAATAACACTGCCGATAGCAATGTATAAGGTTTTAACAGAAGTAAGATCTGTACTGCCCTCGGTGTTATTTCGTAGCAGAAAATACGACCCGATAGCTGGCCCGATAATGGCACCTAACGCATTGAATGCCTGCGCAAAATTGATCCGTTGATCGCTGGTACGCTGATCGCCAAGGGAGGCCACAAATGGGTGAGCAACCGTTTCGAGTGTGGAAAGGCCACAGCCGAGTATGAAAAGGGCAATCCCAAAATAGGTAAAGGAAACAGCAGCCGCAGCGGGGACAAACAAAAACGCACCGATTGCAAATAGAGACAGCCCCAGCAACACCCCATTTTTATACCCAAACCGCTTCATAAACAAGCCAGCCGGGATACCCATTACGAAATAGGCACCAAAAATGGCAAACTGAACAAAGGCAGACTGGGTCTTGGTGAGGCTCAGAACGTGCTGAAAATGCTTGTTTAAGACATCGCCCATGGTGATGGCAATACCCCAAAACATGAAAAGAGACGTGACAAAGACAAGGGTTACGAGGTATTTACTGTCGGTAAAAGTAGCTGGCGTCGATTTGCCAGTTGCGGTTGTTGCCTGCATGAGAGTAGGTTAATTAATAGCTAAGTAAGTAATCGAGTGTTCGGGCCCTCCGTTGATAAGTATGCACGTCTACAATTGTAAAGGCATTTTCCTGGCTAAAATACCCTTATCGTCTTCAGTTACTCGTTCTATGTAGCCAGCCTCATTCAATTTAGCTTAGTTGGTTACGCCCGATTTGGATGACCCAGATGGATTAGCTGGTATATACATTAGCGGAGAGGAGTAGCTAGACAAACTAGTTTACTTTTCATTCTACTAAATCGAACACGCTAACTGATGGAAAAATCATTTCTTGTCGTACTGAGCAGCTTGATGATCAGTCTACTATCTTCTGCCAATGCCCAAACAGGTACTTTAAAACCGGTATGGGAATCCGATACAACGCTGCGCACACCTGAATGTGTATTAGTTGATCCTGGCAAAAACGTCTTGTATATAGCTTGTATCAACGGAAATCCGACACTAGAGAACAAGAGCAGTTATATTGCTAAAATAGGTCAGGATGGTAAACTAATTAAACTGAAATTCACCGAAAATCTCAATTCGACCAAAGGCATGGGGATTATGGGCGACAAACTGTATGTTACCGAAATGACTCAGGTCGCGGAAATAGCGCTGTCTACCGGTAAGATCCTCAATCGCTATCCGATCGAAGGGGCTAAATTTCTCAATGATATTGCTATTGATACCCAAAAGGGAGTGATCTACGTTACCGATTCGAATGATAGCAAAGTTTGGTCGATCACCAATGGAAAAGCCAGTATTGTCTTGGCGGGTGCTCCACTGAAAGGCTGCAACGGCCTTTTGGTTGAAAATAATCAACTACTGATTGGTAATGGCGATGGTTCTCTGCTGACGCTGAATCCTACGACCAAGCAACTGAATACAATAGCCAAAGGCATGGGCGGTATTGATGGTATTGTGGCGTTAGGAAACAAAACCTACATGGTCACTGAGTGGGGTGGCAAAATTTGGCACATTCGCGCCGATGGAACGACTGAACTGAAAATGGATACCTCAAAAGAGAAAATCAATTCGGCAGATATTGGGTACAATCCAACTACCCAAATGCTGTTTGTACCTACCTTTTTTCACAATACAGTTAAAGCGTATTCCCTCAAATAAGCTTAAGTCAAGTCTGTTCGGAATATACAATTCCGAACAGACTTTCCCTTCTTGTTAAATCGAATAGTCGCATAATTACTTACAACATACACCTCACCCTGACTTTCGAGAGGAAGCGAAGATTGTAGAAAACGCTCCTTTTCGTGTAGATAGTCGTTTATTGATTTAGTAGGTTTTTACCGCTTGAGTTTTTGCTTAGTGTAATCTCTTCCAGGTAGTACATGAACGTATTACTCCTGGTAACAGGGCTATCCTGCATCGGAATCTTGCAAGCCGTTCATCATTTTAGAACGTTATAATCTCTCTCAACACGGCAAGCAAACGAATTACCTCAAAACTTTAGGGCAATTAAAGCAGGGGCAAAGGCCGCCAAGGTTGTAAAGCCTGCCACCTGACGATACGGTCTCAACTCTGAATGCTGGCTTACCTGACTCGCCAGAATATTGGTCGCGAGAAAGCCGGTCAGGTGGATAATGGATAAATACTTGTGCAGCTTGACCCCGCTGCGTGCTTTTTGATCGGCCATACGTTTAGGGGGCGCGGATAGCGAAAGCAGGGCCGTTGTGCCATAAGCGATGTTGGTGATTGTTAGTGCCATTTGCTGGGCACTGAGTAGCTGATCATAATTGCTTCCTGTGGCCTTGTTCAATTTCAGATCCAGAATACCCTGCACCAAAAAACCTGCCAGGGTTGCATACCCTGTAACCTTGTGGGTGATCAGCATGAACTGGCGCACCTTAAGCTCTTTCTGTCGCCCTTCAAGCGTAAGGGGAGCCAACTGCATGGCCCGAAGCAGTCCATTGGGTCCCCAGAAAATCCGTTGCGTAAAGAGCATTTTCTGGGGTAATAGCAGCGAATCTGCCGAACTAGCCAGCAATTGATTGTCGGACGAAGCTGTTGGCGTTGCAGATGGCTGCCGGACATAGGATGTGTCCTGTGCCTGAACCTGTAGACCAAGAAACAGGAGGAGAACGAAAAGTTTTGCCATGGGGAAAAGCAGACGTTTTAAATAAGAATGAGTAAATAGAAAGTGAGCGTACAGAATGGGCTTCTTTTGTCACCGTACGTGAGGAATTCGCCCTTGGTTGCGTTAGGGCCTAGGTTATACGGATAAGCTTTATCATAGTACTTGCCAGCCTGGAACCGTATTTGTTTTTAACCTGATTGGATTTTGCCCCGCAAATGGCGACGTTTGCGCCGTTTCTTTTCAACTAGCATTTCCTTCCATGAACGACTCGAAACTTAGTGAACTCTTCCCAACCAGCGAAGCCCAGATCCCTGCCGAGTACCGAATTGAACCCATTCACCAGCGCGAGTATTTGCTTGACGGCGAAATGCGTCAGTGGACTGGCGCTGTTTCAGAAGTATACTCGCCCGTTTGTTTACCAGATGCGGAGGGTACGTTACAACGCCAGCTCGTCGGTAGTTTTCCCGTAACAGGTCCTACCGAAGCCGTTGAAGCCCTGAATGCTGCTGTAGCTGCTTACGATAATGGCCGGGGTGAGTGGCCCCAGATGTCGGTGGCGGGCCGGATTGCCTGCATGGAAACCTTCATCGGGAAAATGCTGGAGCAGCGGACGCTGGTTATTAATCTGATTATGTGGGAGATCGGCAAGAACCTCGCCGATGCAACCAAGGAGTTCGACCGTACCGTGAAATACATTTACGATACGATCGATACGCTCAAAAATATGGACCGCAACTCGTCGCGGTTTCGGATTGAAGAAGGAATTATCGGGCAGATTCGGCGGTCGCCGTTGGGGGTGGTGCTGGCGATGGGGCCGTTTAACTATCCGCTCAACGAAACATACACCACGCTGATTCCGGCGATTCTGATGGGAAACACGATTCTGTTCAAGACACCCAAACATGGATCACTACTGCATTATCCACTCTTGGAAGCGTTCCGTACCAGTTTTCCGAAGGGTGTTGTTAACTCCCTCTATGGCCGGGGGGCCAATGTGATTCCACCGGTCATGCAGTCGGGAAAAGTTAACGTTCTGACGCTCATTGGCTCCAGCCGGGTAGCCGACGAACTGCAACGGCAGCACCCGAAGCTCAATCGCCTTCGGTCGATTATGAGCCTGGATGCCAAGAACGCAGCCATCATTCTGCCCGATGCGGATTTGAATATAGCTGTTCAGGAATGTCTGCTGGGTACCTTATCCTTTAACGGCCAGCGTTGTACGGCTATTAAAATTATCTGGGCGCATCGGTCCGTTGCCGATAAGTTCCTGGCGCAATTTGGTCCGGAAGTTAGTAAGCTTAAACCCGGAATGCCCTGGGATGCTAAAGTGCAGATTACACCCCTGCCCGAACCAACAAAACCACAATATCTGGCCGATATTATTGCCGATGCGGCAGCGGGTGGGGCGTCGATCGTGAACGAAGGTGGCGGAGAAACGACAGCATCTCTGTTCAAGCCAGCTGTGGTTTACCCTGTTAAAGAAGGAATGAAATTGTACCGGGAAGAACAGTTTGGCCCCGTAATTCCGGTCGTTGTGTATGATGATGTCGAGGAGTTTATCGACTACCTGATTACGGATGATCACGGGATGCAGGCGAGTATTTTTGGTACCGACACCGCCGAAATCTCTAAGCTCATCGACCCATTAGTGAACCTTGTTAGCCGGGTAAATATCAATGCGCAGTGTCAGCGTGGGCCCGATACCTTTCCGTTTACGGGCCGTAAGGATTCCGCTGAGGGAACGCTGTCTGTTGAAGACGCTCTGCGCTCATTCTCCATCCGGTCGGCGGTGGCTACGAAAGATACGCCGGGGAATAAAGCCATTCTGAATGACATTGTGGGGCATCATCAGTCCACGTTCTTAAGTACGAATTTTATATTTTAATGTAAAGTCGCCCGTCCCGGTCGGCGTGTAGGCAAAAAGCTTACATTCATCTTTAACACTTCGCACCGACCGGGGACGGGCGGCTCTACCTATGCTCACTGCCACTAAACTCGTCAAGACCTATAAGTCTGTTCCGGCCGTTCGGAACGTATCCATCACACTCGAGCCAGGCCAGATTATGGCGCTTGTGGGTGCCAGTGGATCGGGCAAAAGCACCCTGCTGAATCTGCTGGCGGGTTTGGCCGATGCGGACACGGGCGAAGTCCGGCTCAACGATGAACGGATACTGGGACCATCGGAAGTGCTGGTACCGGGCCATAACGATATTCGGCTGGTTCATCAGGAATACCAGTTGATGCCGAATGTATCGGTACGAGAAAACATTGCCTACGCGTTACGTTTCTTCGAGAAAAGCTACCGGGATTTTCGGGTTAACGAATTGTTGAAACTCTGCCGTTTGACCGATGTACAGGATCGGATTCCGCGTCAGGTATCGGGCGGAGAAAAACAGCGGACGGCCATTGCCCGCGCCATTGCCGATAAACCGGCTGTTTTGTTGCTGGATGAGCCATTCAGTCACCTCGATTTACCCAACCGACTCATTGTTCGTGATTTGTTGTTCGATCTGGTTCGGCATGAAGGGACAGGGTCGCGCTCGACATCCTGCCTGTTTGTGACGCATGATGCCTCAGATGCCCTGTCAATTGCCGATACATTAGGGATTCTGCGCGATGGAAAACTGATCCAACTGGGCGCACCCGTGGACATTTATCATCGACCCGTTACGGCCTATGCGGCACGCATGACGGGGCTGGTTACTGTTCTCAAAGCAAAATATTTACCGCTGCTGGGTTTGCCCGAATCTGAGAATCCGGAAGCCTTGATCTGCCTGCGTCCTGAACAGCTTAAACTCGATACTACAGGTACGCCAGCCACGGTTCGGGCGGTGTATTTTAAAGGAAGCCACTATGAGCTTGACGTGGCTCTATCGCGCTACGTATCACTCCGGTTACTTACGTCTCGCGATGATGTGCAGGTAGGGCAGGTTGTTCAGATAAAGCTGACCGATAAGCCCCTATGGCAGTTGAAAGGGTAGGAGATGGAGGAGCCAGAATCTTACTTTCTATAACTATTCGGATTGGGGGTCAGTTGTGATATAAATAATCCAATGACGCGTTATGGAAGCTAAAGATGAACAGCACGATCCTGGTATTGATGAACCCAACGGAACAGGTGATTTCCTGGTCGGTGAAGAAACGGAAAATGTCAAACCTACCGGTGTAGACGATAAATCGACCGGAATGGGCGATGATGATTATCTGGGGAAAACGAATAGAAAAGGAGAGGAAGGGGATTAAAGGGAGGAGAGAGGAAGTACTATCTATTGACCTCTGCTGACTGAAGTGAATACTATGCCGAACTGGCAAAAAGGAAGAGGGGGAGGAAAGGGACGAGAGGGATGTTTGTATTTCCTCTCGTCCCTTTCCTCCCCCTCTTCCTTTCCTCCTTTTTATAACAGCCTCTTGATCAATTGTTCAACCGAAATGCCTTCCGCTTCTGCCTTAAAGTTTCGGACAACCCGATGGCGCAAAATTGGCATGGCTACAGCGCGAACATCTTCGATATCAGGCGAGTATTTGCCTGTTAGTAATGCATTGCACTTGGCGGCCAGGATAAGCGCCTGCGATGCCCGTGGACCAGCGCCCCATTCTAAATACTGGTTGGCGTCTGGAGCCGCCATGTCGGTATTGGGTCGGGTTTTGTGAACGAGTTTGACCGCGTATTCAATCACATTATCGACCACCGGAACCCGGCGCACCAGGTGTTGAAACTCCCGAATTTCTTCGCCCGTAATCACACGCTGAACATCATATTTGTTGTCGGACGTCGTGTTTTTTACGATGTCGACTTCGGATTGATACGACGGATAATCCAGGTAAATATTGAACATGAAGCGGTCCAACTGGGCTTCGGGTAGCGGATAGGTACCTTCCTGCTCAATTGGGTTCTGCGTAGCTAGTACGAAAAATGGCCGACCCAGGCTGTATTTCTGACCGGCAATCGTTACCGAATACTCCTGCATGGCTTCCAGTAGGGCCGCCTGTGTTTTAGGGGGCGTCCGGTTAATTTCGTCAGCCAGAATAATATTGGCGAAAATAGGCCCTTTAATGAACTTGAAATTGCGCTCCTGATCCAGGGTTTCGGAACCGAGGATATCGGATGGCATCAGGTCAGGGGTGAACTGAATCCGGTTAAAATCCAGATCCAATGCTCCCGCAATCGTCTGAATCAGCAGTGTTTTCGCCAAACCCGGCACACCAACTAGCAAACAGTGCCCCTGACAAAAGATAGCCGTTAACAGCAGTCGAACAGTTTCGTCCTGACCAATTACGACTTTCGAGATTTCACTTTTAAGTTTTTGGTAAGAATTGGTAAGGGCTTCGGCAGCCGCGACGTCTGATGTGTAGGGCATTGTAATGAAAAATGTATAATGAAAAATGTATAATGGTTAGGCTTATTGGCTAATGAATTCTAGTACCTTAACTAGCAGCACTCATTATTCATTAAACATTATCCATTATCCATTAATTGCCTCCTCCGCTGAGGTTGGCTGCACTATTTTGGGTTGTACCAAATATTCGGCAACTGTGGAATTCAGGATCGACCGTGATGTATACATCGGCAATTGATTTTTTGAACCAGTCGTCAATGGCACGGTTCTTTTTGTTCTGAAGCACAATTGTCTGCAATTTCTCGAAGTCTTTGGTGAAATCGGCCGTGTGGGGCGGAACCTTACTCTTAAAATACAATAATCGTACCGCGCTTTTGCCATCTTCCGTACGGTAAGGCAGTGGAGCCGAAATCTTTCCCACCTGCATGGTATCGAGCATCTGGAACATGGCGTATTCCATTGAGCCATCCATAGCCATCCGGCTGCTGCCTGACTGCGGATCGCGCAATAACCCACCCGCATCAGCCGTATTTTTGTCTTCCGAATAGTCGTGAGCGGCTTTCTCAAATTTCAGCGAATCGAGTTGAATCAGGTTCCGAAGACTGTCCAGGTAGCGGGTTGGTCCCGATAAGTCCAGGCGGTTGTAATCGGGTCGAAGCAGAATGTGTCGGGCGCGGTATTCAGCACCGCGGGTTTCCAGCAATTGGATCAGGTGCAAACCAAAATCCGATTCAACAACGTCCGACATTTCATTTGGTTTCAGTTTCAGGGCTGCGCCTTCAAAAGGAGCCACCATCGCTCCCCGTTTCGCAAAACCTAAGTCGCCCCCTTTCTCACCTGAGCCAACATCTTCCGAGTTTTCTTTGGCAAGCTTGGCAAAATCTTCGCCTTTTTCAACCCGATGCTTAAATTCCAGCAATCGCTGCCGGAGGGCTTCTTTCTGTTCTTTCGTCGGTTTGGCAAAGCGAACGATCTGACCAACTTCTACGTCGGCGGGCATATAGGGAAGGCTATCTCTTGGAATCGCATCGAAAAACTTACGCACGTCACGCGGAGTCACTTTCACGTCGGTCGTAATTTTTTGTTGCATTTTCTGGACAACCTTCTGTTCTTTCACCTGGGTCCGCAGCTCACTTTTGAGCATTTCCAGGCTCTTGCCATAGGCTTCAACAATACTTTTTTCGGAACCAAACTGCTGCACCATGTACTGCATGCGGGAGTCGAGTTCGCTGTCTACGATTTTGTCATCAACCACAACCGAGTCAATCTCGGCTTTGGCCAGCATCATTTTGTTGACAACGAGACTTTCCAGCAACTGACATTTTTGCGGAGGTGTCTGGTTTTGACCAACGTAGGATTGGTAGGCTTCGTCGAGATCAGACCGTAGAACATAGTAATTGTCTACTTTGGCGATGATCTTGTTCAGACTCACTCCCTGACCCTGCCCAAAACTGGGTGCCGTCAGGAAACAACCAACCAAAATAAAGAGCACACTGCTGATTACTTTTTTCATATTCTCAAATATACGTACAGAACGGCAAGCGGTCTGTGTTTTAAGAAATTTTAAGTGGAATTTGGGGTTTGGTGGAGTTAGTGAGTAGTGAAGTAAGTTAAGTGGGTGGAATAGATGGAGTGAGTAAAGTTACTCCCTATACCAACTACACCTACTTAACCCACTCAACTTACTCCACCAATTTCTACTTCACTAACTTCTGAATTTCGGCTTCGTTTACTTTTACTGGGTATGTTTGCCGGAGTTGCGCAAGCCATTGTTTTTCAAGCAGGGCCTGATATTCGTTAATGACGGTACCACGAGCTTCGGCAAACGTTTTGGTACGAGCGGGCTCGATCCGACTAATGATTACGGCAATTGCTTTAGTATCACGATGCAGGGTGGTTGTGCCCACTTTCCATTGGTTAATTGAATCGAGGTACGGGTTTGTTCCCTGCGCAAAGGATCCTTCGGTAATAGAAAGGGCCGGTGGCATACCCGACGTTACCGGATACTTGCTATTGATGATTTTGGCAACATCATCCTTTGCATTGCTGAAATATTGAAAGGTCACGTTACGCTGAGCATCTTTTGAAACACCTGGCCGCGCCCCCTGATAGTCTTTCTCCATAATTCTGCTCAACGAAATTCCGTTTTTCTGTAGGTAGCCAACCACGTTGCGAATCCGGCCAGCCGAAACTGAATCGCGTTCGGTTGGGTCATGTGACCCGGTTACTTCAACAACGTAATCTGGATTATGTCCCAATACAACCAGCAGGTCGAACAACGTTTCGCGTTGAGCGGGTGTTAAGGCTGTCTGGTTCTTGTCAAACGCAATCGGAGCTGCCGACCGCCGAAGCTGATAGGGTGGTTTCCCGCTGAAGACACTTGATGCCTGTTTCAGAAGGCTATCGGTTTGGGCGATGACCAGCGTAGCAATGGCCCGTTCGGGAAGTCGGTACTCGGCTTTATGTTGCTCATAATACTGGCGCTGTCCCGTTGAATCAACCATCGAACGCTCCCATACATTCTGCTCCATCACCTGCGAAAGCAGTACACCATCGCGAATGTCGCTCATCAGGGACTTGAATTCTGCTGATTTTTTGTCCAGATTCGCTTCTTCAGTGGCAATCAGGCGGTCGCCAACAAACCGATCAAACTGGCGGTACATGGCAACGCTTGGAGAGCCAGCTACCGTGTGCTCTGCGGTTGGGGCTGTTGAGGTTGTCGTAGTGGCCAATGCCGGATTCCGGGGCGGTTGCTGCCGTTGGCGGACATAGGCAAAAAACTGGTTAACGGTATACGGCTGCCCCGAAATTGTGACAATGGGTTTGTTCTGTAACGAGGGATCGAGCGGTTCTGTAAAGCGCCACTGACCTCGGAGTAAACTACTATCGGCTTTGGCTACAGCATTCTCAAGAACGGTTTTATCTTCCTGTACCGTATAGTCTTTTCGAAGTTTCTGAACCGTTGATTGTCGCAACACTTCAGCCCGGCTATCGGTCATGACGCGCTGCCGTAAAGGAGCCGCCATGGTTGCATAAGGTTCCAGTGCTTTGCGTTCAATAAGTTTGATGATGTGCCAGCCGTAATTGGTTCGGACGGGTTTTGAGTAATCACCTACTTTAGTCAGAGCAAACGCAGCATCATCAAAGGCCGGTACCCAGGGCCGGTCGGGCGTTGAGAGGGGTAGCACGCCCCCGTTTGATTTCGAGGTTGCATCATCCGATAGCTCGCGACACACCAGTTCAAACGATTCGCCTTTTTGCAGGCGTGTATAGGCAGCATCAATGCGGTTCTGCGCCATTTTCTGGCCCGCTTCATCGGCACCAGGGCTCATACGTACCAGGATGTGGGCTACCCGAACGCGTCCACGGCTGGGTCGGCGATTGTTAACTTTGATCAGGTGATAGCCAAACCGTGTTCGAACGGGCTGCGAAATGCTACCAACAGGCGTTGTGTAGGCGGCAATCTCGAGTGGATAAACAACCCCAAACGCCGTAATGTAACCCAGACTTCCTCCAGTTTGAGCCGTTGCGGCATCCTGTGAATACTCACGGGCCAATTTGGAAAAATCTTCACCTGCCAGCGCCTGTTTCCGCAAAGCCAGCGCGCTTTGGTAGGCTTTAAGGGTATCGGCAGGTAGCGCATCTTCGGAAACCGATAGCAGAATATGCGATGCGTTGACGTCTTCCTGCATATGCTGGTAAGCCTCAGCCGTGAGCGCTTCAACAAGCACTTTGTCGGTCAGATAGGACTGCGCCAGTTGCTTCCGGTAGGTATTCATTTCCTCCCGAAAGGCCTCGGTCGTATCGCGACCTTCTGTTTCGGCTGCCAGAACTTTCAGTTTTAGATTCGTATAGAGATCGAAGTAGCCTTTGACGTCGGTTCGCTGAGTCGAATCAGACGAAAGCTGGTTTTTGGTAAACGACTGAAAAAAGTCATCGGTCGTAAAGGGTTTGTTGCCCAATGTCAGAATAACTGGCTTCGGGGGTGGTGTTTGCTGAACAACCGGTGCAGTTGTTTTACAGGCTGTTACGAGTAAGGCCAATAAAAAACCGCCTGTTAAATGGCGCATAGCGTCTAGTAAAGGTAATTTTGGACGTATAGGTGAAACAGATACAAAGGCAAAAACATTCGTTATCTATAGGGAACGATGTGCCAACACGCTTATTGGCGTACCGGCTGGATTTTCACCGCTTTAAGCTGAATGTCATACTCCAGCCCATAGTCGAAGGCATCTTTCATATTCTGGCCGGTAAACACCGCCGGCACATGCACCAGCCGCTGTTTCTTCTGGCGTAAATCGGCTTCGCGAAGGTCAACACTACTTTGCCCCAGCAGATCATCATCATCCAGTTTATCAACGAGTTGCAGTCCAACTCCCGACGCAACCAATCCGGCCGATACATACTTCAGGGGTGTCAGCACCTCGGTGACGGTCAGGAGCAATCCAATCGGAATGGCAACTATGTTATGAATCTTCTGAATTTTCGAAATCGTTTCTTTGGCCTGGTTATAGTCATCGACCTCAATTAAAACGACCGATGCCACAATACGTCCATTTCGAGGCAATGCCAGACTGATCGGTTTCGCAGGATTGTGTTCGGGTGAAGCAGCGGAACGTAGATCAAGCTGTTCATCTTTCCGAACGGTCTCAACGCCCCAGCCTCCATTAACAACAGCGACAGGCTTGTTGTTGGCGTCGTAGCTGGTTAACGAATAGGCCATCATCAGCTCATCGCGCCGACTAATGGTTTCTTCCAGATTAACCGCTTTTAGCGAACGGGGCACCAGTTCTGCGGTGAGCGTTGGTTGGCGGGCGCAGCCTACTAGTATCAGAACCGGGATTACACTGATTAAAATGATTCTCATGATTTTGTTAATAGTCCCGCACCGGCGGACCGGCTGATTTTTAGGATTCAGAGCCACTGGTGTGGTTATGATTTGTACAGATTTTAATCAACTAAATCTTACCTCATCTAATTATCATAAAGATCAGCGTTCTATTGATTTTGTGAAAAATTCATACAAAAACTTCTTCAACAATAGATGTTCCTGAGGAACCATCACCACTGGTCCACTGCCATTGCTCATGCAGACGAATTCGACCGTCGGGTAGTAATTCAGGTGCCGAAGAACAACGACCCGTCATCAACTTACCCTGACTGTTGACATGCTCATAACGCATGTCTAAAAAGCCGCCTTCCAGTACAACCGCAATCAGAAAGCCTTTGACGATGTCTCCTCCGGCATACTCAGCCCACACAAGTTTATCCTGCTGGTGATAGTGAAAAAGCGTATCACCACTTACGTCACCATTTGGTGTATTGGTAACGGATCGGAAGGTTTTGTTGTCGTACATGTTTTTGATTAATGAAGAATGAAGAGTGAAAAATGAAGAATAGAAAAAAGCAAGTCGAACCTATTCTTCAATCTTCACTCTTCATTATCTAAACGCCTGGTTCCTGCTGGCTCAGGCAATGGAAACTGCCCAGCCCCCAGACAATATCGGTTGAATCAATTCCTACGATTTTACGGTCGGGGAAACAGCTGCCGATGATATCCAGCGCTTGCTGGTCTTTAGCACAGCGGAAGGTTGGTACAATGACCGAGCCAGTTGTGATCAGGAAATTAGCGTACGAAGCGGGTAGGCGAAGGCCATCACTCACAACAGGATCGGGCATGGGTAGCTCAACGATATTGAGTTGCTTACCATTCAGCAGCCGCATTTCCTTCAGTTCTTGGTGGATTTCCTGGAGAAACGGGTAATTGGCATCGTTTTGGTTCGATTCATACGCGGCTATGACGGTATCCTCATTGACAAAGCGAACCGTATCGTCAATGTGGCCATCGGTATCGTCGCCAACAATGCCTTCTTCCACCCAAAGTACCTGCTGTACGCCGTAGTAATCACAGAGGTACTGCTCTATTTTCGCCTGGGTCAGGTGGGCATTTCGGTTCTGGTTAAGCAAACACGCCCGGCTGGTCAATACGGTACCAGCTCCATTGAACTCCACAGAACCACCTTCCATGATGATGCCGGGTGTTACGTAATCCAAGTTTCGATAGTGGGCAATTTCAATCGGAATCAGATCGTCGCGATCATAGGGCGGATATTTACCTCCCCAGGCGTTGTACCCCCAGTTGACAATCATCCGTTCTTTTTTCTCAGGATTAATCAGAAAGGCCGGACCGTGATCGCGGCACCAGGAGTCGTTGGTTGGGTGGGGCAGGAGGGTAATGCGGCTCATATCGGCTCCGGCAGCCAGTAAACGTAGTTTGGCCGCCTGGATAACGATCTCGTTGTGGGCGTTAATGCATACCTGCTCACTTTCGGCAATCGCTTTGATAAACTCAATGTAGGCCGGGAACATCAGCTCCTGTTGCTCGCGGGTCCAGGAGGCTTCGGTATGGGGCCAACTGAGCCAGGTAGCCACATGCGGGTGCCACTCAGGCGGAAAGAAAAAGCCCTCTCGGGCCGGGATCAATGCTTGATTTGTTGTTTCAATCAATGGCTGTATATTCATGCGAACGTTAGAAACTCGGCAACAAAAGTACACAAAATATGCGGCTCAACAGATGGAAACACTGGCTGTTCGTACTTGGATTTATCGTAATAAGACTTACCAACAGCTCTGCTCAGCACGGGCAAAAATTAGTAGCAGAACTGGATGTCTTACCCGGTTGGTATCCTGTTCCTCGCACGGCATCATCTGTGTTTCAGGATAATTCGTTAGCCTATCCGAATGCCTATACAAGCTTTTCTCACCTACTCAAAAAAGTAAAGGAGGGCAGTAAAGTTGAGGCTCTGACCATTGATGGTATTATGTTGAAACAGGGTGGCCTGGCTGACTTAAGCCAGCTGCAGACGGTACGCGTGCTGACCATCAACCTGAGTGGAGCAATGCCTCTGCAAACGGATTCTTTGTTTCAGATAATTCAGAATTGGCCCGCCTTAGAGCGCCTTACTATTACGGTAAACCCTTATTTTCCCAACAAAACCGAATCTGGTGGCTTAGTAACGTTGCCCGCTGCCTTTATGCATTTTCCCAACTTGCATGACGTTCGGCTTAGTGGTTCGGGTTTCCAGTGGGACACGTCGTTCAACGCCCTGGCTGGACTGAAATCGCTTCGCTCGCTCGATATATCCAGCTGGCAGCAAGTCAAGCCGTTGCC
Organism: Spirosoma sp. KCTC 42546; assembly: GCF_006965485.1. Taxonomy (NCBI): domain Bacteria; kingdom Pseudomonadati; phylum Bacteroidota; class Cytophagia; order Cytophagales; family Cytophagaceae; genus Spirosoma; species Spirosoma sp. KCTC 42546. The sequence goes on from NZ_CP041360.1 coordinate 2,624,829, forward strand.
AATTTACTTCCCACAATTACCTCAGATTACCGCTTTACGAATCAGTGGAATAAATTTTCTGGTCAATCAGCAGACGTTCAGCAATCTCAGCACATTGAGCCAGCTGACGCTGACAAATGTTACGATTGATTCGGTTACGTTTCAGCACACCTTAACGAGTCTGTCTCGGTTGGAAACGCTGGCCCTGGAAACCATTCGTTCCTTACGGAAACTAGCGTTTAATGAGTTGAAGAATCTTAAGTCTGTTGAATTGAGCGGCAATCCAGACTTGTTGGTCGATGCGGCCACCTTTGCTGGATTGCCAGGTTTGGAACGGCTTAGCATTCGAAACCAACAGGCTATAGATATGTCCGGGTTTTGCTCGCTCACTCAGTTGCACACCTTATCCATAAGTGGGATTCGTACACCTACTCAGATTCCAGATTGTATTAGTAAGCTAGATCAGCTTACCGAATTACGAATTGAAAGCGTTCCGCTTAACCGGCTTTCTGATCGTATTGGCTCTTTAAAGCAATTACAAAAACTGAGCCTTAGCCATTGTGGACTCGATTCATTGCCAGCCACCCTTGCTCAACTAATGAACCTGAACGAACTTGGGTTAATGGGCAATAAACTACGTCAGATGCCCAACATCTGGAAGCTGACCAACTTACAGAATCTAAATATTGCCAATAATCAATTGGTTAGTTTGCCCGAAGAGCTTGGCCGACTAACCCATTTGGAAACCCTGGCTGCTTATAATAACAAGCTAACCCAACTGCCCGCGTCGATTGGCCGGTTGGTGAACCTTCGTCTTCTTTCGCTCCAGGCTAATCAACTCGAACAGCTCCCGGAAGAACTGGGGAAACTACGGAAACTTCAGTTCCTGTCGCTGAATAACAATCAGTTAACCGGATTTCCTGCTAGTATGGGTCAACTGGATTCCCTAAAAAGATTGTTAATTGGCAACAACCGGTTGAGGAGTCTGCCTGCCACCTTTTCTCAATTGAAAAGCCTGATTGAATTACATATTGGTACCAATGAATTGACCGCGTTGCCTGCCAACTTTGGATCATTGCATACCCTAACCAATTTAACGATTGAAACGAATCCAATCACTGAATTACCCGCATCTATTTGTGAGTTGTATGCATTAGAGTACCTAACGATTATGGGCACTCAGATCCGGCTCTTGCCTGAGCAAATTGGGGCATTGACTAAACTTCGGCAGGTGACGCTGACTAATAATGAATTAATTGCCCTCCCAACTAGCATTGGGCAATGGCAGCATGTGACAAGTATTTCGTTGGAGCGAAACCGGTTAGAGGGTTTGCCAAATTCACTTGGCCGTTTGGGCAAATTGGGGAATCTGAGAATTAGTGGAAAGGATAAGGTTGTAGAAGGCGCTATGGGGGGCATACAGCAATTGCCTGATAGTATTGTGCACTGTACACAATTGTGGGATTTACTCATTGACCGGCAACCTCAGCTCGATGCCGACGATGTGTTTACCAAAGCTGCCCGGATGAAACGGCTAACCCACCTGAAGGTTACCAATTGTAATATCAGCAAATTACCGACTATAGATTGGAAGAATACAGCTTGGCAAATGCTGGTTCTCTCTCAGAATCTACTAACTGAATTGCCCGTGGGTCTGCTGGATGTACCTGCTTTGCAGACCCTGGCTGTGGCTGAGAATCGACTTCCTGAATCGTTGAACCGTGATTTTCATGATAAAGAATCGGTACGCGTTGCCTTTATCGAAGCAGGTTTAGTGCCACTGGAAAGTTTAAGTAAACCCAACCGAAGGGTAGCTTCTGCCTACATGCAAATGTCAGCTCATAAAGCAAGGCAGCGTGATTGGGCGGGTGTTCTGAGCGATCTGGGAAAAGCCATTGAGTACGCACCTGATACCATCCGTTCCTTTGCTTATGGGCAGCGGGCAAGCTTTCATGTTTTTCGAAAAGAATACCCCGAAGCGCTGGCTGATTATGATAAAGCCATTCAATACGCCCCCCAGCTTCGAAAGGAAAAATTGTCGGATACGATGGCTACCACCCGGACGTTGGCTACGTACTGGCAGCAGAAAGCATTCGTGTTAGGTATAATGGGCCAGTATGATGCGGCTCTGTCGGCTATTACGCAGGCTGAGTCGTTCCTTCCGCCAGCGGATACCTATAGCCCTCTAACTGGTCTTGTTCATACCGAGCGAGGCCGCTATCTGGCCATGAAAGATAAACTGGCCGATGCAGATTCCAGTTATCGCAAGGCGATTCGGGCGTATGAAAAATTGATGCATCCCGATCCTGGAATCCGCCTGACAATTGTTGAACTGAGTTTGCTGACGGGGCAATATGACCGGGCGAAGCGAGCCATTGCCGATCTGCCGATGGATCAGATGCGGGATGGCTATGCCACGCTGAAAGAATATCTTGAAATCTGCATAGCTGTTCTGAAGAATGAACAGACAGGTGCACAGGCTATGGAACGTCTGACAGCTTATCTGGACAAACATCCGGCTAAGATTTATGGATGGCGTTTCGATCTGTTCGACAATTGGTTGACCAAATCGAAACTGCCTACCGAAAAAATGGCAACGCTACGTCAATTAACCGATGCCACCAAAGAGCGACTGGTTAAACCCGAATGAACGGAATCGGAATAGACTAACTAATTAACTTCTGCACAGCCTCGACCGTTAGTTGCCTAAAATCATCGACAATCAGCGCTGCACCTGTGCCGGCTAACTCATCCCGGGTATGCGTTGTTGCTACGGCTACGACGGTCATACCTGCCCGTAAACCCGCTTCAATACCCGCAAATGCATCTTCAAATACCACGCATCGGGCAGGTTCTATGCCCACGTGCTTAGCCGCTGTCAGGTAAATTTCGGGGTCGGGTTTACCCTTTTTAACCATACTGGCATCTACAATTGCATCGAAATAAGGGCGTAGCGGAAGTCCGTCGAGGGTAAACAGAACGTTGCTCTCGGGTGCCGAGGTACCCACGGCCAGTTTAACGTCCTGCGCCTTCAAGGCACTCAGAAAGTCGAGCAGACCCGGTGCTGGCTGGAGGTGCGGACGATATAACTCGCGATAAATCGCTTCTTTCTCTTCTGTCAGAACGATCAACTCCCCGGCTGAAATGGGGCGTTGAAATACATAGGCCATCGCATCGGCGGATACGCGCCCGTTGATGTTTTCAACGTATTGGTCTTTCGTAAGTGGGCGATTGTGGCGTTGGGCAAATTGTAACCACGCATTGATATGGAAATCGGTGTTGTCGATCAACACACCGTCCATATCGAAAAGGACAGCCCATGAACGGGCCGAAGGCGAATCGGGCATAAAAACAAAAGGGTTAAACCTCGTTCTCTGGTGTTGGTAAAATATCTCCGGCAAGTACAGCCGCTTCGTGAAGGAGTTCAGTGGCTACCAATTCATCTGTTATGTCTTCAATGCGCTCATCAAATGCATCCAGTCCACTATCATTGGTCGACTTGGAGGCATTCATGCCTAACAGGAATTTTCCTACATACAGCAGATTAAGCGAAAAACGTAATTCGGGTAGAGCGCGACTGTGGCGGGTCCGGGGTTCGGTTTGCATAAGGTTGGAACAACCAGCGGGTGCGGTTGGGTTCGTATAGCGCGGGTTTCCACAACAACGGCCGACCGTCCACGCTACTTATAACGGTTTAATCTTCAGATTGCGGAAGTAGATGGGAGCACCGGCATGCTTACCCTGTAAGCCGATATAGCCATGGAGGGGCAGATCAGCGGGTGGTTTGCTGAGCCATTCAGGCACAGGCGACCCATCGGGATTAGTTTTGGCAGACGTGAATTTCGACAGGTCTATCGTATTCACTAACTGGTTATTGAGAACGATGTAAATCATTTTTCCCAGGCAGGTGATGGTATACCGGTTCCATTCGTCGGGCTTTTTAACTATTTGCTGTTTGATAGCGGCCTGATGGCCAAAAAAAGCACCGCACTGCCAGTTTGTTGGCGATTCGGCCCACTGTTTGGCATAATCGTCGGCAATCTGGATCTCCACGGAGTTTGGAATCCAGTTAGTGGTATCGCTGGCATGAACCACCACGCCACTATTGGTGCCGTCGGCGGTTTTGAATAGTAAATCCAATATGAAATCGTCATAAGGCACAGCTGTCCAGATGGCTTTATCGGCAGTAGCGGTCAGAATACCGCCATCATCAATGCTCCAAACGCCTTTTGGAAAACCAGCATCCGAGAGATCACTGGCGAAGAGCGGTCTCCAGCCGGGCCCGCTGGAGTTAGGATGGCCTTTGGGAGGTATACTGACTGTTGGCGCTTGGGCTAATAACTGACCGGCTAAGGCCATTAAAAAGACAGAAAGCAAAAGGTTTTTTTTCATGAAAGGGGTTCTTGAACGGCTAGTTGCTTTACAAATAACAGATTTTAACGACAGAGACACAAAAGACACGGAGGTTTTAGTTTTCTCCATGCCCTTTGTGTCTCTGTCGTTACTCGATCTATAGGTTCAACCAGTAACTAAACCGCGCTGGTTGCTGCGACCAGTTGATTGTCCTGCGCTTCGCTTTGCCGAACGTCGTTTTGACGGAAGCTTTTCATGATCCAGCCGCCACCAATGACGTCGTCGCCTTCATAGAAAACGGCAGCCTGACCCGGAGCAATAGCCGACACGCCTTCGCTGAACAGCACTTCGATTTTGTCGCCAGATTGCGAAATCGTAGCGGGCGTGCCGGGGTCTTTGTAGCGCACTTTGGTTACCGTTTCGAGTGGCCCATTGATGTGGTCGTACTTTTGTAGATTTAATTTGCTGACAATCATGCCATCGCGGAACAGGTCTTTGTCGACTCCCAAAACCACCTCGTTGGTGTCTTTCCGGATTTCGGTGACGAACATCGGTTGGCCAAATGCCATACCTAGCCCTTTGCGTTGGCCAATGGTATAGAACGGATAGCCCTGGTGTTTGCCCAGCACTTTGCCCGTGCCTTCCATAACGAAATTTCCACCGGCAACTTCAGCTTCCAGACCCGGCATGCGTCGTTTCAAAAAGCCCCGGTAATCGTTGTCAGGAACAAAGCAGATTTCATAGGATTCTGATTTAGTGACCAATTCCATGAAGCCCCGTTCTTTTGCCATTTCGCGAATTTCGGATTTGCGCAAATGCCCCAGCGGTAATTTCGTCCGGCTCAAACTCTCCTGCGAAACACCCCACAGCACATACGATTGATCTTTCAGCGAGTCAATGCCTTTGGATAAAACAAATCGGCCGCCTTCTTCTCGAATATGGGCATAGTGGCCCGTTGCAATTGATTCACAGTCAAGCCGGTCGGCCCGGCGAAGCAGGGCATCCCATTTGATGTGGGTATTGCACATAACGCACGGATTGGGTGTCCGGCCTTCGAGGTATTCACCTGTAAAGTGGTCGATTACGGCATCACCAAATTCTTCCCGAATGTCCAGAATATAATGGGGGAAACCGAGACTGACGGCAATATTGCGGGCGTCGTTGATGCTGTCGAGGCTGCAACAGCCGGTTTCTTTTTTTGTGCCACCTGAGGATGCGTAATCCCAGGTTTTCATGGTCATGCCAATGACCTCGTAGCCTTCTTCGTGCAGCAACACCGCTGCCAATGAAGAGTCAATGCCACCACTCATGGCGACAAGAATTCGTCCGTGTTTGCTCATTTTTGTATCCGCAAGGGGTCAAAGCCCTCCGATTTGATATGCTGGTAAAATTACCTGGTACGTAGCCAACAACTGAACGAAGCGATTTGGTTTCCGATAAAAGCCGGTAAAAAGTGATAGAGGCAGATCTTCCACATGCCCGTGCCCACCTGAGCCGGTAAGTGGATCGACATAGAATGCTGGCTCTACAGCCGGAAGCCAGATAGATGTTGTAAGTGGTTCATCATGCGTTTATTTCTTGCGACCAGGCTTTTGGGAGCTATACCCTTTCTTACCATGAAACCAGTGAGCAGCCTGCCCCGTGAGCCAGAGGTAATAATCCGAACCCAGGTCGGATTCAATGCCAACAAACTTGCCTTCGCCATTCAGGGGTAATTCGTTCTCTCGGCGAGTTTTGAAGATGGCAGTGCCTTCATCAACTTCATCGAACATGGCTACGTAAAGACTCTGGGCATCGGCTGCTTTGGCACCAGCCACCTGCTGCCAGAGGAAATCGCCTTTTAACCGCGGAATCTGGTTATAGACATTGGGACTATTTTTGAGATTCCCCCAGCTAAACCCCGGAAAAACCAGCGGTACGTAATCCACCTTAGCCGCTTTACACCAGGCAATGTCGTCTGCCAGTGTACTGCCCGCTACCGTAGCGTACGTTTCGGGTTTATAGCGACCCACCGCCCAGGGCATAATAATGTCGGCGCTTTTAATGAGCGGATGGAGTCGGTCAGAGACTTCGGTATCTTTGGTCATCGTTCGCCAGTAGTATGGTACACCGAGCAGAATCGACGTTTTTTTCGTCGGGCCTTTTACCCGATCCACCAGCACCTGAATATCGGCCGTGGTGTACCGTCGACCGTCGTTAAAGCCTACTCCCCAGATTGCCAGGAGGGGTTTGCCGTTGTGCCGCAGATAAGTCGGGTTTTCTTGGTTATTGAATAGCGAAAATATCTGTTGCACTTCCTCCCAATCCTTTACCAGCAGCTCCATATCAGCGGAGGTTGAGCCACTCAGGTCATACATGATGCAGATGGCCCGGCGGTGTTTCTTAGCTGCTTTCAGCGCATTCTCCAGCACCTTGTTGAAATGTCGCTTTCCTTTTTCAGACTTCACTTCGGTCAGAAATCGCTGCATAAAAACCCCGTCGATCCCGTACTCTTTCATCCAGTTGAAATGCAGGTCGACACTGCTCTCATCAAAAGGGCTGTAGAGGGATGCCGGACTACCATCCGCAAATTGAAAAGCCGTTTTGTACGTAATCGGATAGTCTTTCACATCCGGCCAGAAGTCAATCGATGCATAACCCGGTTCGAATTTTCCCCGTTTCTGATAATGATGCCAACCTCGTTCAGACGCATCGCCCTGGGCGGCAAACCAGCCCTGATAGCCCGCCATCACCAGCCCTTTGCAACTCGTATAAAGGCAACCTTTTTCGTCATAGTTCACCTCGGCAGGTTGGCTTCTACCGATTGTGATGCCTAGTAACCAACCTGTCAGGGATAGAAATAGAAATGCAGTTGTTTTCATACGTACTGGTAAATCAGAAAGCAAAAACAGATAAAAAGCCTGCGCGGAAGCGATACTGTTCGATAGCTGTAATTGAATTAATTGAACCCGTCGTGAAGTACGGCGCCCTCACTTAAAAAAATCTTAATAAAGGCTTAATAGGCTGTTTATGAGTGAAGTTTATTGGGCAATTTTAAGGAACTGTACTCGCCCCGCTACTTCATCTTAGGGCGTTGCTTTTCGCCTTTCTGGTTCCAGAAAATGAACGTCCCCCGGTCGGTGGACGTAACAATATCGATAGCACCGTCTTTATTTAGGTCTGTCGCCAGTACGTCTGATCCAACCCCTGATCGGTTGTGAATCAGTTCGGGTACAAACTCGGCACCACCCGGCGCTTTGGGATTCCGAACGGTCCGGTACCAGTACAGAACCGGGGGGCCATATGGGTCCGGGTCGAAGTAGTTATCCAGGTGTGACCAATAGCGTTTCCCCACAATGAAATCCGGTATTCCATCGCCATCGATATCCGCCTGCGTAGAGCCGTGGGGCTGTGAAAAAGTTACGTTACCGGCATTTTTCGTGGAGAAATCGTCACTGATCACGTGCTGAACAAAGGTGATCGTTCCATTAGAGTCCCGTTTCTGTTCGTACCAGCCCAAGCCGAAACCGTGTGCGTTGAGGCCCGTTACAACGTCGTTCAACTTGTCGCCATTGACGTCGTAAATAGCCATCATGCTGCCTCCCACGCCTGGCCCCCGGTGGCCGTATCGGGCAAATGCCGCTGGATGATAAGGCCATAATTTCCCACTGCTATCAGCCGTGGGCTGTTCCCACCAGCCGTTCGGGTTAACAAAGTCGGTTCGCCCATCGCTGTTAATATCCCCAAGGCCAATCCCATGCGCCAGGAAATAGCCTTTTTCTGAAACGGGATGCACGGTCCAGGGTTTCGTGGGGTCGGTAGGGTCAGGTTTGGCATAGCGAAGTTCACCCTCTGCCCCGTAAATCAGTTCGGGTTTGCCGTCGTTGTCAATGTCTTTAAATAAGGTAACCTCCGTCTGAACAGGCACCACAACCTCGAATTTATCCCAGCGACGTGATTCGCCTTTTGGGTTCAGGTACAACGTAGCGCGGGGTGGTCCGGTCAGGATGTCAGTCCAGCCGTCACCATTAAAATCGTAGGTGTACTGACAGTTAACGTCCGTAAATTCTTTCGACGGATTGAACGGAAAAGCCGGATAAATTTCTCGTGACTGGGTGAAATCAGGCCCGAAGTAAATATAAGGACCAGCCACTAGGTCGGGAGTACCATCCCGGTTGAAATCACCGGCACCTGCACCCCACGAATAATACATGTCGTTGATTCGTTGCACCTGGAAACGATCCGATGTTTTTTCGTTGGGCATGGTCCGCAGGGCGGCATCTTTATAACCAACCTCCTTGAAGCGAACTTCGCCGGTTCCACCTACGTATAAGGCGATAGGGCCGTACCGACCAGCCTCTTCATCGGCAGCTCCACCGGCCATTTCACCACTGTCGTTGAGAAACGTACGGATAATGTTGTTGTCCAGAAAAATCTCAACCTGATTCCAGTCGTTCGGACGATAGCTACTTTCTACGCGCGAAATGGGTAGTTTCAGTCCAAAATAAGCCGGGCGACGGTTCCGGTTAGCAGCCGCATTATCCGCAGTCTCGTTAGGTTTGGTCGGTGGCGCCAGTCGAACAATACTACCCGCCGACCGTAATTTCTCCCGTGTCAATTCACGTCCTTGTGCATCCAGCGTGATACGATAGGAACCTACTTCCGTTTCCCGAATCGATACCAGAATTCCTTTATACCCATCCGCTGTTTTCTCCAGTCGGAACAGAACACCCGTTTCGCTACCACCCGAGCAACGGAACTGCGCGTGAAATCCGATGTCCTGATAGGAGCGTTCCAGCACGAGCCAACCGCTCGAAGAGCCAGGTTTTAGAGAACCAATCAGTTCGCCATTTTCGGCCCGCCAGTCTGCCTGCCCCAGCGAATGCCAACCAGTCAAGCTCGACCCTTTGACGATAACATCGGGCACAAACGTTAGCCCGATGCCAGCTTTGGCTTCCGACGCGCCAGACTGCCCGAATGAAATATTAGCGCAGAACAGCAACAGACAACACAGTAAAGTTTTCACAGAGTAAGTGGTTTGTTGTCTAAATGTTGCGTTTTACGTGCTCAATCAGCCAGTCGGCTACCTTTTCGTAATCCAGATTCAGGTACTTACCACTGTACTGTTCAAGCGAATAAATACCCTTGAACCCCATCCGTTCGGCCAGTTGAACACATTGATCGAAATCGTAGGAGGTGTGTTCCATATTCTCATTGAAACTATCCGCTTTGGCCGAGATCAGGTAGGCATAAGGCATGATCTTCGCCAGCGCGTCGAAGCGAGCCGCCTGCGAATAATTACCGAAGTCGGGCAGGGTGTAAATGTTCTTGGGGCCTGCTTCCTGCACGATGCGCACGTGTACGTCGGGATTCATCTCTAAGCCGAAGTGGTTTTCGGTCAACAAAATGAGCTTTTTGCGTTGAGCATATTGGTTGACCTCTTTCATTGACTCGATACTCTTCTCAACCGACCCGTTGACTCGACCGGGATTGATACGAACGCAGGGTGAACCCAGATACGCTACGGCATCCATCCACTCTTTCACGTGCGCCAGACTTCGTTGCCGCTCGGTTTCGTCGTTGGATGCCAGGTCGTATGCGCTATCCACCTGCACATTTATCAGGCGCGATGAACTGGCTTTCATGCTGGCTTTGAGCTGATCCAGATACGATTTTTCAAGCGACTCGAAATGATTGCTCCAGAATTCAAGCTGCCGAATGCCAAATCGTTTCTTGTAATAGGCCGGTACATCCAGCAGTGTCAGTTCGTTTGCGATAGTGGCTATTTCCTTTGGCTTTGTCTGTTTAAACCGGTAGCGAAACAAAACCGTCCCCATGGCAATTCGATCCATTTTATCGGGCTTCATTGGCCGGAAAGCCGATGAAACCCAGACGGTTATTATCAGGCCGGAAGCACTGCTCAGAAAGGTTCTTCGTTCCATAGGGATAAGGTTTACTAAGAGAACGCTGTTTTTTATGACGAGTATGATCTGTGTAAATCATGCAGATCATAATAATCCGTGTTCTATTAATTTATGATCATTTTCAGGAAGGGCATACACGACGTAACCCGATGGTAATCCATTAGCCCGAATACTTGTATCGTCTTTAGCCACACTCTCGACGGTAAAGCTGGCCGTAGAGCTAACCACAAGGTATTGACGTCCTTTCGCTTCGTACATAGATAGTAGCCCCTGCGTTTCTTTCGGCAGTTCATCCGTCCAGAGCGTCTGGCCCGTTTCAGCATCGAAAGCATAAATCTTCCCTCCCTTGGATGTCGCGAATAGTAGCCCGTTCGATGTAACAATCATTCCTTTCCGTTGCGAGCCAATGGGCGTACCGGTAGCTTTCCCACCCTGCTTTAGCACCCGGATATCCTGCCCGATTATCTTCTTCCATTTAATGGTTCCCGTATTCAGGTCGTAGGCGACAATAAACGACCAGGGTGGACTCAGCAGATTGGAATATTCCAATCCGTATCCGGAGGAGTATTTATTGGCGGGTCTGGCCACTCCTTCGGGGTAAGCGCGTAATGCATTGGCAGATCGCATGGCCGCAAAACCACTGGGTACATCAGGTGCGCCACCCGAAGCAACCACAGGTCCATCAGGCATCGCTACTGAACCGACTGGAGCACCCTGAGGCCGACGATTGGCGGATTCGATGGTACCGCCCAGAAACCGATACAGGGCGCTTAGCGTCTGTTCATCGATATGCTGAAAGCCAGGCATTTGTCCTTTACCCACCGCAACCACGCCTTTGAAGTTGTCAAAGTTGAGCCGTGTACCGATGTCCAGCAGCGATGGGCCGACAACACCCGCTCGATTGGCACCATGACACGACTGGCAATTAGTTTTGTAGACAGTCATGGCCCGTGTTACCTGATCGGCGGATAACGCAGCCTGACCCAGTTCGGTTTTTGCGAGTCGATAGACGGATGGATATTCCTGAGCCGCTACGTACATAATTCCCTGTTGCGGGTTAGCGGCTGTGTTTCCATAATTAGCACCACCCACAGCTCCGGGCATGGCAATTACCTCATATTGATCAGAAATTGGAGTAAACAAACCTGTTTTGGCCGCTGCAATTCGAGTTTTCCAAGACTCCCGTTCTTCTGTCGTCATGTATGGATTGATATCATTGACGGTTACGTTTTGCCGGTTAAAAGGCGGGAGTACGGTCGGAAAGGGTTGCGTTGGCCAGGCTTGTTCTTCGGGCATATTGCTCGCCGGTACGGGCCTTTCCTGAATAGGCCACAACGGCTTGCCTGTGACCCGATCAAAGGCAAATAAGAACCCCTGCTTGGTGGCTATCGCTACAGCATCAATTAGCTTCGTCCCTCCAGACCGGTCCTTGTGCCGAACCGTCAGCAGTTGCGGGGCTGCCGTCAGGTCATAATCCCATAAATCATGGTGAACCGTCTGGAAGTGCCACAGCCGTTTGCCGGTACGGGCGTCGAGGGCCAGGAGGCAGTTGCCAAACAGGTTACTACCAATCCGGTCAGCACCATAGTAGTCATAGGTAGGGGAGCCAACGGGAAAATAGGCAATGCCGCGTTTTTCGTCGAGGGTGATTTCACCCCAGGTATTGGCTCCCCCCACGTATTTGTAGGCATCTTTCGGCCAGGTGTCGTAGCCAAACTCGCCCGGATGGGGAATCGTATGAAACACCCAGGCGAGTTGACCAGTAACGACATTGTAAGCCCGCAAATGACCCGGTGCTGAAAACAGGTTTTCGCCGGGTGATGATCCCAAAAGAATCAGATTGTCAAAAATACAGCCAGGCGTAGTGGACTGAATGCGCCCGATTGTCGATGGATCGCGGCCTAATCCTTCCCGCAACGAAATCGAACCGTTGGTGCCGAAACTCAGAATCGACTTACCCGTTTGCGCGTCGATGGCCTGTAAGGTATTGTTCAGGCAGAAAAGCAATCGCCGGTCTTTACGATCTTTACTTTCCCAGTAATTGATGCCCCGCCAGGTGATGCCATTCAGATTCGCATGGATCCAGAGTTCCTTGCCCGTTGCCGCATCGAGCGCTACCAGCGAATTATTCTTCGCCAGCACATACATCACCCCATCGACGATGATCGGGTTAAACAGATACTCGACTTTATCAGCCGTCGGATAATGCCAGGCCACTTTTAACTGGCCAACATTCTGCTTCGTGATCTGGTCTAGGCGCACATATTTGGACTGATCCGGCCGACCACCGTATTGGGGCCAGTTCGAATCGGTAGCTGACTGATCGATATGTGGATTAACGCCCTTCAGTCCCATCATGGCGATTCCTAACCAAGCCGAAAGGCATAGAGAAACCGGCCAATAGCCAGATGGCCTCCGGTTAGTGAGTCGTGTATTCATCGGCAGGAATGGTTGAACTCGTTTCGTCTTTTGCCTTGCGATGCCACCAGGAAGCCAGAATGGAACCGGTAATATTCATGAGTGGGCCGAAGATGGCCGGAGCCAGACCGACCGTTGCCATCTTACCCATCTGATTGGCGATACCCGAAGCCAGTCCACCGTTTTGCATACCCACTTCGATCGCAATGGTTCGGCAATCGCGTTCATCCATCTTAAATAAGCGAGCCGACGAATAGCCAAGCAAATACCCGCATAGGTTGTGAATGAGCACCAGGCCAATCAACACAGGGCCAATGGTTAAGAGATTGGTTCTTCCGGCTGCCGTAATCACGACGATAATGAAGGCAATGCCGAACATCGATACCAGCGGCATGGCCTCATCGAGCCATTTTGATTTACCGCTTAGAAACTTGTTGAACAACAACCCGGCACCGATGGGCAAAATCACCATCTTGATAATATCCCACATCATGTGTAGGGCGTCGATCTGCACAAAAGCGCCCGCCAGTAATTTCATCAGGAAAGGCGTAACGAACGGGGAGATGGTCGTCGAGATGGCGGTAATGGTAATGGATAGCGCCAGATTAGCTTTTGCGAGGTAGGAGATTACATTCGATGCCATACCGTTGGGCGAGCAGCCAATCAGAATGATACCAGCCGCAATTTCGGGAGGTAGCCCGCTCAGATTTGCCAGCGTAAAACCCAGCAGCGGCATGATTAGAAAATGACTCACTACGCCAATGAAAACCCCTTTAGGCATTTTGACGACCCCAACAAAATCCTCGGCACTCATCGACGTACCCATGCCAAACATGATGAGCTGGATGAGGGGCGTAATCAGGCCGGATAGCTTAAATCCATTGACTTCCACAAAGTAGTCTGGATAATACAGGGCCGTTGTGACGGAAGCGAAAATGACAACGGTATAAGAAAAGCCTCTTAATGCCTCGTAGCCTCTAAAACCAATGGCCAAGGCTACAAAAAAGGCAATAAAAAATGGCCCAGCCTGAGCGAACGCACCGGTAAATGCTAAATACAGGGCAATAAGCAGCCCTAGAGCCGCAAAACTGAATGCGAACTTATACGTATTCATGTAAGTAGGAAATAGGAGTTTAAGCCGCTACGGCTTCAAAATGGTACCGTCATTTTTACGAACTGTCCAGCGCGATTTGGTGCCAATGGGGTACTTGGCTGCTTCCTTTTCATTGATGTCAATCCCCAAACCTGGTGACTCACTCACCTGATAATACCCATTCTTGATGATTGGGCAACCCGGAAACACTTCTTTTACTTTATCATTAAACATCTGCGACTCCTGAATGCCGAAGTTCCAGACCGCAATATCGATGCTGTTGTTAGCCGCATGGCCCACGGGCGAGGTATCTCCGGGGCCATGCCAGGCCGTGCGGACATTGAACCACTCACCCAACCGAGCCACTTTCATGGCTGGCGTAATGCCGCCAATCTGCGAAATGTGAATCCGGATAAAGTCGAACAGATGGTTGGCCATCGGTTCTTTGAATTCATTGATGTTATTGAACAGTTCGCCCATGGCAATGGGTACGGCGGTTGTCTGACGCAGTAGTTTGAACCAGCTCATGTTCTCCGGGGAGAAGGGGTCTTCGATAAAGAAAGGCCGGTATTCCTCCAGACCCTTGATCATGTTGATGGCGTCGATGGGCTCGGTCAGTTCGTGCATATCATGCAACAACTGAACGTCTTCCCCACAACGTTTGCGCACCACATCGAACATTTTAGGCACCCGTTTCAGATACGTCCGTTGGTCGGAAAAATCATCGGTTTCCCGGCCAAAGCCAGCCGTTTTGAAATCGGGTTTTAAGTCATTCATGGCACCGACTCCGCCGTAGCCTCCCTGCTGAATCCGCACATGACGGAACCCCATTTCCATAAATTGCTGTACTTTATCGGCGATGGCTTCGGGCGTTGGTCCGCTGGCGTGTGTGTAAGTATCCACGGCAATCCGGGTTTTTCCGCCCAGAAGTTGATAAACCGGCATGTTGGCCCGTTTGCCTTTAATGTCCCACAAAGCCTGATCCAGCCCGGAAAGGGCATTGTTCAGCACAGGCCCGTTCCGCCAGTAGGAGCTGACATAGGCCGACTGCCACATATCCTCAATGTTGTCGACATCTTTCCCGACACAAAAATCGTTCAGATACGTATTGATGGCCGGTATGACCACCTGGGCTCGTTGGGTGAAGGTGGCACAGCCCAGGCCGTATAAGCCCGGTTCAGATGTTTCGACTTTCACAATGACCAGATTAGCTCCTCCCGGTGCGGTAGTGATAGCCCGAACACTCTTGATAGTTACGGGAGCCGCACCTTTGGCGTAGGCTGGAGTCGTATAGTGTTCGGCCCTGGCTTCAGGACTATCGAAAAGACCAAAGATGCCTGCGGTTGACCCCAGTCCCAGCAGCTTAAGTGCGTTCCGGCGGTTCGTTTCGGTTTGTATTTCTGGCTTCGCCATATCAAGTTTATGTTCCGTTAATGGTCTAGAAATTAGTTCAGTTAGGGTATTATTTTGACGGGTCTTTTATATAATACTGGTAGGTAATCTGCCAGGTAATGGTTTTGCCCGGTTCCACATTCAGGTTGATATAAGGTTCAGGGCAAACCGTTGTGGCCGAAGACCAGTACACCAATCGGTCAATCTGCCGATCACCGGTTACGTTTACACCCGCTCCGGTTTTTGTGTTTTCGACGGCAAGGGCGTAACTCACTGATTTTCCGTTAGTGAGATTGGGGAAATAAGCCTGCTCACGTTTGCCTAACTCGCGCAGGTAGCTAAGCTGGTTATCGTGAAGTTTGACCAGGTCATTCAGACCTTTGCCACCTTCGGTGGAAAGGCTGGTCGCTGGTAACGTAATAGCATACGCTGGGCCGGTTGGCTGTTGGTCAATGACGAAAAAGTTGTGGTTATAGACGGTCGTTTCAATCGGACGCTTTCCCGTATTTTTCAGGCTGTGCGTAATCACCAGTTCGGGTTTACCCTTGGTGAGTTTCAGTGTTTTCTTGTACTCGTAGGCGTACGTGCTATCGGCAAGTGTGTGCGTAAACTGCACCTGATCGGCTTTCTTTTTTATAGCCCATTTACCCGAATTGGCCAGGATATAAAATTTAAATGAGTTATACGGTTTCTCGTCGGACCGGATCAGACTGCCAATACCAATTTTGACAAATGTTCCGCCCGGCTTAGCCGTCGCGTACCCCAATGGTCCAAACTCTTCGACCGGTCCCATGATGGCGTCGTGAGTGGTAGGATTGTAGGTGTCGAACCATTTGCTGTGATACGTATGTCCTTTGTAATCCAGACTGGCCACTACACCCGACCAGTCGAAACGTGTGCCCCGGTAATAGCCAGTCTCCCCATCAGGCAGGTACAACTGTGCATGAATAAGCCCGTTAGAAATCTCTGTTTCGGGAACATCGATAACTGGTTTTAGGCCAAGGGCTAGGCTAATGAAAAGAGCGAAAGAATGAAAGAGTGAAAGAGCGGTTTTCATAAAAATCAGCGTTCTATTTCAACACAAAGGCGATGTAGTTTCCGCCAAGTTTCTGACCTCTTCCTCCTCCAGCGGCAATGACGATGTATTGTTTTCCATTTACCTCATAGCTAATGGGTGTTGCAAAACCACCCGCCGGAAGCTGGTATTCCCAGACAACCTTCCCCGTTTTTTTGTCGAACGCCCGAATTTTTTCATCCTTGGTTCCTGCTATGAACACCAGACCGCCTGCTGTTGCCAGTGGCCCACCATAGCTATCGGTACCGGTTGTAGGAATACCTTTCTTTGCCAGTTCCGGGTATTCGCCCAGCGGCACCCGCCAGAGGTAATCACCCGTGTTCAGGTCGATGGCGTTCAACGTGCCCCAGGGTGGTTTGATACCCGGATAGCCCTCTTTATCTGTAAAGCGTTGCCAGACTTTACTCACGTAGGTTGGCACATAGGGGAAGCCACTCTTGTTCGCTGAAGCAGGCGTATTCGTGGAAGCCTGAGCCACCTTTGGCGATCCGGTTTCGGTGTTCAGCAGGAAACTAATGAGCGCATCACGGTCTTTGTCCGACAGATGGCCAAAGGAGGGCATCCGACCGCTGCCGGTCTTTAGCAGGGTTTTGATCTCATCGACCGACCGCCTTTTACCAATATCGATGAGCGAAGGCAGTTCGGGACCACTTCCGCGTCGATCCTGCCCATGACAGGCGGCACAATTCGCAATATACAATGCATTGCCAGCCGTGACGGGTGTGTTACGCTGCGCCAGGTCAGCCCGTTTGGTCATGATCAGTTCCCAGGGCTCTTCGTTGACATTCTGGTAAAGAATCCCCGACGGATCGATGGCATTGCCGCCCCATTCGGCCCCACCACTGTAGCCAAAAAGCAACGTGCCTTTTTCGGACGGTGGAGCGAATTTATTATTCGTTTTAAGCTGAAGAAAACGCTCTTTTACGTAGGCATGTGCTTCCGGCGACAGATCAGTAATGTCTGCTTCAGTGTATACCTGTCGGTTTAACGGTAGCGGTTTAATAGGGTATTTCTGTGTCGGCCAGGGATGTTCGTCAGGTAAGCCATTGATCGGAACTTTGCGTTCTTCCACTGGGAATAGTGACGTGCCTTTATCCCGATCCAGTACATACACCAATCCATCTTTGGTCGTCTGTACAACGGCATCGACTCGTTTCCCGTTACGATTCAGGGTAATGAGATTCGGTGGGCAGGGGTGATCCCGATCCCACAGGTCGTGGTGAATGGTCTGATAGTACCACTTTAGTTTGCCTGTTTCGGCCTCTAGTGCCATGATGCAGTTAGCAAAGAGATTCTGGCCTTTACGGTCACCTCCGTAGAAATCGGACGCGGGGGAGCCAGTCCCAAAATACACGACGCCCCTCTTGTCATCGAGCGACATGCCACTCCAGTTATTGACAGCCCCGATTTTCTTGTATGCATCTTTTGGCCAGGTGTCGTAACCCAATTCACCCGGCTGTGGAATCGTATGAAATACCCACTTCAGTTTGCCCGTCACTACGTCGAACGCCCGAATGTGACCGGGTGCGGCATCGCCCGACTCCGATACGCTCGATCCGATGATAAACGTATTCTGGTATACAATCCCCGGTGAGGTCGCATTCACCGACAGCTTGCTCACATCATGGTCCAGATTGGTTTGCAGGCCTTCATGCAAATCGGCTTTACCGTCGGTGCCGAAACTGGAAATAGACTCACCTGTTGCTGCATTGATGGCATACAGACTGGAGCCAACCGTATACAGAATCCGCTTATCAGTTCCACTCTGCCAGTACACAACCCCTCGATTCGAGTTGCGTCGATCGTTCCGTGACGGTTCAAACCGCCAGAGTTGTTCACCAGTACCTGCTTTCAGGGCGAATAGATTCAAATCCGGTGTAGTACCGTATAGAATCCCGTCCACAACAATAGGCTGGCACTGGATGGCCCGATCGCGCCGACGACCGTTGGCGTCGGGCTTTTCAGCAGCATCATACATCCAGGCAACCTGTAAGTTTGTTACATTCCGGGTGTTAATCTGGGTCAGTGGTGAGTAGCGATTCCCCGCTTTATTCCCTCCGTAATTGGGCCAGTCCTTACCCGTCGATAGAGGGCCTTCGCCTGTCACCATGCTGGCGGCAAACGCGCTACCCACTACTAGTCCAAGGATTGCCCCTTTTCGGTCCAATCGAATCATAGAAATCAGCGTGTATTGTTATGTATTTTTTAAGAATGTGCCCAGTTAGAAAAGAGCAAATGTCGATTTCTATATAAAGACACATGAAGAAGGAAATTGGATAAAGAACGAGTGTAGTTTGCGTAAAATTTTTGTCAATAAGAAGAATAATAGGCCCTACTTTAAAATTGATTTTGTCAGAATAGATTTTTTTGTCATGCTGACGCAGGAAGCATCTTAAGGTATCCTAATTTGATAGTAAGGAAACTTTAAGATGCTTCCTGCGTCAGCATGACAAAAACTACTTTCGCCTACTTTCTTGATGGCTATAGTTGAGCTGTGCGGATAGAGCTAATGCTTCTTTATTTGTGGGGTCAATCGTTAAAATTTTTTGTACATAGTTTGATGTTCCTTTCTTATTATCCATTCGATAGTAGACGCTGGCAATTTGATTTAAAATCGACACATTGGTGGAATCAGTAGCATAGCGTTGTTTGAGAGAAATAATCTGCTCTACATTGGCTTTAACCGAATTTAAATCAAATCGGGATTGGTTGTTCTGAATGGCATAATCCAGATACGGCATGGCTTCCTGAGGTCGATCAAGTTGGAGATAAAGCACAAACAGATACCGTGCTTTGTCGAAGGTTGGGGCTAATGCAAATGCTTTTTTGAAATAGAAAATAGCCGTTTCCTGATCGTTCAGTTCGCCACTGAGCATGGCTGCCTTTTCATAATAGCGGGCGTCAGTCGGGTATTCCAGTGCCAGCGTTTCGACTACTTTCCGTGCGCTACTCAACGCACTACTGCGCATGTAAAAATCATACAAATTACGCAAAGCGTCATCCCAGGTCGTTTGCTGCGTCATCAAGCCATAAGCCAGTTTCTCTTCAACCGATTCAACTCGAAACGACTGCGCCGACATGACTTCATTAAACGGCCAGTTCCGTTTGAGATTGGCTACTTTATATAAGCCCGCCAGCGAATCTACTTTCGTAATAGGCATATCATGAAGTAGCTGGGCAAAGCTCATTTCCTGTTTATCGTTAACTGTAATAAGCTTCCCTTTTTTCAGCGCTTCATAAAATACCTCCGACAATAAGGCATAGCCTTTCAGATCAGGATGAACGTGTTCTAAAATCAACTCATCACCAATAATCATGTTGGCTGAATAGGCTTCAAAAAGGGCTTTAGCGTCTACTAGATGCGTGTTTTTATATTGCTGAGATAACTGACTAAGAACGCCATTGAATGATTCAGGTGCCCGGAATCGCAGGCCATCTAAGTCTCTTGCCCGCGAGAAAAGTCGTTTTGCCGCAACGAAATCACCCTGCAAATAAGCTGTTCGCCCCAGGTAGTACGTACACAGCGCGTGGGTGTTATTCAACTGATTAGCCGCCTTGAAATATGAATAAGCGACTGGCAGATTACCTGTTGTAAGGGCATTCAATCCAAGGTTGTACTTCTTGTTAAATTCGGAGGAAACACGCTTGCTGACAGGAAAACTAACAAATGGTTTCAAGTCTTTTTCATTGCTGATGAGATTGCTGACGAAAACCGGAATGCTTTGGTCTGAGAGCAATTGAAGAGTTCGATCCATGTTCCGGCGAAACTGTTCTACACCTCGCTCATACAGATCTGAACCATAAGGAATCTGTTGATCAGCAACCATCAGCCTCATGCGCGTACCGCCTGAACTCGATTTGCCTCCTCCGGCCATGCGCTGTAGCGTTTCGTAGCTATTGGTCAGCAACTGCACGAGTCGAAACTGGCGTAGGAATAGAATCAGGTCTACCAGTTGCGGATTGCCACCAATGCGTTCGGTTGAACCAACACCCAGCGCCCCGTAGTATTCATTGTGCCCAGTATAAATCAGAACAGCATCGGGTTCATAATTGATGAGTTCTTTGGCAAAACCAAAGACGGTATACGAATTTACGGCTGTCAATGAGAGATTGATAATCTCAAAATTTCGATCTGCAAATGTGTGCGCCAATCGATATTGAAGCCATCGATGAAATGAGCCGTTGTGAAAATAAGGGTAGCCTATTGTAGTCGATTCGCCCAGGATAAAAATGCGTAAGGTGTTCTCGTCTTTTTTCTTTTTAAAGGGTTCACTATTTCCGGTAGTGGCGATTTTTTGATTCGTAAAATATCGTTTAGAGGCATCTGGATTTAATACATAATACCCTTTATCGGCCGGATACTCAATGAATAAATCGACGTTATATCCATAGTTAAAAGCACGCAGTATAATTTCAATTAATCCTAGTAAAAAAAACGGAAGTAAAACGGCCGTAATTTTATAGAGGACTACTCGCCGGGGAGATGGCTTTGCGGGAGGAGTGTATTCTTTCAGCGCATTCATCATTAATTAAAAAAATATATCTTCCTGAAAAGCATTCCCGGCGCACAAAAAGCATAGCAGAAATTCCACTATGCTTTCCAAACCAACCTATAATGAAAGAGCGAAAGAATGAAAGAGTGAAAGAGCGGATAAGTTGATGCGACTGTTTTTCACTCTTTCATTCTTTCGCTCTTTCACTTAGTAGCCGTCATTCTGTGTCCAGGTCGGATTCCTGGACATTTCGTTCACTGGGATGGGGGCTAAGTATTTCTGGGCGAAATTTGTATTCGCCGGAATTGGATTTTCGGCCGAACTTCGGGCGGCTACAATCTGAGGCAGTAGCTGTAACCGAACAATATCAAACCACCGCACACCGAACTCGCCCGCAAATTCATAGGCCCGTTCATACACAACCGCATCCCGGAAAGCAGTCGCCGAAAGGCCTGTCGTCAGGTCGGGCAAACCTGCCCGTTTCCGTACCTGATTGATGGCGCTATAGCTTGCCGCGGTTGGTCCACCGGCGGCCATAGCTGATGCTTCGGCATAGATTAACAGCACCTGTGGATAGCGAATGACATCGTACACTTTGTTCGTACTCGGATTGATGGCATCTATGGTAGTTTCGGTTTCCGACACGCCATCGCCATTTAAACCCGCCCGGAACTTCTTGTAATAGGGGTGACCAGCGTGCGTTTCGGGCGAATCCCAGGGAACCAGCTTAAACGTTTTTCCATCGGGCTGGCGTAATTTGATCGTTGTATAAAACGTTGCATCCGTCCGGGAACATTTGGGTGCATTTTTATAGAAATTGATTTCCGGATAATAATCATCCCAGCCACTTGATCCGTTCGTTGCGATTTCATCGAGCGGTACAGAAGACGACCCTGCACTCCGAAGCGGAAGTCCCCCGCTTACATTGTACTGGAAACCAAAAATAGACTCGGAGCTATTGTTGGTCGTGAACACGGTTGCGTAAGGCGTATTGAGGTTATAGACACCCGATTGCATGACCGAATTCGCTTCATCGGCAGCCAGTTTGTAATTACTCTCCTGGTTAAGTGGCCAGCCCGTCATGCTCAGGTACACATCGGCCAGGAGCGAGCGGGCGGCCATCTGGTTCGCCTTGCCCGGTTGGTTCGGGAATGAAATGGGCAACAGCTCCTTCGCTTTCTGTAAATCGCTGATGATAGCTGCGTACACTTTGTCGACCGGATCACGCGGAGGGCGGTCGTTTACATCGATCTGGGTCAGAATAATCGGGACGGGCCCAAATGTTCGAACCAGATAAAAATACCCTAAGGCCCGCAAGAAATACGCCTGACCCGCTGCCTGATTTTTCAGGACATCTGTAGAGCCCACTTTAGCGTAATTAGCGATCACGTTGTTTGCCTGATAGATTCCCTGCCAGGGGCCTTGCCATTGAGCTACCAGACTTAAGTTGCCACTACCACCACTCAGGCGGTCAAAGAGCCGGAAATCTTCTTTATTCAGGCCGGGGTCGGTTGTAAAGTCATCTGAGCCAAAATAAGATGTGCTTCGGTTGGTAAAACCCCAGGCACCATCCCGCGCAAACTGAATATAGATAGCCGATACGGATGCATCCAGATCCGACTGGGTTTTAAAATAGGTTCCGGGTGTCAAACTGCCTTTGGGGTCTTCAATTAAACTCTGACAGCCGCTAACCAAAATCAAGGCAAGAAAGACAAGGAATAAGGAATATTTGGTGTTCATGGTTTTGTCTTCTGATTGAATGTTTAATCGTACAAACAGTACTTATAGGCCAAGGCGTAAGCCAATCGTATACGTTTTTGGGTTTGGTATAACACCCATTTCGAGTCCCTGTGTGATGGCGTTCGTTCCATTCGATACTTCAGGATCATAGCCAGGGTATTTGGTGATCATGAAGAGGTTCTGACCACTCACGTACACTTCGAGATTGCGGATTTTCGCCTTGTTCAGCAGATTATCAGGCACCCGGTAGGTAAGCGACAGGTTCTTCAGCTTCGTGTAGCTACCGTCATACACGTAACGGCTACTGTTATTAAAGTTCTTGCTGGTATTGCTGAACGCCGGATTGTCGGTCTGATTTTGGGCTGTCCAGATGTTCAGCGCTTCAGTAGTTGTGGCGTTCCGTTGGTCACCCAGGCCACCCCACAAGTACGCCAGTGTCTGTGAGTAAATCTGGTTGCCATGCGTTCCCTGGAACATGAAGCTAAGGGTAAAGTTGCCGTAGCTGACATCATTGATGAAACCAAATGAGTAGTTAGGCGTTCCATTACCGATCGGTACTCGGTCGGCTGCTGTGTAAGCATGATCGCCGTTGACATCCACATATTTGGCGTCACCTGGTTTCATCCCAAACTGGGCTGCCTGATCGGCTTCGCTCGTTTTCCAGGTTCCCAGAAATTGATACCCATAAAACTCACCCAGTGGGCGACCAACTCGCAGAATGGAGGCACTGTTCAGGGCAGAGCCAACACCGTTAACGATCACATTGTCGAGACCTCCCAGATCGGTTACCTTATTGCGATTAAAGGAGATGTTGAAATTACTAGTCCAGCGGAGTTTCCCCGTAGCAATGGGTGTGCCACTGAGCGAAAATTCGAGCCCCTTGTTTTCAACACTACCAATATTTCTTAAGTAATTGCCGCCACCTAAATAGAAAGGAGCCTGGTAGCTATACAAGAGGTTGGAAATATTTTTCAAATAGGCATCGGCGGTAAATCGTAAGCGACCGTTCAGAAACGACGCGTCGATACCCGCATCATATTGAGAAGTGGTTTCCCATTTCAGGCTATTGGATACGGGCGCTCCGAGTGGCGTTGCTACACTAGGGGTCTTGCCATCGTAATAATAAGCTGGCTGGCTTCCACCCGTGGTTATTTGCGCAATGGTGGCATACGCGCCCACCGCCTGATTGCCCGTTTGCCCATAACTTGTCCTGATTTTCAGGTCTGAAAACAATTTAGAAGTTTGCAGGAAGCTCTCTTTCGACAGATTCCAGGCCAGCGCCAGAGAAGGAAAGGTACTATACTTCTCGGTCAGGTGCGACGAACCATCGACACGAACGCTGGCGGTGAGTAAGTACTTCTCCTTGTAGGCATAGTTGACCCGACCCATATACGATTGCAGGGCGTCAGCAGAGTAGCCGGAAGAGGTCTGTTGCGTGCCACCCAGACTCAAATTGTAGTAGCCAAGTGCGTAAGTAGACAGGCTGTTGGCACGGGCTGTTGCCGACATACCCTGCCCCTGTTGCTGTTCGTACAGCGCTGTTACGGTAACGGCATGATCGCCAAAATTGCCTTTGTAAGTCAGGAAGTTACTGTTCTGGAAATTCCAGTTTCTGGACGAATTAACCTGTGCATACAAGACCCCATTGCCTGTCCCCGGTCCAAACAACGTCTGGTTAAATGGCGAGGAAATCTGATAGGTCGTATTCGTTGTGAACGTCAATCCTTTCAGAATCTGGTACGTCAGTATGCCGGTTCCCGCAATGTTTGTGTTCCGGCCTTCATCGAACTGACCAAGTGCCCGCGCTACAGGGCTGTACTGAATGGACGCATAGGGGGCTGTATACACGAGCGCGCCCGTTATTGGATCGCGCACTGGCGAGGTCGGATCCCATTCGGTTGCCTGCGTGAACGGATCCGTCAAATCGCCTGAGTAGTTCGTGTTCCGATTCTGGGGGATTACAGCCGCTACGTTAAATTTCAGGTTGATCTTTTCGTTGATCTTGGCGTCGATATTTGCCCGCAAGGTGGCCCGTTTGTAATACTGGTTGAGAATTAAACCAGGCTGATCGAGGTAATTGGCTGAAATAAGATACCGCACACCCGACGTACCACCCGATAAATCAATCTGGTAGTTTTGAATAAGCGGCTCCTGATGAAGTTCACGCTGCCAGTCGTTACCGCCGTTGGCTTTTAGTTGCTGGAGCCGATCATCCGAAAAAGCAGGCGGGTTGCCCGTCGAAGCAAACTGCGTATTGACTGTACGCGCAAAGTCATAGGCGTTCATCAACGAGAGCTCTCTCGGCATCATACCTTTGCTGAACCAGGTGCTGAAATTAACCTTGGCTTTGCCTTCCTGACCCGATCTGGTCGTAATGAGAACGACGCCGTTTGACCCCCTGGACCCATAAATCGCCGTTGCCGAAGCATCCTTTAGAATTTCCAGCGATTCAATATCATTCGGATTGAGCGACTCAATGTTTCCGCCGATAAAGCCGTCGATAACATATAAAGGCTCATTAGAACCCGTTATGGAGTTGGCGCCCCGGATACGGACACTTAGGCCACGGCCCGGCTGTCCGCTGCTGCTAGCGACAACAACCCCGGAAGTAGTGCCTTGTAACGCCTGTTCGACCCGTATCAGCGGGCGCTTGGCAATTTCTTTGGCTGTTACCGTACTGGTAGCACCTGTTACGTCGCTTTTGCGCTGTTCGCCATAACCAACAACGACCACCTCCTGTAAACCGCGCTCGCTGACCTTTAAGGTTACATTTAGGGTAGCCTGATCGCCCGGCTTAACCTCCTGCGATTCATAACCGACAAAGCTGAAAACCAGCGTAGTCGATCGGTCGGGGATCTCAAGCTGGAACTGCCCTCTTGGATCTGTTGTAGTGCCGCGTTGCGTTCCTTTGATAACGATACTCACACCCGGTAACCCTTCGCCTTTTTCGTCGGTGACTTTTCCGATGATCGGAATTAATAAGGGTCGGATAGTCTGCACGCGACCAACCAGTTGTTCGATTGTTTTTCGCTCAAATTCCGCACTGGCATCCAGTTTCAGCCCAGCTTTAGCGTCGGGAAAAAGCGTCGGTACCTCACTAACGGGTTTAAGAGTAGTGGCGCTTTCCTTCTTTTTAATAACAATGGTTTTGCTAACGATGGAATAGCTTAGTGGCTGGTTCTTAAATACTTCTTCCAGAACCGTTTCCAACGGCGTATTTTTTAGCCTAACCGTAACCCGCTTGCTACTGGTTAGCAAATTCGTTTGCAGAAAGAAGGAATAACCGCTCTGTTTTTCCAGTTTATCCAGTACTTTTTCAAGCGGTGCATTCCGTTCATTAATTGAAATTAACTGGCTATAACTGGCCGCGTATACATGCAGGCAGGCGATTAGTAAGAATATGCTGATAAAATTTAGGCGCATAATCCATTTGCGTTTCGTATCCCGACTCATATAGATGAATCGGGGAGTCATTCGGTGCCTAAGCTGTGCCCATGATTCTGGCTGGCACAGTCGTAGGTAAAAAGTAGAATAATTCATACTTTTATGCTGGTTTTGGGGTTGGTAAAAACTTGTACGTCAACAGGTTTTGCTTTTCTGTTTTTTTGACAGAGAAATCCCAGCTTTTGCCGGAAGTGCTCGCAACACGTTCCGGCTTTTTTTATGGAAAACTCTGGGGCTATTCCGAGCCTGGCCCGGTTTAGCCGTTGTCGATCAGGATTTAACGGTTATTTTTCTGCCTTCTATTTTAAAGTTGATACCACTTAACTGGAGAATCTGAAAAATTTGGGAGAGCGGTACATCCCTTGAAATTTTACCTCTAAATTTTGTGTCGGGAAGCTTACCCTGAAAATCAACTTCAACATCGTACCAGCGGGAAATCTGACGCATGATGGTAGGCAGGTCGGTGTCTTTAAACTGAAACTGCCCGTTCTTCCAGGCCACTGCTTCTTCCAGGTCTGCTGCCGGAACCAGATTAAGCCTGCGCTTGGCGTCGGCTGTTAACTGAGCCTGTTCGCCAGGTTTAAGGATAATTTCCGCTGAACTTTCTGCCCGATCCGGACTTGTTTTTGTGACCTTCACTTTACCTTCCAGCAGGGTTGTTTTCACGCTATTTTCGTCCGCATAGCTGTTGATGTTGAAATGCGTGCCCAACACCTCCACAACCTGACTGGCTGAGCGTACCCGGAAAGGCATGGCTTGCTTATGGGCGTTTTTCAGAGGCATTATTTCAAAATACGCTTCGCCCATAAGCGTTACAGTTCGCTCGTTACCCGTGAATTTTGTAGGATATCTCAGAGATGAAGCCGCATTGAGCCAGACTTTGCTTCCATCAGGAAGGATAATCCGAAACTTCCCACCGCGAGGGGTTGTAATGGTGTTATAGCCGGACGGCACCGTAGCTGCTTTGCTTGAAGTCGTTGCTGAACTTTCTGCATAAGACAGCTGTCCATCAGCCGTTTTCGTGATTAAAACGTCAGCTTGTCGGGCAATTTGCCCATCTGCTACATCGTCCAGAATTATTTTCGACGCATCAGCTAATGTCAGAACGGCCTTGTTACTGCCGGGGGCGAAATCGGTTGGTTTTTCGGCCATGTGGGTAGTGGGCCGCAATGGGTGATTGAAGGGATAGAGTAGTAGTCCCGCAATAATGACAACGGCAGCGGCTGCTGCGTAACGGAGTAAACGGCTACCTATATACGATTTGTGGTCTGGCGTATTATAGCCTGTTTCGGATACTATTTTCTCCCAGGCTTCTGTTTTGTCGGCCAAACCGAATTTGCCCAGTTCAGTATTAATAGTCGCTTCCTGAGTTAATCTGGTAAATAGAGTCTGATTATGATCGCTTTGGGCAATCCAATCATCCAGCTCTTCCCGTTCCTGATCGCTGAGTTCCCCCTTGAGGTATTTAGCGATCAGGTCACCCTGTCTAAAATAACGGCTATAATTTTCCATGGCATTGCTTTACTCCATAGAGACACGCAAACCAGGAAATAGGATAAAGCGAATATAAATTTTAATCTATTTTTTTTGGGTCTAGCGAAAGAGTGGGCAAAATTGACTCTAGTTCCAGTGCCTATGGGGATCTTTTGTCAGTATGACAAAAAGTTACATTATATGGGCACTCCCGAGGGTGAGTAAGATCGTAAACACCTCCGGTGAAAGTCGCATTCTAAGTAATTCAAGCGCCCGTTGCTTTTGTTTCTTGACGGTGTTAATCGACATGCCTAGCTCATCGGCAATCTCCTGATTTTTTTTGCCTTCCAGATAACTCATCTCGGAGATAGTGCGGTAATTAGCGGGCAATGCTTCAATGGCCGAATGAAGTTCGGCCATGACTTCAGAAGATATGATCGCATCCATAATGGTCAGTTCTTCCGATTCCGATGGCCTATGCTGTTCCTGATAGTCGTCAACGACCTTGTTATGCCGGATCACGTTCAGACTGGCATTCCGCACGGTGCTGTATAAGTAGTTTTTGATGGCCACTTTATTGGGAAATATAGCCTCTCGTTCCTGCCAGTATTTAATAAATGCATCCTGCGTGATGTCCTGCGCCTGTGCCTGGTCCCGTATTAGTTGTACTGAAAAGTAGACAAGTCGATCATAGAATTCTTTAAAAAGAGAGTCTAGCTCCAGCGACTCCGAAGCCGCCACTGGACTTTTTTTTGCCGAGGTCAGTTGCTTTAGCACACTCATAATAAGGTGAATTTTACGTAGAAAAAGCAGAATTACTGGTTTAATACTTGCTGCTAGTTAATAAAGGATACTGTTTTTAACGCCGAATTAACTTAGCAGAAGCAGTTTGCGGTCATTCTATGAACCTGATTGAAAATGATACTATTCAGCCTATTCTGTGTGAATAATTTCAAAAATCCATTATTTTTCTGGATTAATTCGGCACTAAGTACAGTGAGGTACCTTAATAAAATCTTAATAAAACCTTAATTTTTAAAAACACGCTCGTTAAAATGCGCTAATGCGCTCTAGCGCACCAGCCTGAACCGGGGCCAGGTTAGTGCGCTAGAGAGCGTTGACAGAAGCAGTTGTTTCCTTTTCGGGAAGGGATTGAGCGCAGTACGTTTTAGTCGATAATGGCTGAGAAGGATTGTTCGTATTCTTCGCCATAGATGGCTTTATAGTCCCGAATAAATCGCTCGAAGGTATTCTTGGCCAGCGTATGCTTACCCATTAACGACAGGGCTTTACATTTCAGAATGATGGCGTCTTCACTAACGGGATCATAATCGAAAATGAAATTTGTAATCTGGATTAAAAGCTCCGGCTCCTCGCTGATCGTTAATGTATTGGCATACTTTAGAAATGTATTAATAATCTTGTTCGAAATATCAGCTTTGAAATCGTCTAACCAGTAATACTCCGTATTTTGAAGGAAAGGCCCCCGTTTCGTAATCTCGCCTAACTCAATAATGGCCTGTTTCGTCAGAATGGTCTTGTCATTGATAATGGCCGTATACCGTTCATAATCGACATACAGTTGCTGGTTAAAATTGAATTCTATTTTCCAGTAACCAGACTCCTTTGACAGCGAACAAAACTCAACCTTCTCTAACAGATTTCGCAGTTTCGTAATGTTAACCGAGCGATTATTACTGGCTTCCCGGCCCGACTTATCAGGCCAGAGAATTTCATTCAGTTTTTCAGAGGCTACGCCCCGCTGTTTACCAAGGCTGTTGAGGGACAGCAGTAGAAAAAGTTCTTTCAGTAAGGGGGTGAACGATTTGGTTATATCGATGCCTGAGTGATCCAGTACCTGAAAGTTGCCAAAAAAGAAAATGCTGGATATCAACGCGGGTTCCTTTGACAAGGGCGAACGAGCTAATGGAATTTCCGGCCTTATCAGCAACGTTGGTTGTGGCAATGTATCGACTGGTAACGGCTGTTGTTGGACAGGTGGCGAATCTGGTTCCTGCTGCTTGCTTACTAATCGGCGACGTCGCCGGACGTATAGGAAGATCGTTCCTCCCACTATCGAAATCGCCAAAGCGAGCCACCCATAAAGAAGTGTTGCCGATTCATCCTGCTGCGCCTGCACATTCAGAGCGTCAGGGGGGAAGGAAATCGAATACAGTTTTACGTCTGTTGTATTGTTCTCCTCGTTTTGATACAACGTAACGGCTAGTAATTTTTGGCTGACTGGACAGTAGTATAAATCAGCGTATGAGTGAATATCGTGAAACGAATAAGGAATAGGGTTTCCCACCACTTCGTACGTTGGCGTAGTCAACGACCCCCGAATCAACTGCAACTGAGCCTTAAACTGCTGATTAGGAAAGATAAGGCCGTAATACTGCTTCGATTTTGCATCGATCATCAACGAATTGGCAAAAGCAAAATCCGTTTTAGGAAGGTTTAACTCATGAACCTTTCGGAAAGTATTTTTCCTGACCAGATATTCCAGTAAATCATACGAGTTTTTAGGGTTAAGCATTTGCTCGCCCGTTAGACTTCCGTATCCTCCCAGTACATAAGCCGTGTCATTCGAAGAAGTTGTTCCTAAAGCGGCCAGATAACGTGGCGTATAGACACTAGCGTTTGAAGTAAGTGTATCCCAGCTTCTAGTGCCAAAATGGTAGCGCAGAATACGGTTTTTGTAGGTTAACTGACCATAACCACCTAAAATGTAGAGTGACGAATCAAATCGGGAAATGAATTTATTCGCGTGCCAGTATTCAGTTACCTTAATCGCGTTTGGCGTACTGGTCTCCACAAGCCAGTCTCCGACAGAAGGATTACAACTGTAGACGGACTTTTGATCCACGAAAAAATTGTAGAGCCGGCCAGTCAATGGATTATAAATGGCCTGACTACCCTGGAGCAGATTTTGGGGCGGGTTCTTGTGCCGATGAACGGTGGTCTGGTGCGTTGGAACGACGTATTGATACAGCTTATCGGAGCCAACTACGTAAACCGTTTCAGTAATGGGATCAAAAGCAACATTCGCATAACCCTTCAGGGTGAACTGATCCGTCTTTTGCCACGCAGTATGTAACGATTTAATCCAGACTGGGTTTTTGACCGTGGCTGTCAACCCGCCAACCTCATCTCTGGCTGTGGCACCGTTTACTTCCTGCAACGGCCAGTGGTGTTTTGGCCGACCATTTTCTGTCAGAACAATGTCTTTGATATTCATGGGAGGCAAGTCCTTCGACTTGAATTGCCCAAACTCATTGCTGCCAAAAAACAGTTTAAAACACCCGCTTTCCTTAAAAGCCACATGATCCCTGATGATCGGTGTATTGTTGACAGACACCAGCAACGATCGCTGGGTTAGATCCCAGTTGATGGTAAAGTGGTTCCATTGGTGAAACAGTTTTGCTGAATCGATCTGGATAACCGATTGGGCCAAACGACCACCAATAATGAGTTTGAAACTCCTGGACTTCTGATCATACAGGAGGTCAAGATTCTGATTATCGTCCTGAATAATTCTGAAGATATAGCCAAAGTACGTTTGATAATTGGGGACTAGCATCAGATCAAACGAAACCTCGACATTTCCTTTAAGGCACAGCGGATGGTCAGGGGTAAGATTCAGTGAGGTACGACTATCCTGGATTTCTTCATGTCCTACAAAATGTAATCCATACGATTGGGCATTGATGGTGGTCGAAGCCATCAATAGCACAACTACGCAGTACGTGATAGTACGTACGAATCGATGATATATATATCGATGGGTTGTCAAAGTCCTTTTGGTTGCTACTCGTATTCAGCTTCTATAACGGGAAAGCTAAGGGCTGGTTTGTTGCTTTCTACTGAACGTGTAAGTATAGGCACTGCTCTATCCCATAGAGGCTCTAATTTACCGGATATTCATTAGCTATCAAAATGAACAATACGCATTGGAACTAATAAGAAAATTCACAAAATATAGCTTTTAAGTCTAATTATTAAGCTTTTATTAAGATATTTTTAATCTCCTCCGGCGTTCTTCGTGCCATGTTTAATCCAAATAAATCCGGGTTTATGCAAATAAAATTATCTACTAAACGAAGAATGAGGAGGGCAATTCGTCAGTCGATGTGGGCCGTCATACTACTAAATGGTGTACTCGCGATGCCTGTCGGAGCTCAGCAGTTACTGGCTCGCCGGACCGATGTAGCTGCGGGAACACCAACGAACGGAGGAGTAGGGGCCTCGTTAAACCGTGCACCCATGGACCGAACCATAACGGGGAAAGTCGCCGATGAAAAAGGAAGCGCTTTACCAGGGGTGAGCGTTGTCTTGAAAGGATCGACCCGCGGTACCACAACCAGCGATAAAGGCACGTACTCATTAAGTGTTCCTACCGGTCAGGCTGTATTAGTTTTTTCATTTGTCGGTTATGAATCACAGGAAGTTGAGGTTGGAAACCGTAACAGTGTCGATATAGCCCTGAAAGAAGATGCCAAGGCTCTGAATGAAATAGTCGTCGTTGGCTATGGCGTCCAGAAAAAAGTGAACGTAACCGGAGCCATTGCTACCGTTGCCAACAAGGAACTGGTGATCAACGCCAACAGCGACGTAACCAACACATTAACGGGCCGGGCTCCGGGGGTTCGGGTTACGCAGTTATCCAGTCAGCCGGGCAAATATGATTCACAGATTGATATACGGGGCTTTAGTTATACGGATCCCAACGACATCAATGGGAATCAGACCGGCGGACCACTGATCATTGTCGACGGGGTGCAGCGCGATAAAGCGGGTTTCGATCGCTTAGATCCGAATGAAATTGAAAGCGTGTCTGTCCTGAAAGATGCTACAGCGGCTATCTACGGTGTAAAGGCAGCGAATGGTGTTATTCTGGTAACCACCCGGAAAGGAAGCCAGGGTAAAGTGCAGGTAAATTATACAGGTCATTATGGGCAGCAGATCATTACCCGCTATCCGGAACTGTCGAATGCCTATCAGTACGCAACTCTCTATAACGAGCAGCAGATTAACAACAATATTAGTAACCGGCTGGAGATGACCCCACCTAAGTATTCGGATCAGCAACTAACCGATTTTCAGAGTGGTAAATTACCCAGTACGGATTTCCTGAAAGCTGTTATGCGCGATCGGGCAGGTCAGCAGCAGCATAACCTGACTATCAATGGGGGAACCGATAAGCTTCGGTATTTTACATCAGTAGGTTATTTCGGAGAGGGTGGTTTGTTCAATTCGGATATAATGACCGGTAAAAAATACAACCTGCGCTTAAATATCGACGCAGAATTGGCGAAAGGGCTAACTATGGGTGCCAATCTGGCCTTCATCAATTCTGTTAGCAAAGAGCCAAGTCAGGCTATCTGGGCGTTATTGAAAAATACCTGGCAGTGGGACCCAACTGAACCACTCTACTCAAACAATGACCCAAACTACTTACGGCAACCGCTAAGTTCGCTGAGCCACCCCATCGCCGATTTTTCGGAGGCTTATAGTGGATACAACAAAAATGATGAAAAGTTTCTGACCTCAACTTTCCAGTTATCGTACCGTCTCCCCTTCATCGAAGGATTAAGCGTTAAAGCGCAGTATGCGTACGATATCAACTATAGCTTCCGAAAGCAGTTTACCAAGAAATACAATCAATACGACTATGTAGTTGATCCGGCAACAAATCAGTTGGCTCAGAAGGCGTATACGCACCTGGCGCCTTCCCGATTAACCGAAGCATTTGGACAGGGACGCCGGAACGATATTCAGTTATCGTTCAATTACCAGCATACATTCGGCAAGCATACCCTGGGTGCACTGGGTCTGTATGAGCAGATTGATCGGGAGAACAACAGCAATAATGCCAACACGCAGTTTATTATCGACGCCGTAGATCAACTTGTGGCTGGCAATCGTAAAACCGACGCTATTGGATCTGGCTATAGCTCAAGTGCCAATATGAGCTACGTGGGTCGTGTGAATTACGATTACGCTGGTAAATACCTGGCCGAAGCCGGTTTCCGGTACGATGGCTCATCCAGTTTCCCAAAGAACAGCCGCTGGGGCTTCTTCCCATATGTTTCGGCTGGCTGGCGGCTATCTGAAGAACCGTTTATTCGCAACAACGCACCCTTTATTAGCAACCTGAAACTACGTGGTTCGTACGGGATTCTGGGCGATGACGGTATTTCGGGTGCTTCTTTTCAGTTCCTGACTGGCTATACCTATCCCAGTAGCGGCTACCAGTTCGGGACAACATTCGTGGGTGGTCTCGGCTTTAAAAACTCGGCAAACCCGAATATTACCTGGTATACCTCAACAACAACGGATTTCGGTATCGAAGGCGCTTTCTGGAATGGCTTGCTGTCGTTTGAAGCAGATGTCTTCCGGCGTGACCGGGATGGCTTGCTCGCCGATCGTATTTCGACCATTCCGGCCACGTATGGCGTAAACCTGCCCCAGGAAAACCTGAATCAGGATCGTACGCAGGGATTTGAGATCGTGCTGGGACACCGCAATAAAGTTAAAGGGATTAGCTATTCGATCTCGTCCAACATGAGTTATGCCCGGACGCAGTATCGGTACCGCGAAGAAACACCGGCTAACAGCGATTATGATTACTGGCGGAACCGGAATGCCGGGCGGTATAACGACATTGTCTGGGGGTATAAAACGGATGGACAGTTTACCAGCTACGAGGAAATTCGAAATTGGCCCATTATGGATGGAGCAGGCAACCGAACCATTCTGCCGGGCGACATTCGCTACGTTGATTTAAACGGCGATGGGATTATCAACAACCTTGATGAAACTGTTATTGGACGCGGACAGAGCAAGCCTTCCATTTATTTCGGTACCAATATCACGTTATCGTGGAAAGGCTTCGATGTAGCGGTTCTATTCCAGGGGGCAACCATGTACCAGGTGGCTTATCAGGATCAGTTATCAAGACCCTTCTATTTTCAAACGGCCAACCCTATATCCATCTTCAACGACCGCTGGCATCGCTCCAATGTAGCCGATGCTGCCAGTGAATGGATTCCAGGTAAATACCCGTCAACCGGTCAGCGCCAAAATTACAAGAGTAATGAGTTCTGGCGGTTCGATGCTACCTACCTACGGCTAAAAAGCCTGGAAGTTGGCTATAGTTTGCCAAAAGCCATGTTGGCTAAGGCGCACATCAGAGGGCTGCGCGTTTTTGCCAATGGCTATAACCTCTATACCTGGTCGAAAGGGCTTGATTTTGTTGATCCTGAATATACCGACGACCGGCTATACAGCTACAACTACCCACTGACGATGAACCTGAATCTGGGTGTCCAACTTTCTTTTTAATCCGTAATCACGATGAAAAGCCTAAAAAAATACGTTATCCTGTTATGCATCAGTGGTTTATATGCCTGTAATGATAGCTTACTGGATAAACGACCTGTGGATCTGTTAACGCCCGAGCAGGTGTATAACAGTCCCGAAGCAGTTGAAGCCTACTTTGCCACCCTGTACAAGGATTTACCCATCGAGGACTTCAGCTTTTGTAATGGACGGTTTGGTGAATTCCCGGCTAACGGTGATGGCTATACTTCCAACTGGACCTGGGAGACCACCAACTCAACCAATGCGTCGAACAATGATGAAAACTGGGGAAAACTCTACCGCGCCATCCGAAATGTCAATACGTTCATCAAAGAGATTGCAACGGTCAATATTCCTGAGGCTACTAAAAATACATACACAGCTGAAGCCAAATTCGTACGGGCTTATTATTATCAGGAACTGGTAAAGTTCTGGGGGGGCGTTCCCATTTTACTGGAGCCGCAAACCATAACCAACGGTAATACCGCCGACCTGAACCTGCCCCGGAGTAAAGAAGCGGAGGTCTGGGATCTGGTTAAA
Organism: Spirosoma sp. KCTC 42546; assembly: GCF_006965485.1. Taxonomy (NCBI): domain Bacteria; kingdom Pseudomonadati; phylum Bacteroidota; class Cytophagia; order Cytophagales; family Cytophagaceae; genus Spirosoma; species Spirosoma sp. KCTC 42546. The sequence goes on from NZ_CP041360.1 coordinate 2,660,094, forward strand.
TCGGATCTTGACTTTGCCGTCGCCAATCTGCCCGCTACCAGTGTTTATGGACGGGCCAATAAATACGTGGCGCTGGCATTATTGTCGAGAACCATGCTTCATGCCGGTTCGATTGCCAAATTTGGAACGGTTCAATTAGAGGGATTGGTCGGCATTGACCCGGCAAAGGCGAATGGGTATTTGCAGGCTTCCTACGATGCCTCGAAAAAAATCATTGACGACGGCAAATACAGTCTCTTCAACAAGTATCCGACCGATAAGGCGCAGAATTTCCAGATGCTTTTCTACGAACTCCAGGGCAATTCGGAAGCAATTTTCTGCAAAGGCTGGGACTATGAATCGACCCGCCGAACCCATTCGCAGGATTTGATGGCCTTACCCGTAGTGATCCAGTCGCCTATCGGGTATGCTAACCGTATGACACCGACCCTGGATATGGTCGAACGATTTGATTATGTGGATGGTACGCCTGGAACGCTGAACATTGGCACGCCCACTGCTTACGTACACTACAAGAGTCTCCAGGATGTCTTCAAAAATAAAGACCCACGCTTTTTTGGCTCCGTCATTTCGACCGGAAGCCCGTTTAAAGGCACTGAGATTACCGGCCAGCGGGGTGTTATCTACAACGGTGTGAAGTATAATGGCACGGCTCTCAATCAATATTTTGACATTGACAAGAAGCAGATTGTCGCAGCGCCGACGGCTAATTCAGTTCGGGCGACGGGTAATTCCAACAATGGTGCAGTTACGTTCTGGCAGAAAAAGTTTTTAGATCCTGCCCGACCCGCCAATTTGTGTGTAGACTGGTCGTCAGAGACCGACTGGCTGGATATGCGGCTGGGCGAAGTGCTGCTGAACTATGCAGAGTCCGCTTTTGAATTAGAGAAACCTGCTTCTGAAGCCCTGAATGCGATTAACCAGCTCCGCACGCGGGCAGGTGTAGCTCCCCTGACGACCATCGACCGGGACAAAATCCGTAAAGAACGTTCGGTCGAACTGGCTTTTGAAAACCGGACGTTCTGGGATTTACGCAGATGGCGCACGTTAACGACTGAATTTAGCGGCTGGATTCCAACGGGTCTCTATATCTACTACGACGTCAATGCCAGGGATTACGTCTTAGAAAAAACGCCGAATGGCGGTGGGAAAACCTACCAGGCTAAGGACTATTATTTCCAGATTCCCGCTGCCGAACGTAGTAAAGCAGGCTCAAAACTAGGTAACGGAAATCCTGGCTATTAAACGGATCAAACCATGAAAACTCGTCAACTTCTAGGTATACTTTCTTCTCTACTGCCCATTGCACTCTGCGGGTGTGCTAAATGGGATAATTTTGTTCAACCCGAATCGGGGGTCTATGGTAAACTGACCGATGCTGAAAATGGCCAGCCGCTTCAACTTCGGCAGCCAGGCGGAGGAACCGTGCGGTTTATCCAATGGGATAACGTAAAATATCCGAATCCAGGAACGACTGATATTGAATTAAAGGCCAATGGCGAATTCTCGTCAACTCAGTTTTTTGCCGGAACATACAAAGCCCTCCCGCGCGACGGTGCTTTTCTGTATCAGCCCGCTGATTCGGCAACTGTAGCGCTCACCAACGGGAATAAAACCGAGGTAAATTTTAAGGTAACGCCGTTTTACCGGGTTTCTGCAAGTGTATCCGATAGTACGTTTACCTATACCATTACTAAACCGGCAGCTAATACGAGTACAAAAATTTCGCAGATAATCTTCATGATCAATGACTATGCCATTGTCGATGAAAGCGTTAGTTCCAATACGTCCGGTTATTTCATTAACCTTTGGCGACAGGATATTCCATCTGCAACAACCGATGCCAGTATTGTGGGCATCCCTCGAACATTCACATTTAGATGGGCAGAGACCCATTTGCCGAAAGGAGACTATTATTTTAGGGTTGGCGTTCGAACAACAGCCGTGGCAAAATACAATTATAGTCCCGTTATAAAAGCTAATGTCCGCTAGTTCTATTCTCTACCCCTGATTTATTATCAGGGGTATTTTTTTTACAGACTAATTGAGAAAATAACGGGATTCTTTGTGGTACATTGAGATATATAGTTGCAGAAAAAATAGTGTACCCAGAAATTATAACATAAGTTAATCTATTGATTGTCAGGTATAATATAGTTTATTGTGAGCATTTATGCAGAATTAAAGCCTCACGATTTATAGTTTGATATGGTATTATCCGTAGGGATAGCCTCAGAATTTCAGAGTTTTATGGATTCTGCTGAGACTTGCCAGAATTGACAAAATGGTCATTTGGTGTACCTTGGCTGATCGGCGCTACGGATACTAAGCATCGCCAGCGTTCACACTAAGTGCCCAATACATGTAATCGTTCGGGGGGCTACCTATGATCTGTCTCGGCTCTACAGGATTTCTAATATTTTTCTAATGTTTTTCTAATTGAAATGAGGAGTACGAATTGACGTACATGTGCGAAATTCGCCCTTGTCTTTCAGCGTGCTAACTGGTGAAAATCCAGTAGCCAATAGGTCGCCTTACAGTGAATTTTAGTTGGAAATGCATCTCTAATCCAGATGTGGAATTGATAGCCATTTGTCGCTGGCAAGTGGCTATTTTGTTTCATTTCTCTTAAGTTTCACGAACTCTCTTTCTTATGGAGGAATGTGTATTGGTCTTTCAGGCACCCAATCATTCTGTAAGCTCATGTTTGATTCGGATGGATCGGAAGTTGCAGATTGTCATTGCCACCTGGCCCGAGAACAGCCGAAATGCTACCAATGTTGTGGATGTTCTGGCTACCGAATTGGTGAACCAGTATAAGCTGCATCCGCAACGACTGCTATTAATTGAGTACTTCGGCGAAGATAAAACACCTAGTCGGGGAGCTGATATTTATTACCTCGTTACGTTTACCTGGGAGGTTAATCAGGCCCAAAAACCTGTCCGTCATCCGCTCTCTTTAGCCGAATTCACTCAAATTCTATTGACGCTGTCGAAATCCAACTAAATCAGTTGGTGATTCAATTGCCTGCTACTTACGCGCGGTGTCATCTATCCATTTTCAGTGGCTTTGTTCAAGCGGTTACCATATTCCGTCCTCATATCCCTGTGCTTAGACAACTGGTCAGCGCATTGTCTTGATTGGCGATAGTTCACCCGCCGACGATGGAACGGACGATACCAACGATAGGCTATTCAATGGCTGGTCGGGCGATGCGCCATCGGGCTATACCATCACACCCGGCTTTGCACATCAATGCATCGTTGTGGCTGGCTAAAATCCAATAGTTGTGTTATTAACCACAGAGGCACAGAGAACACAGAGTTGTAAAGCGCGAGCAATTAACAATCGCCTTTCTCTGTGCCTCTGTGGTTAATAATCCTGTTAAGGATACATCAGATACTTCTTCCGCATCTGCTTATACGCCGATAAACCCGGCTCCCAGCTTTGGCGGATCTCCTTTTCGGATACGCCCGCAATGATTTGCTTTCTAAGGGCTTCGTTACCACTCCGGTAGTCGAAATTGCCAATTTGTTTGCTATAACTCGTATCGAAAAAACGGGCTTTGTCAGGATACGCTTTGTACAACTCCATCAGCCAGTGCAGATTGAGTTGTTTTGTTTTGCGCAGTTTGTTGGTATCATAGTTTCGCAGGTCGAGCCCGTAGCACTCGGTATCCTGGTGCAAGGGTGTTTCACTCATGCCTTTGATACTAACGGGCTTAAACGAGAAGGGATAAATGCCCTTCAGGGCGGGTGCGCCCAGAACCGTGAAAGGCATATAGGTTCCTCGCCCCTGGCTGATGATCGTTCCTTCGAACCAGCACGTACTCGGATAAAGTAAAATCGATTGCTGCGTATTCAGGTTGGGCGAAGGCAGAATTGGCAGCGTATAGGCCATGTCGTGCGTGTAATTGGCTACCTTAACGATCTTTAGTTTGCACGGATTCGTTTTAGCGACTCCGCCCCAGCCCTCACCATTAATCATCTGGGCAAACTCGGCAATGGTGCAGCCATGTGTAATGGGAATAGGATGCATCCCAATACCTGAATAAAGGTGTTTTTCCAGAATAGGGCCATCAACGATGTATCCATTCGGATTTGGCCGATCCAGAATCATCAGCTCTTTGTTATTTTCGGCGCAGGCCTCCATCACATGGTTGAGCGTGTTGATGTAGGTGTAAAAGCGGCAACCCACGTCCTGAATATCAAAAACCATCAGGTCAATATTCGCCAATTGTTCTTTCGTTGGTTTCCTGTTTTTTCCGTATAGCGAAACAACGGGGATACCGGTTTTAGTATCGACAGCGTCGTCCACCTTAGCCCCGTTACTGGCATTCCCCCGGAAACCGTGCTCAGGCCCAAAAATGCTGACAATGTTTACCCCCAGGCTCACCAGACTGTCGACACTCGGTTTGTTGCCGATAATGGAGGTTTGGTTAACCACCATCCCAATCCGTTTTCCTTTCAGATAAGGCAGGTAAGCAGAGACTTGGTCGGCTCCGGTAATGATCTTGTTTGCCTCGGGAGTGGCTGTAACCCACTCCTGTTTGCCTAATTCAAGAGGATGGGTCGGATATAAAAAACCGAGCAATAGGGGCAGGAAAAATAAGGGAAGCGCTTTCATGTGCAGTTGGCCTAACAATACAAGGTAGCAAGTTGCTCATAAAAGCGATTGTGTACAAGAATAATGTAGAGACAAGGCATACGTAGAGACAAGGCATGCCTTGTCTCTACATTATTCACGCTATTCTGACCGTAATGATTTCACCGGATTCACCAGTGCCGCCCTAACACTCTGGAAACTGACCGTCAGCAATGCTATAATCGCCATCAACAAGCCGGTTAGGGCAAATACCCACCACTTGATTTCCACTTTGAACTCGAAATTCTGGAGCCACTGGCTCATGGTGTACCAGGCAATAGGGGAGGCAATGACAACGGCCACAAGAACTAGTTTCAGGAAATCTCTGGAGAGTAGCGTAATAATGCTGCCAACCGAGGCACCCAGCACTTTCCGAACGCCAATTTCCTTGGTGCGTTGTTCGGCCGTAAACGTAGCCAGCCCGAACAAGCCCAGACAGGCAATCAGGACCGCCAGGAAGGTTGAGGTCTCAATAAGTTGCGCCGTTCGGGTTTCGGACCGGTAGGCCTGCGCCAGTGATTCATCCAGAAAGCTATACTCAAATACCTGATTGGGGAAAGTAGCTATCCAGGCCTTTTCGATCTGCGCCAACGCTGCCTGTACATTCTCGGCGGTGGGTTGTTCACTTTGTAGTTTTATGCCCGCCTGGTAAAAATTATTTGGTACGACCTGAATCACGGTCGGGTCAATTTTCTGATGCAGCGAGTTGACATTGAAGTTTTTCGCAACCCCAATAATCGTGGCAAACTCCTGGCCATTGCCGTAAAACACGCGCTGCCCAATGGCATCCTGGGGACGGCTAATGCCCATCCGATTGATAAATACCTCGTTGGCAATGATTTTAAAAGAAGCTGAGGACGTATCCGTGTCCTTCAGTTTCTCTCCCGCCAACAACTGAATGCCATAGGTATCCAGGTAGTGCGAATCGCCCATTTTCATCTGGGTTTTGATCTGAAGCCACTTGTCTTTGGCACCTTCCCGGTATTCCATGCCCTGCATCCAGTTGCTTTCTGACGATGCGCTGTTGAAGGAGAAACTCACGTCCTTGATCTGTGGCGATTCGATGAGTTGATTCCGAAGGGCTTGTAGTTTCTCGGGCTTATTGTCAGGCAATCCAACCGTAATGATGGCCGATTTATTAAAACCCAGGTCAGCGTTTCGGAAAAAGGTAAGTTGCTGGTTGATCAGTAAGGCACTGCTAATGAGGATGAGCGAAACCGTAAACTGAACCACCACTAACCCCTGGCGCAACGTAAACCATTGTTTCCCCTGCGCTAACGTATTGTTTTTTAAGGCCCAGATTGGCGCCATGCCGGATAGCCGGAACGCTGGATAAACACCCGCCAGTAACGTTGTGAGACCTGCCAGCGCGAGGGCGAAGAGAGCGGTTTGCCAGGTAAATAAATCCGTAGATTTCAGCGGGACTGCCAGTGTATTGGCCATCGTCGGTAGCGTAATCCAGGCTAGGAGGATGGCTACCAGAACGGAGAGAAACGTAATCAGACCGGCTTCCGTCAGGAACTGGTAAATCAGCGACCCGCGATTACTGCCAACCGCTTTCCGAATGCCTACTTCTTTTGCCCGTTTGAAGGCCTGAGCGGTGCTTAAATTGATGAAGTTAAAACAGGCAATCAGCAGCACCAGTAAACCAATGAACGACAGCGTCCTGAGCAAAGGCAGATTGGCAGATCGTCCGCCCAGGTTGCTGCCATAATGAATTTCGGATAATGGCCCCAGGAAAAAACGTTTGTCGGGAAGGGCTTCCTTTCCCATGTATTTGACGACTATATGCTGAAAACGCCTGGTTAATTGAGCGGGATTAATGCCCTCTTTTAACAACACAAATACCTGAAAATTGTCATTCCAGCCATTCCACTTATTCAAATCAGTATCCGGGTGGACGTTTTTGATCGAGGGGAAAGAAACCAGCAGATTGAATGGAAAACTAGTTGTTGTCGGGTGGTCTTCCAGTACACCGGCCACCAGCAAGTCCTGTTTGTTATCGAGCTGAATGGTTTTGCTGAGTACGTCCGTCGTACCAAAATACTTTTCGGCATACGCGCGCGTCAGGACGACGGTGTTGGGTTGCGATAGCGCAGTACGTGGATCACCGGTTATCCATTGATAATCAAGTAAATGAAATAATTCATTGCCCGCAAATACGTATGACTCTTTAAAGCGTTTATCGGAGTTAGGTACGGCAAAAGTACTGCCTCCCATCTGAAGCAAAGGGACGACTAACTCTGCTTCGGGCAGGTCGGTATGCAAGGCGTTGGTCATGCCGGTATACGTACCCGGATAGCTGTGTTTTTCTTGAATATTTTCTCCCTCAACCCGGTAAATCCGACTCCCGTTTGTGTGGTACTTGTCGTAGCTGGTCTCGTGTCTGACCGCTAAAAATATCAGTACTGTACAAGCCATACCAACGGCCAGACCGGTGATATTGATGAAGGAATACCCCTTGCTTTTGGAGAGGTTTCGAAAGGCGATTTTTACATAGTTGCGTATCATAGAAGGACTTAGTAAAAAAGGAGTTGGGTAATCTGACGATCGTTTCGATTTGGCTAGTGGTCGTAGCAGTTTCAACGCACTCAGGCCATATCGCCAATTGGCTTTTCGTTCGCCTACCGTTTCGACCCAGTGAGCGTAGAGTTCCAGCAGGTCGCCCTGTACCTCTTCAGCGGTATCCGGATGACCGAAGGTCTCCAGGAGCCAGGTGGCCCAGCGCGGTGGTTGACGATGATTTGATTTCATGGTTTTTTTGCGTGGGGCAGGGGGCACGGAGCAGGGTGCGAGGTGCGGGGTGCAGGGTAATGCTCGGTTTGTGCCCTGCTCCGCGCTCCCTGCTCCGTGCTCCAAGCACCGCGTTATTCAGACCGTAGTGACTTAACCGGGTTAACCAACGCGGCTTTGATGCTTTGGAAACTGACTGTCAACAAGGCAATGCCGATGGCCAGTAACCCTACCAGCGCAAACACCCAGCCCGAAATATCGACCCGGTACGCAAAGTTTTGTAGCCACTGGCTCATGACATACCAGGCAATCGGGCTAGCGACCAGAATGGCGATACTCACCGGTTTCAGAAAGTCTCGGGAGAGCAGCGTTACAACACTGCCGACGGATGCACCGAGCACTTTCCGAACACCAATCTCTTTGGTCCGCTGCTGGGCTGAAAATGAGGCCAGACCAAACAAACCCAGACAGGCAATGAAAATGGCTAAACCCGCAAAAACCTGCATAATCGTTTGCTGGCGCAAATCAGTCTGGTACATCTGATCGAACTGCTGATCCAGAAAGTGGTATTCAAATGGGTAAGCCGGTCGTGTTTTGGCGTACAACTGTTGAATCGTCTCGACAGTAGCTGTCAGGTTACCGGGTTTCAGCCGAATCAGAGCCGCCCGCCGGTCATCATTCGGCGCAATCACCAATGGCTCTATCGCTTCTTTCAAAGACAGGAAATTGTAATCCTCCACCACGCCAATGATGGTCCGGTTCGTGCTATCGCGCATGGTATTTTTAAGCCATTTGCCAACGGCCTGGTCCGGAGTCCAGCCCAGCCGGGCAGCCGCCGTTCGATTGATCAGGATAGCCCCTGCCGTGTCGGTGGGGAACAGGGGAGAAAAGTCCCGGCCTGCAATGATTTTTAGCCCCAGGGTTTTTACAAAATCGAAATCAGCAAATTCGGTTCGGGCCTTCCATCGGTTCGGATGGGCTTCTACATCAAACATATGCCCATCAAAAAAACCACCCGGTTCGCCTGACATCATCGAAACGGACTCTACCCGGCTCTGTGAAAGTAATTCAGGTTTATGTTTCAGAATGAAGTTATAGATATCCTCATTGTCGATGGGGATTACCAGGGTTTGCTCTTTGTTGTAGCCAAGCTGTTTGTTTTTGAGGTAGCTCATTTGCTGGGTACCAATGGCCGTTCCCAGCATGAGCAGTATCGAAATACTGAATTGCACCACTACCAGCACCTGCCGTAACGATGTTCCTCCTTTGCCCAGTCTTAATTTGCCTTTCAACGCCTGGATGGGCGAAAAGGCCGCCAGCACAAATGCCGGATAGCTCCCCGACAGAAAACCCACTACCACAATAATTCCGATCAGGAACAGAACGATCGGCAACGCATATACGGATAGATTCAATGGGTAGCCCAGCAACTGTTTGTAAACCGGTAACACCAGGGCCAGTAATCCAATCGAAACCAGGCAGGAGAGAGTTGTCAGCAGCAGCGACTCACCAATAAATTGCCATACCAGATGGCCTTTAATGGCCCCCAATACTTTCCGAACGCCAATCTCTTTGGATCGGTCCACGGCCCGAACGGTTGACAGGTTCATGAAATTGATGCAGGCTACCAGCAGAATGAGGGCTGCAATCGATAAAAAGATATAGACTACTTTTTTATCGCCATGCTTTACGCTATCGAAGGCCGACTGTTCAAAATAAATGGAGGCCAACGGCGTGAGTGATAGATTGAAATGGAAGCCGGACTGCTTAAAGATTTGCCCCATATGTTTATCCATGAAGCGCGGGAAATTGCGTTCAACCTGTTCTTCGCTAGCTGTTGGGTCAAGCTGTACGTAGGTATAAATGCCGTTATTGATCCAGCCGGTCATCCAGGTCCGGTCTTTGTAGTTCTCCAGGGGTATCACCAGATCGAAGTCCAGGTGCGAATTAGCCGGAACATCCTGCGCAATACCGGTGACCTTTACCGCCAGGTTTTTGTCGACCTTAACGATTTTACCCAGCGCATTGTCGATGCTGCCAAAGTATTTTCTGGCCGTCGATTCGGTGAGGACTACACTCGCTGGCTCTGACAACACCGTCGCCGGATCGCCTTTCAGCAATGGGAACGTGAAGAACGTGAAGAAGTTAGGATCAACATCAATGATTTTCCGCTCATGAAACGACTTGTCTTGGGTAGCTACGAGAGCATCGGTAGGATTTACCCGTACCGCCTGGGTGATCTGGCCCTTAAAGTCGGTCAGTAGGGCGGGCGCATATTGTCCCGATACGTAGGAGACCGCTACTTCTTTCCCCTCGTGCTCCATGCCCCGCATGACCCGGTAGATGCTTTTCCCGTTTTTGTGAAAATTATCGACGCTGAACTCGTTCATGATGAACAGGAAAATCAGTAGGCATACCGTAATGCCCGTAGACAATCCCAGTAGGTTGATACCCGAAAAAACCTTGTTTCGGGTTAGGTTTCGGAGGGCGATTTTGACATAATTTCGTAGCATAGTTGGGCTCAATAAGAAAGGGATTGGGTACTCTACAGATTGTTTCGATTTGGCCAGAGGCCGTAGCAGTTTTAGTGCATTCAGGCCATACCGCCAGCGCGCTTTTCGCTCACCCAAGGTCTGCACCCAATAGTCGTAGAGTTCAAGCAGATCGCCCTGCACTTCTTCCGAAGTGTCAGGATGACCGAAGGTCTCCAGGAGCCAGTTGGCAAAACGGGGTGGTTTCATTAGTGTAGTACCGACCGTCCCGGTCGGCAGTGAATCAGTTAGTAAAAACGGGTGTCCAGCCGCCCGCCCCGGTCGGTACTACAGTTACTCGCTTCGTAACGATTTAACCGGATTAATCAATGCCGCTTTGATGCTTTGGAAGCTGACTGTCAGCAACGTAACCAGGAGAGCGCCTACTCCTGAGACAGCAAAAATCCACCACGACAACTCCGTTCGATACTCGTATTTCTGGAGCCAGTTGCCGAGAAAATACCAGGCGATGGGCGTAGCGATACCGAAGGCGATAATGACCAGAATCACAAAGTCTTTGGAGAGCATCAGCCATACATTAGTTACGGATGCGCCAAGCACTTTCCGAACACCAATCTCTTTGGTGCGCTGCTCGGCCACGAACGATGCCAGGCCGAACAGACCTAAGCATGAGATAAAAATGGCCAGGATGGCAAACCCCGAAGCCAGCTTACCGATGCGCTCCTCGGCGGCAAATTTCAACGCGTACTGCTGATCTGTGAATCGATAATCGAACGGGCTACCCGGATTGAATTTTCGGAAAACGGATTCGATACTGGCCAATGACTCGCTGGTACTTCGGCTCGGATTGAGCTTAATGTTGATGACATTGGCCCATCCGTAATCCAGCACATACACCGTCTGATAAACAGGCTCAAAGGGTGAGGCCATGAGCATGTCCTTAATAACCCCAACTACCCGATAGGGCTTGCCATTCCACTTAACCTGCTTGCCTACCGGGTCTTTGATACCCATGTAGCGCACGGCTGTTTCATTCAGCACCATGCCCGACGAATCACTCGGAAACTGCCGGGAAAAATCGCGCCCCTGAGCAAACTGCCAGCCTACTGTTTTGCCAAAATCGTGCGTAACGGCAATGGTGCCAAAATTATCTTTGAAGCCAGGGTCTTTGCCCACCCAGTCGAACCCACTATTCTGCGAATTCAGATCGGTTGCCGGGGTCGATGAGGTCGACATATCCAGTACGGTGCCGGTTCGGATCAGGTCATCACGCAGGGCATTGTAGTGTTCATGTAATTCCGGGGTGTTCATGGCAACGGTAATCAAGCCGCTTCGGTCATAGCCTACGGGCCTGCTTTTGGCGTGCTCAATTTGCCGGAACACAATTATGGTTCCGATGATCAGGGTAACGGAAACCGTAAACTGTACCACCACCAACACCTGGCGGGGAATCGACGCAAACCGACCCACCCGGAAAGTTCCTTTCAACACCTTAACCGCCTGGAACGATGATAGGTAAAGGGCTGGGTAGCTACCGGCAATCAACCCGGTCAGTAAGCTAAATCCAAGCCCGGATAGCCAGAAAACAGGGTTGGTCCATAAAATACCGACCTGTTTATCAGCTACTTCGTTGAAAAGAGGCAGTATAAGTAGCACCAGGAGTATAGACAATCCAAATGCGAAGACCGCCACCAGCAACGATTCGCTAAAAAACTGCCCGATCAACTGACTGCGCACCGAGCCAACGGCTTTCCGAATCCCCACTTCTTTGGCGCGTTTTTCGGAGCGGGCCGTGCTCAGGTTCATAAAATTGATGCAGGCCAGCAGCAGGACAAAGACGCCAATGATGCCGAATAACCAGACGTATTGAATCCGCCCTTCCAGGTTTCCCGATTTATCCCAGCCCGAGTACAGGTGCCAGTTACGCATGGGCTGGAGGTATACCTTTGGCTTGATGAACGCTGATTCGGGACTGTGTTTCAGTCGGATGTTTTTGATTTTTTCCGACACCGCGTCAACCGTTGTATTCGGAGCGATCTGAGCCAATACCTGCCAGGAGAAGTTTCCCCATTCTACGTTGTCCTGCGCCCGTTTTACCCAACCTTCCGAGGAGGCATACAGATCCCAGGGGGCGATGAACTTCATATCTCTGAACTCGGTATTGTACGGGAAATCTTCATAAACGCCCGTTACTTTCACATCCAGTTTGTTGTCGATCTTCATGAGCTTACCGACTGGATCAGACGTGCCGAACAGCGCCTGTGCAACTGATTCAGACAATAATATCGAAGCTGGATCTTTTAAGCCGGCCCGTGTGCCGCTGATCATCTTCAGTGTGAGCATATCGGGCGCATCGGCACTCAGGTAGTTGCCGGTTTTGGTGAATTTTTTGTCGCCAAACGCCAGGATATGATCGCGCGTCCAGGAGGACATGATCACATGGGTAAAATCACTGGCGTACACCGTCCGCAGCTCCGGGCCCATGGGGGCAGGGTTATATTCGCCATGAAACACCTCACCGTTGAACGTTCCGGTTTGCATGACCTTGGCAATCCGGTCGTAATTCTGGAAGTACTTATCATACGATAGTTCGTCGTAAATCCAGAGACCAATCAGTATTGCCACCGCCATACCCATAGCGAGCCCACCAATGTTGATGAAGGAATACGCCTTGTTCTTAACAAGATTCCTCAGCGCGATTTTCAAATAGTTACGTAGCATAATAGGACTTAAAAAGAAGATGGTCGGGTATTCGGTTGATTTTCGTTTGGCCAAAGGCCGCATTAGTTTCAAAACGTTTAAGCTATACCGCCAGCGAGCTTGTCGCACACCCATCGTTTGTTCCCAATAAGCATAGAGTTCGAGCAGGTCGCCCTGCACTTCTTCTCGCGTGTCGGGATGACCGAAAGTTTCCAGAAGCCAATTGGCCCAGCGGGGCGGTTTCATTCGATTAATGGATAATTGATAATGTAAAATGGATACTGAAAGTAAACGGGAATTGCTGCTGATTTACAGAGTATTGTACATTACTCATTATTCATTGTACATTAGTTTAGCCTCCCATCAATTGCAGCGTTTGTGGGGGGAGTGCTCCCCATAGTTCCTCCCGCACCTGCTTCACTTCCTGCAAGGCTTTTCGTCCGGCGGCCGTAACGGTAAAAAATCGCTTTCGACGGCCTCCGCGCTCGGCTGTTGCACCGCCCATTTGCGAAGAAAGGAACCCTTTTTCTTCCAATCGTTGCAAGGTTGTGTGAACTGTGCTGAACCCTACGGATCGACCGGTTTTCTGCTCAATTTCTTGGGTGATATTAACCCCGTAGGCGCCTTCGTCAAGGACGGCAACGGTTAGTAAAACCACTTCTTCAAACTCTCCCAAAAAGGCCCGTTTCATAGCAGAGATTATTATATACGATAATGTCGATCAAATGCGGTGCCAACTCGCTGATAGTGCTCTGAATGTAGATTTAAGGCCATTTTTTAGAACACAGACCTGGTTGAACTGTCCGTTTCTGGACAACAGGTGTCCGCAAAACGGACAAGTGGGTCCAGCCTGCGCGTATAGGTAGTTCGGGGTTTTCTATACCTGACAATTTTATAGTCATCAACTTGATGTCTGATTTTTTTGCTATCAATTTTGTCATAAATCATTCAGAACCGACGACTATGCGCAACGTAATTTTAGGAGTGGCCGTTAGCCTGGACGGCTACATTGAAGGACCCAATGGGGAGTATGACTGGTGCTTTACCGACCAGGATTATGGCATGACGGCGTTTCTGGCGCGAATTGATGCGTTAGTTATGGGTCGTAAAACCTACGAGCTTCTAACCAACCCCGACGAAGTGGCTAGCAACTATTCGTTTGATGCCTACAAAAAGTATGTGTTTTCGAATACGCTTGCAGAGGTAGCTGCAGGCGCAGAGCTACTTCGCGGAGACGTTAGAACACAAATGGACGCACTTAAAAATCAGCCCGGCAGCGATATCTGGCTCTTTGGTGGCGCTGACCTAACCGCTTCGTTTCTGCGGGAAGGACTGGTCGATGAAGTACAACTGGCGATTCATCCGATTATTCTGGGTGCAGGAAAGCCACTCTTTACCAACATCCAGGATCGGATTAACCTAACCCTGGTCGATTCAAAAACGTATTCAACGGGGCTTGTTTCTTTGTTTTATAAATTGACAAACTGAGAACTTATATGTAGTAGTTTGTGTGGAAAACCAGTAGGTTATGAGTAAATGAGAGCGTTTTTCTGCTTTTATTCAACAGAAAAGCATAGCAGAATATCCGCTATGCTTTCCAAACCAACCTAATCTGAATAACGGCACCATTTCTCCCTCTCGACTGAGAGGGAGAACCGCCGGTTCATTTGCATTATGCTTCTCAGCTACTTCATGCTGAAAAACACCGCTGTTTATTGCGTAAGTTCTTAACTAGATATCTAGATAGGGTTTTGATCGGGAAGTTACTTATCGGCAAAATGAACTCCTAAGGCCGGTATATGTAGTACTCAAACGAATCATGGGAAGATTTGTATTATAAACAACATCATACAACTACTTGTTCGTTGGGTGTTAACCAACTGTGGTTGCAACTTAATGTACTAGGAGTATAAAACAAAAAAGCACCCATTTTTGAGTGCTTCAAGACAAGTTAGTACTGGTTTATTTATAATCGCTGATCGATGTTATTTTTCAGCCATACCTTCAGACTCTGATGCTGTAAGTAGTAAAGTACTGCGATAAGAAGCGCTTATTTTACCAGTTCCAGTTCATTTAACTGAGTAGTAATAAAGCTTACTTCGGTTGGGGTGAGGTCTATGTCGACAGCAGCCGCATTTTCCAGCGCCTGTTTTTCATTGCGGGCACCTGCCAGTGCAATGGTAATACCCGGTTGCTCTGTAGTCCATTTCAACACTAACTGCCCAACAGTAACTTGTTTGTCATTGGCAAGCGGACTGATTTTGTCGAGAAAGACATTAACGCGCTTGAGGTTCTCATCGGTAAAAAAGTACAGGGAAGCCCGGTGATCATCCGGCGCAAACTGATAGCCTGGCTTCATCTTGCCGGTAAGCAACCCCCGCTCCAGCGGGCTATAAGCGAGAATGGATAGGTTATTTTGGATGCAGTAGGGGAGAGTAGCCTGTTCAATATCACGCTTGACCATGCTATACGGAACCTGATCAGAGACCAGATTTATGTACTTGGATGCTTCAGCCAGTTGGTCCACATTGTAGTTGCAAACGCCCGCATACAGCACTTTCCCCTGTTCGATCAGTAAGGAAACTGCTTCCATCGTTTCCTCAATAGGCGTTGTTTTATCGGGCCAGTGGATTTGGTAGAGGTCAATATAGTCGGTACCCAGTCGTTTCAGACTGGCTTCGCATTCGTTAATAATACTTTCCTTGGCTGCGTATTTGTAAATGGTAAGCGGCCTACCATCATTGCCTTTGCTATTCATGGCAAAGTCGCCTTTGGCCTGGTCCCACCGCATGCCATATTTGGTGAGTAGCTGGATCGTATCGCGGGGAAATTCCTTGATGGCTTCGCCTACGATTTCCTCACTCAAGCCCTGGCCATAAACGGGGGCCGTATCGATAGAGGTTACGCCTGCATCGTATGAGGATCGGATGGCTTTTACCGCTTCATTTCGTTCGGTGCCGCCCCACATCCAGCCACCCGCTGCCCAGGCACCAAACGTGATTACTGAAATCTCGAGGTTAGAATTTCCTAATTTTCGGTACTGCATAGGTCACTATTAAAAACGCAATGTCTAACTTTAAGAACGTAAATCAGTAGCGTCAGCAATCTACTCCTTTTGTTGGAGCCCTGTTACAAAGGAATAGGTAAGTACCGCTACCGCCAAGAGTTGTAAAAGATTGTGAGTTACTCCTAAAAAAATTAGTACTAGTTATGAGAAAACTAAGCTCCACGAATTATTATAACCAAACTTTTCTGGAAGAGAAATGTAGGCTAAATGAGCTTATTCATTTATTGAGTAAACGATGGCTCACGGAAGTATTATTCAGCATAGAAGAAGGGAATAGCCGATTTTCGACCCTAAAGGAGGACTTAGAGCATATCAGTGATAATATCTTGGCTGACCGCTTAAAACTTCTTGAACTACATAAATTAATTATCAGAAATGATAATTTTCGGGAAGTGCCCGCTAGAGTCGAATATTCGTTAACACCAATCGGCGAAAAACTCAGCGAAATGCTGGATGTTATGTGCAAATTTTCGGAAAATGAAATGGAATTTCCTGCCTGATAACTCGTTAAGAAAAGTAAGGTTGAATTTAAACACAGAGCCACGGAGAACACAGAGAAATAATTTAATTTCCTCTGTGTTCTCCGTGGCTCTGTGTTTGAAAAATCTGTTAAACAATAAAGCGTTTTTGAAAAGGAATTTGCCTGTTCTTTATTCACTTCGTAAACTTTTCACCGGATTCATTAAAGCCGCCTTCACACTTTGAAAACTGACCGTCAGTAGGGTGATAATCAACGCGCCCGCGCCGGAGGCTGCAAAAATCCACCACGATAGCTCCGTTCGGTACGCATAATTCCGGAGCCAGTTGCTCAGGAAATAGTAGGCAATGGGGGTGGCAATGCCCAGAGAAATAATAACCAATAACACAAAGTCTTTGGAGAGTAAACCCCACAAGCTGAATACGGATGCGCCCAACACTTTACGAACCCCAATTTCTTTGGTACGTTGCTCGGCTACGAACGAGGCCAGGCCAAATAGACCCAAACAGGAAATGAAAATGGCGAGTACGGCAAAAAAGGAAGCCAGTTTGCCAATCCGCTCTTCGGTCGCAAATTTTTTGGAATACTCGTCATCCACAAATTTGTAATCAAATGGAGCGTTGGGAATTATTTTCTTGAAAGTCGTTTCCAGTGTTGCTAGAGCTTCATGCGTGCTTACAGTCGGCTTTATTTTGGCAAAAATGTATCCTTTATAGCCTTGTAGGAAGAAAATGGTTGGTTTTATGGGCTCAAAGGGCGATTGCATCACCATATCTTTGACGACGCCAATCACCTTAAAATTACTACCGGCATTAAATTCTGTATCCCAGTTGATGGTTTCCCCAATTGGATTTTTTAACCCCATTTCCTTTACGGCAGCTTCGTTCAGGATAAAGCCGGCCGAATCAGTCGCAAATTCTTTCGAGAAATCCCGACCCACTACAAACTGCCACCCAATGGTTTTTCCGTAGTCATGGCTGACGCCCAACGTACCAAAATTGGTTTCGAAACCTGGATCTCTTCCTTCCCAGTCAAAGCCGCCATTCATAGCACTAATGTCGGTTACCCGGCTTGACGATTCGGCCATTTCGGTTACTACCCCGGTTTTTAGGAACTCTGTTTTTAATAGGTCTGATTTGCCCTCAAAATCGGGCGTGCTTTTCCGGAATACGATCAAATTTTCGCGGGAATAGCCAACGGGACGGTCTCTGGCATATTGAATTTGCCGATACACAATGATTGCCCCAATAATGAGAGTGGTTGATACAGAAAATTGGACGACTACCAGCACTTTTCTCGGCATTGAAGCCAGACGACCGGGCAGGATAGTTCCTTTTAATATGCTGATTGGCTTAAAAGAGGATAGATAAAGCGCTGGATAACTGCCTGAAAATAGACCGGTTATAACAACAAAAACAAGTGAAATTTCCCAAAAAAACGGATTGCTCCATAGGATAGCTATCTGTTTATCGGCCACATGGTTGAACCAGGGTAGGGCTAGTTGAACCAGTAACAAGGCCGCAGCAAAGGCAAAGGCCACTGTGAGTAATGATTCCGCAAAAAACTGGTTGATTAATTGACTACGCATCGAGCCAACTGCTTTCCGAATCCCAACCTCTTTCGCCCGTTTTTCGCTACGGGCGGTGTTCAAATTCATAAAATTGATGCAGGCTAATACCAGCACGAATACGCCTATGATGCTATAAATCCAAACATACCGTAACTCCTCACTGGTGGCTATAACGCCATTTTTATAGGTTGAATACAAATGCCAATTGTGCATCGGTTGGAGAAACAGTGCCGGTTTACGTTCAGCATATTCTTTGTCAACATGAGCGAGTTTCAGGTCTTTTATTTTTGCAGAAACACCCTCAAATGTTGCATGCGGAGCTAGTTGCGTATAGATGTGCAGGAAATTATTGTTCCAATCGTCTTTGTGGTCTCTGAGATAATCATCCATCGAGAGCATCAAATCCCAGGGAGCTATAAAGGTCACGGCTTTGAACTCAGAGTTATTGGGAAAATCCTGGTAGACGCCTGTTACTTTCACCAGCAGTTTATTATCTAATTTCACCAGTTTACCCATAGGATCAGCTTTGCCAAAAAGCACATTAGCCAACGTTTGTGACAGCAGAATCGAGTTTAGCTCTTGCAATCCATTTTTACTTCCGTAGTTCATACGTAGCGAAAGCAATTCAGGTGCTTCTACCTGCATATAGCGCCCTTTTTGGGTAAAAACTTTACTTTCAGAAGCAACAATGTAGTTTTGTGTTTGCGTGGACATCACTACATAAGTGAAATCGTCTTTGAAATTGGTACGCAACATCGTTCCTAGTGGAATAGGGTTATTCTCTCGGGTACTCGTTTCACCGCGAATCGTTTGATGTTGCATCACCCGCGCAATTCGCCCGTAATTTTGGTGATATTGATTGAACGACAGTTCATCATAAACCCATAAGCCAATCAGTATGGCTACGGCCATCCCAATAGCAAGGCCACCAATGTTAATGAATGAATTGACCCGATTCTTGGCCAGATTCCGAAAAGCAATTTTTAGATAGTTGCGTAGCATGGTTGTTAACGCTGGATTTGGGTATTGAATCCTGGATTCTCGTTTCATTAAAGAAGGGCGCATCAGACTGATCACATTCTTCACATAGCGCCAGCGGGCTTTTCGCAGGCCAATCTGGTCGATGCGTTCCTGGAACAGTTCATCCAAATCCCCTTCCAGCTCATCCACCCGGTGGGGCGCACAGAACAGGTGCAGCAGGTATCTGGCGAAGTGGGGCGGGGTCATAAGCTGTAGTGTCGACGGTCGGTACTACTCACTCCGTAACGATTTGACCGGGTTCATTAACGCGGCTTTGATGCTTTGAAAGCTGATTGTGAGTAAGGTAACAACAACAGCACCTGCGCCCGATGCGGCAAAAATCCACCAGGACAGTTCGGTGCGGTATTGATAGTTCTGGAGCCAGTTGGATAGTACATAATAGGCAATGGGAGCGGCCAGACAGAACGCAATCAGGACCAGAATCACAAACTCTTTGGAGAGCAACCGCCAGACATTGAATACCGATGCGCCCAGCACTTTCCGAATTCCGATTTCTTTGGTCCGCTGTTCGGCCATGAACGAGGCTAATCCAAACAGCCCCAGGCAACTAATCAAAACGGCTAAGCCCGAAAATCCACCCGCCAGTCTACCGATTCGTTCTTCAGTTCCGAATTTTTTGGAGAACTGATCATCCACGAATTTGTAATTGAAGGGTGAATCAGGGCTGTAACTTTTGAATACCTGCTCTACTTTCGACAACGCTTCATGGGCCGATAATTGGGGCGCAAGTCGTAGGGTAATGGTATTGACATTCCGGTAGTTGACCGCAAAAAAAGACGGACTGACTGGCTTAAACGGATCTTCTTTTACCATGTCTTTAATAACACCAACGACCTTGTATTCGCGACCGCTTTGCCCAATAATTTCACCAATTGGACGCTTGAGGCCCATTAGTTTTACCGCTGCTTCATTTAAAATCATCGAAGAGCTGTCCGTCGTAAAATCCCTGGAGAAATCCCGGCCTTCCTTTACCTGCCAGCCAACCGTTTTGCCATAATCGTGCGTTATGTAATTCGACATGACCAGGGGTTTACTGTCGTCCTTTTTGCCCTTCCATGAAATATTGGTTGTACCACCACTCTGGCTTGTTATTGAACCTGACGATTCCGCCATACCGGCCACGGCTCCTGTATTGATCAGGTCATTCCGTAAGGCCGTGTAATGACCGGACAGCTCAGGCGCATTCATCCCAATTTCAATCAACCCAGTACGGCTATAACCCACTGGCCGGTCTTTGGCGTGTTCGATCTGCCGGAATACGATGACGGTGCCGATAATGAGCGTAACGGAAACGGTAAACTGAAAACCGACCAGCACCCGACGTGGAATTGTAGCTGAACGATTGGTTCGCATAATACCCTTGAGGACTTTGATGGGCTGGAACGAGGATAAATACAGCGCTGGATAACTTCCCGCAATCAACCCGGTCAGCAAACTGAAACCCAGTCCAGCGAACCAGAACAGCGGATTCGCCCACAGAATTACCATCTTTTTTTCGGCCACCTGATTGAAAAAAGGCAAGGCAAGCTGCACAAACAGAATCGACAGGACAAAAGCCAGCAATGCCAGCAGGAGCGATTCACTAAAAAACTGCGTAATCAACTGACTCCGAACGGAACCAATTGCTTTTCGAATGCCGACCTCTTTAGCTCGTTTTTCTGAACGTGCCGTACTCAAATTCATAAAATTGATGCAGGCCAATAGCAGCACAATCGTGCCGATGATGCCAAACAGCCAGACAAACGTAATCAGGCCACCCGTATTAACGCCGTCTTTAAAATCCGAATACAAATGCCATTTGCTCAGGGGATGGAGAAAAAACTCAGGTTTGTAGCCCGGCGGATTATCCCGCTTCATTCGGATATCCCTGATTTTAGCCGATACCTGATCGAAGTCGGCACCCGGTTTGAGTTGGGCGAAAATCTGGTACGAATTGGAATCCCATTGATCCTGGTCGCGTTTGGCGCTTTCGTCGTTAGCCGAAAAAAATTTCCAGGGTACCAGAAACGTTACGTCGTTGAACGTATTATTGGCCGGGAAATCTTTGTAAACGCCCGCTACGTTCACCGTCTGTTTATTGTCCAGTTTGATCAGCTTATTGAGCGGATTCTCGGTTCCGAACATCGCCTTGGCGAGTGATTCAGACAGGAGAATCGAATTGACATCATTGATCCCAAACCGCGTGCCTGACAGGATAGGCAGCGACAGCATATTGATAAAATCAGGCTCGACATAATTGCCTAATTTCATAAGTTTCTTGTCGCCAACAGCCAGAATCACATTCCGTGTGACAGATATGCCAACCGACTCGAAATCAGGATACTTGCTCCGCAATTCCTGCGCCAGCGGAATCGGTAGCACATCATAGGACGCTTTCTCTTCCTCAAACTTCACAAATTGCCAGAGTTTAGCCAGTCGGTCAGCGTTTTTAAACTGTCTGTCGAACGAGAGTTCGTCATAAATCCAAAGCCCGATCAGCATCGCTACGGCCATGCCCGATGCCAGACCAAAAATGTTGATGAAGGAATAGACCCGGTTCTTCACCAGATTCCGAAAAGCGACTGTCAGATAATTGCGTAGCATGGTTGTAATAGCTGGGTTGGGATATGCATTTGTACGTTCACGTTTCAGTAGCGAAGGGCGCATTAAACTCAACACGTCCTTCATATAGCGCCAGCGGGCTTTTCGCAAGCCAACCTGTTCAATCCGTTGCTGGAAAAGCTCATCTAAATCCCCTTCCAGCTCATCCACCCGGTGGGGAGCGCAGAACAGGTGCAGCAGGCGGGTGGCTAGGCGGGGTGGGTTCATAATGAATAATGTACAATGGATAATGAAAAATGAATTTGGGCAGTCTTGGTCACGTTAGGGGCATTATCCATTGTACATTATCCATTTTTCATTTGCCATTTACTCCGACCTTAGGGAGCGTACGGGGTTCATCAACGCGGCTTTGATACTCTGGAAGCTTATCGTAAGCAAAGCAATAACAATGGCTAATAAACCTGCCAGGGCAAACATCCACCATTCAATGTCGATCTTATACATATAGCCCTCCAGCCAATTAGTCATGGCCCACCAGGCAATAGGAGAGGCCAGGAGAATTGCCAGAAGTACTAGTTTCAGGAAGTCTGTCGAAAGCAACGCAACGACACTCGTGACCGAAGCTCCCAGTACTTTACGAACGCCAATTTCTTTCGTACGCTGTTCTGCAGTGAACGTAGCCAGCCCAAACAGGCCCAGGCAGGAAATGAAGATGGCCAGGAGTGCAAAGGAATTAGTAAGCTGGCTGACAACCAGCTCACTTCTGTATAAATTAGCGTATTCCTGGTCCGAAAACTGGTAGGTGAAAGGTGTTTTAGGGTTTAGTTCTTTACTGAGTTTCTCCAGATTGGAAATAACTTCTTTGACTTTACTGGATTCTGCGCGAACAAGAATGGTGCCCCATCGGGATTGCTTTTCAAGGCGAATAATGAGTGGCTCAATAGCTTGCCGCATGGAGTTGAAATGAAAATCCTTAAGAACTCCAATAATTTTGCCATGATATCCTCCCCAATCCAGCGGTTTACCAATTGGATGTTGGTAACCGATTTTGGCCAATGCCGTCTCGTTAATCAGGAAACTCAGTGAATCTGTGCCGAAGTTGCTCGAAAAGTCACGGCCCTCCTTCAGTTGCAGGTTTAACGTCTTAACAAAGTCATAGCCAACAACTGTATTCGCAAAGGCCGTTCTCAGATTAGGATCTTTACCCGACCAACTAATATCATCGACATGATGACCAATTCCCGTAGGCGATTCCCGCATACGAGACACCGCCAGAACACCTGTTGTCCTGTCAGCTTCCTCTTTAAAAAGGTCATATTTCTGAGCTAAATCCCCTTCAATGGGTATGTAAATCAGATTTTCACGATTGTAGCCCAGGTTTTTTGTCTGCATATAGTTCATCTGCCTATAGATCACAATTGTGCCAACGATGAGTAGTACGGATAAACCAAACTGAAACACAACCAGGCCCTGACGGAAAAACGTTGTTCCTGAACTGAATCGGATACTGCTTTTGAGTACTCGAATTGGGTTAAGTGAAGAAAGAAATAACGCAGGGTAACTACCTGCTACAAAGCTGGTGAGCACTAATAAACCCAGCAAGATTGCCCAGTAGATGGGTTCATTGTACGGAATAGTTAACAGCTTACCTGTGAGTGTATTAAAAGCTGGTAATAGTAGCGCTACCAGTAGTAATGCAATACTCATCGAGATCGTTGTAAGCAGCATAGCCTCACCTATAAATTGCCCCATCAGTGCCAACCGAGCCGCGCCAACTACTTTACGAACGCCCACTTCTTTCGCTCGTTTGGCCGAACGGGCAGTAGCCAGATTCATGAAATTGATACAGGCAATCAGCAGAATGAAAACGGCTACGATGCTAAACAGCCGAACATAGTCAATACGACCACCATCCAACTGACCATTTTTGAAGTTAGAATGAAGGTATTTCTCCGAGTAGGGCTGAAGACCCAACTCAACCAGGAATCCCTTATTTTTGGGTACGTATTTATAAATGAAATCCTTGATTTTCGCTTCAACCCGGAGGGCATCGGCTGGGCGACCAGCACCGTCGGGGCGTAGTTGTACATAGGTGACGGGGTCGGTACTGCCCCAGGTTTTAGCCCAGTCGTTTTCTTTTATGAAATCGGTCCAGGGTCTGAGGAAGTCAAATTGCACCGATGAATTGACCGGTAAGTTTTCGAAAACAGCCGTTATCTGTAGATCCTCTTTGTTTTCATATCGAATCGATTTACCAATGGCTTTGTCGGGACTGCCAAAAAACTGTTCGGCCATTTTGCGCGAGATGGCAATGCCAGCTGGCTGGCTGAGGGCTGTTTCCGGTGTTCCCCTCAAAAAAGGATAACTGAACATCCTGAAAAAATCCGCCCCGGCAAACGTTCCACTAAGTTTATTGATTTTACTCCCCGCTTCAAACGTGGTACTCACGGGCCACTCTAAACTGCTGGCGTACTGCACGTCAGGAATGCTCCGTTTGAGTTCGTCGGCCAGTACACCCTGTGTAAAATAGCTGGCGTATACTTTCCCGTCGAAATATTGACGCTCATATACCTGGTACAAATGCTGTCCATTGGCATGAAAACTATCTACATGCCGTTCATCCTGTACCCAGAGAAGTATAAGAAGGCTGCATGCCATTCCCAGGGCTAGTCCGGCTACGTTGATAATTGAAAAAGCTTTGTTGCGGGTGAGGTTCCGCCAGGCGATTTTTACATAATTGCGTATCATAACAGGGCTCAATGAATAAGTGGTCCGGTATTCCGGTTGATTGTAGTCACTAGTTTCTTGTTGTTTCATGAGCGACGGCCGCAGTAAACTCACTACATCCCGCCAATAGCGCCACCGGGCTTTTCGCAAGCCAATGATCTGGACTCGTTGCTGGAACAACTCATCCAAATCCCCTTCCAGCTCATCCACTCGATGGGGAGCACAGAACAGATGCAGCAGGCGGGTGGCTAGGCGGGGCGGGTGTTGTTTCATAGTTTTTTTGCGTGGAGCATGGGGCAAGGAGCAGGGCTGGGTGTTTCCTGGCTCCGCGCTCCCGGCTCCATGCTATTCTGACCGTAGGGAGGTAACTGGATTCATCAACGCGGCTTTGATGCTTTGGAAACTGACTGTCAATAAAGTGATCAGCAAGGCACCTGCTCCTGAGACGGCAAAAATCCACCACGAGATTTCGGTATGATAGGTGTATCGCTGAACCCAATCCTGCATGAAATACCAGGTTGCCGGAATCGCAATCAAAAGCGAAATAACGACCAGCAGTACGAAGTCTTTGGAAAGCAACTGCCACAAATTGGATACGGAAGCACCCATTACTTTTCGGATGCCAATTTCTTTGGTTCGTTGCTCCATCACGAATGACGCCAGCCCAAATAAGCCTAAGCAGGAAATGAAAATGGCGAGTACGGCGAAGACACTGGCCAGTTTGCCAACTCGTTCTTCTTCACCGAATTTCTTCGCGTACTCCTGATCGGCGAATTTGAAATCGAACGTATTATCCGGATCGTATTTTTTGTAGATCGCTTCCACTTTAGCCAGGGCTTCGGGTGCACTTTTTGTTGGATTTATTTTAAAGGTTATCAGCGAAAGTCGTTTGTAATTGATAAAGAAAATGGTTTGTTTAACCGGCTCATAAGGCGATTGAGTCACCAGGTTTTTAACCACGCCAATGACTTTAAAAGGCTCGCCACTCCATTGGATGATTTCACCGATTGGCTTTTTTAACCTCATATAGGCAACCGCTGCTTCATTCAGAATAAATCCGGTGGAATCGGTCGCAAATTCTTTGGAGAAATCCCGGCCTTCTTTGAGCTGCCAGCCAATCATTTTTCCGAATTCATGGGTGATTCGTAACGTCACAAATTCATCGGCCATGTTTGGGGCTTTCCCTTTCCAGCTTAAACCGCCGTTGGTCACGTAAGTGTCGGTTATAGGCGAATCCGTGGCAGCCACTTCCTCAACGACCCCCGTATTTAACAGCTCATCCCGGAAGGCCGCAAAATGAGTAATGAGGGTATTGGCTTTTATGGGCACCGATACTAAACTACTACGACTATACCCCACAGGTCGATTCTTGGCGAATTCAATCTGCTGAAAAACAATCAGCGTACCGATTATCAGTGTGATCGAAACAGTGAACTGAACGACCACCAGTACTTTGCGGGGAAGCACTGCCAATCGCCCAACCCGGAAGGTTCCTTTTAAAACTTTTATTGGCTGAAACGATGACAGATAAACGGCAGGATAGCTACCGGCTACTAAACTGGTGAATAGGTTGAAGCCAAGCACCGAAATCCAGAACAGCGGATTGTTCCAGGGAATGCCAATTTGCCGGTCGGCTATAGCGTTGAAGGCAGGCAGCGTAAGGACAACCAACAGGATGGCGAAGATAAATGCGATGCTTACAAGGAGAAGCGACTCACTGAAAAACTGCAGCATAATCTGCCTCCGAACCGACCCAATCGCTTTCCGAACCCCTACTTCTTTGGCTCGTTTCTCGCTTCGGGCGGTGCTCAGATTCATGAAATTGATACAGGCCAGGAGCAACACAAACAGGCCGATAATGCTGAATAACCTAACATACTGAATTTGCCCACCTGTATTTACCCCATTTTTAAACTCCGAATGCAAGTGCCAGTTGGCCATCGGAAGCAGAAACAGTTCAGGTTTAAATCGAGCGTCGCTTTCGTGTCGGACTTTATTCAGTTTGGCATCTTTAATAGCTACCGACACCGTTTCCATGGTGGCATTATCGGCGAGCTGCACAAACGTCTGGAACCAGCTATTTCCCCAACTGAGCCATTCGGGTAGATCTTTCTTTTTTAAGTCCCAGGGAGCAATAAATGTCAAATTCTGAAACGAGGAGTTGGGCGGTAAATCGGCATAAACGCCCGTTACTTTCACGTCCCATTTCTTGTCGATGTTTATGAGTTTGTTCAACGGGTCAGCCTCGCCAAACAGCGACTTCGCTACTGATTCGGAAAGCAGAATAGAGTAGGGGTCTCGAAGGCCAGCCCGTGTACCTTTCAGCATGGTGAGCGTCAGCATCTCGGTGATGTCGGGCTCTACGAAATTTCCGACTTTCGTAATTTTCAGATTGCCAACCGATAATAGGTGGTCGCCAGGAAAATCGGCTGTGACAACGTATTTAAAATGCGACCCGTAACTGGTTCGTAATTCCGGGGCTAACTGCATCGCCTGACTTGACCAGGTATCAATTTTATCATCGAAAGTCTGATTCTGCATCACTTTCGCGATACGATCATAATTGGCGTAATTCTGGTTGTAAGCAAACTCATTGGCAACCCACAGACCAATAAGTATAGCCACAGCCATGCCGGTTGCCAAACCGGCAATGTTGATTGCTGAATATCCCTTATGCTTGGTAAGGTTCCGGAAAGCGACTTTCAGATAGTTTCGTAGCATAGTTGTAGTTGTTGGTCTCGGGTAGTCAACAGGTACTCTTTTCATGAGCGAAGGCCGCAGTAAACTCACTACGTCCCGCCAATAGCGCCACCGGGCTTTTCGCAAGCCAATGATCTGGACTCGTTGCTGGAACAGCTCGTCCAAATCCCCTTCCAGCTCATCCACCCGGTGGGGAGCGCAGAACAGATGCAGCAGGCGGGTGGCTAGGCGGGGGCCGACGGGTCGGGGTGGGTGTTTCATAGTAGGGAGCAGGGTGCGTGGAGCAGGGGGCAGGGGGCCGGGAACCCAGCTCCGCGCCCCCTGCTCCATGCTATTCCGACCGTAGGGAGGTAACTGGATTCATCAACGCGGCTTTAATGCTTTGGAAACTCACCGTCAGTAAGGCGATGCCTATGGCCAAAGCCCCCGTTAGCGCGAAGACCCACCATTCGATGGCAATACGGTATTTGTAGGCTTGCAGGAACTTGTCCATGGTGTACCAGGCTACGGGCGACGCAACAAGGAAAGCAATGAACACCAGCAGTAAGAAATCCCTTGATAGCAACGAGACAATGTTTGGTACGGTGGCCCCCAGTACTTTACGCACGCCAATTTCTTTAATCCGCTGTTCGGCCATGAACGATGACAAGCCGAACAGTCCCAGACAGGAAATGAAGATGGCCAGGATGGCGAAAATGCTTGCCAACGTACCAATGCGTTCTTCGGCCGCGAATTTTTTCGTGTATTCCTGATCAGCAAACCGATACTCGAACGGGGCTGCGGGATTGATTTTTTTGAAAACGGCTTCCAGCTTTGGCAATGCTTCCCGGACGCTCACCGTAGGGTTCAGCTTGATATGGATAATATTGAAGCCCCGTTCTTTGGAATCGATCATAAAAACAGTTGGGGTTACCGGCTCGAAAGGAGAGGTCATAACCATGTCTTTTACGACCCCAAGCACTTTCCAGTTTTTACCGTGCCACTTGATGATTTCGCCAACCGGATTCTTTAATCCGGTTAGTTTAACGGCAGCTTCGTTCAGCAGGAAAGTCGAGGAATCGCTGGTGAACTGCCTGGAGAATTCGCGGCCTTCTTTGATTTTCCAACCTACTACTTTTCCGAAATCGGGCGTGACCAGGATGGTGCCGAACGAGGCAGCCCGGTTTGGGTCTTTGCCGCGCCAATCCAGATTGTTGGCCGATGACCAAATGCCCGTGATCGGACTCGACGATTCGCCCATGTCGGCCACAACGCCCGTTGCTAACAACTCATTCCGAACGGCATCGTAGTTGCCCTGGATTTCGGGCGTATTCATCGTGATGTTAATCAAGCCCTCCCGGCTGTAGCCAATCGGTCGGTTTTTAGCGAATTGAATCTGGCGAAAAACAATGATCGTCCCGATGATCAGCGTAACCGAAACCGTGAACTGCATAACGACCAGTACTTTGCGGGGAATGGACGCAAACCGGCCAATATTAAACCGTAGCGACGGACCGTGTCCCTTTAAGACTTTGATCGGTTGAAACGAAGAGAGATACAGTGCCGGGTAACTGCCCGCTACGATGCCGGTGAACAAACTAAACCCAATACTGAAGATCCAGAACCGCGCATCTGTCCAGTGCATCACCAGTTGCTTGTCGGCCACCTCGTTGAAATAGGGCAGAATGAACCACACAAAAGCTAACGACAATCCAAATGATAAGGCCACGACCAGGAACGATTCACTAAAAAACTGACCGATCAACTGGCCTCTCTGCGAGCCAATCGCCTTCCGAATACCGACTTCTTTGGCCCGTTTCTGAGAGCGGGCCGTACTTAGATTCATGAAATTGATGCAGGCCAGCAACAGAACAAACACACCGATAATACTAAACAGCCAGACAAATTGAATGCGCCCACCGGCATTCACCCCGTTTTCAAAGGTTGAATACAGATGCCATTGATTCATAGGATGTAGAAAGAGAGCCGACCTGGTCCTATTCTCGTCCTCAGCGTTCTTGCGAAACAGGTCTTTAATTTTTACCGAAACATCGTCGAAACGACTGTTCGGGTTGAGTTGCGTAAAAATATCGAATGAGCTACTCCGCCAATTGTTCCTGTCCTCTTTATTCTCAAAGAGCAGATCTATCGGCGCAACGAACGTAACATCGGTAAAGGCCGAGTTGTGGGGTAGATCTTCATAGACCCCCGTTACCTGCACCGTATATTTATTGCCAATTTTAACGGCTTTCTGAAGCGGATCAGCATCGCCAAAAAGTGCCTTGGCTACCGATTCTGAAAGCAGAACCGAGTTGGGGTCTTTTAAGCCCGAGCGCGTTCCTTTGATCATTTTTAGCGTCATTAAGTCCGGAAATTCCGCTTCGGCGTAGTTCCCCGTCTTCGTGAATTTCTTATCCTGGTAGGCAATGATCTGCTCGAAACCTGCCGTTGAGGCCACTACGTACTTAAAGTCGTTAGGGTATTTCGTTCGGAGTTCCTGGCTCAATGGCATGGGCAGGGAGCTGAAGGTTTGAACCCCGTTCTCCAGTGTCTCATTCTCCAATACCTGCGCAATTCGGTCATGGTTTTGATGGTAGGAATTGAACGAGAGTTCATCATAAACCCATAAGCCAATCAGCATGGCTACAGTCATTCCTACCGACAAACCAACAATATTGATAGCCGAATAACTTTTATTACGAACAAGATTTCGCCAGGCGATTTTGACATAGTTTCGTATCATGGTCGTATTTGTTGGTTGAGGGTAATTATTGTATTGGTAAACAACTGGTTTCCATTTTAGTAGAGAAGGTCGTACTAAACTCAACGCATCCTTCAGGTATCGCCAGCGGGCTTTTCGTAAGCCCATTAATTTGACTCGTTGCTGGAACAATTCATCCAGATCGCTTTCCAGCTCTTCCACCAGATCGGGGTGGAAGAGCCAGCGTAGTAAGGGAGTTATCTTCATAATGGATACTGCATGATGAATAATGTAAAATGGAATTGTGCGGTCATGATCATTTTAGTGCATTGGACATTATCCATTATTCATTCTTATCAGGACCAGACAGTGTTTGGAATCGAATCCCACATTTGATTACGCACGTGCCGAATCTCCTGCAACGCCCGTCGCCCGGCGGCAGTAACCGAATAAAGTCGCTTTCGTCGTCCGCCACGTTCAGCAGTCATCCCCCCGAGTTCTGAAGTGACCAGCCCTTTTTCGGCGAGCCGGTTTAGCGCCGAATGAACTGCGCCCAGATTTACTGAGCGATTCATTTGCTGTTCAATCTCCGTGACAACGGCAGCTCCATAGGCATCTCCCGACCGAATAGCCACCGCCAGCAACACGACCTCTTCAAATTCGCCTAAGTACGTTCCCTTCATCAGAATCTATTAGTTGTGTATATGTATAACAAATGCTCGGCCAAATTAAAAAAAGTGCCACCCCGTTCAGGAATGGCACTTTTTTTAATTTGGCTTAGGTTTGGCTTGTCCAAAAACGGACAGATTCTGTACGCATCTGGACAGGAATTAAACATTTTTAGACAGGATTACGGGATGAACTTGTTATATACCTGGATAATATCTCAAGCAGGTATGCATCTATTTTTTGCCGAGAATCCGCTCCCGATGCTGAACTCCCCATGTTCGTAAGGCCTCAATAACGGTATCCAGCGTATGGCTATATTCGGTTAATTCATACTCAACCGTAACGGGCATAGTGGGGTATACATGCCGTATCGCAAACTCATTCATCTCGAGTTCCTTCAGTTCTTTGCTCAGCACTTTGGCTGTAATGCCGGTTACCAAGCGCTGTAATTCCCGGAATCGTTTCGGGCCATCACGCAGCGCAATGATGATTGGTAGTTTCCATTTTCCATTTAACACGTAAAGGGCATCCTGTACGGCCTGCAAACTTTGCGTACAGGCCGCATTTGAATGGGCTGGCTGTAAACCTGTAACCGGAATGGCTTCTTCAATGGCTGTGCTCATAGATTAAAGGTACTAGTCAGAACGTAATTGACCATACGGTATCCCAAAGGATAGCGCTATCCTTTGGGATACTGCTTACAAATGGATAGCGGGTTTAGGTAGGTTTGTGACATCAATACGTAGCCAATCAAGGCTATCGTAAAAACACTCTACCTATGAATCCCAAAATCATGCGTATACTAACCAGTATTATGACCGTTCTGGCCGCTGGAATGGCCATTCTTAGTGGTATTATGAAGTTAACCCAATCGAAAGAGATAGTTGACACGCTTACTAAAGTAGGTGTAGGGTCAAGTGCCATTCCATTAGGTCTGATGGAAATTGGCTTTGCGGCTCTTTTTCTCTACCCCAAAACTATGAAGCTGGGTTTCATTTTGTTGTCCTGCTACTTTGCGGGCGCTATTGCTACTGAACTATCGCACGGTACTCCGTTTAATGCGGTCATGCCCCTTGTGCTGATCTGGATTGCGGCTTTCTTACGGGATAAGTCGATTTTCCTGCCAACTGCAGCCGTGTAACTGTATGGACGTAATAGAGACAAGGCATGCCTTGTCTCTACATCTACCGTTATTCAATAAATGGTATATTCAACCATCATTAGTGGATGGATATACCATGAAAACCGTGGACAAACGAATCAGGGTTGGGTTGTTGCTGTTCTGGGCGCTTTACTTTTCAATTGTACTTGTTAGTAACAGCGCCGATGCCCTAAATGCCTTATTGCTACTTCCGTCTGGCTGGTATTTCGTTTCGGGTAATTACGGGCTGATTCAGAAAGTAGTAGCTATGTACGAGCCTCCGGTCTGGCTAGCTGGTTTTATGTTTGCGGGTGTCATTCTCTGGGAGGCACTTGGGGCGATTCTTTTCTGGAAAGCGTTTCGGGTAACGCTTCGGCAGAATCCAAAACAGAGCGTTACGGTACAGGCTGCGTTCGGTATCACAATTGGCTTATGGGCTGCCTTTATCCTGGCCGATGAAGTCTTTCTGACGTACCTACTTGGTGGAATCACATCAACGCATTATAACCTTCTCATTGCCGAACTCGCTACGTTTATCCTGTTCCGACAGTTGGATGAATAGGGTGGAGCCGGGAGCGCGGAGCAGGGCTAGGCGTTTCCCAGCTCCGCGCTCCCGGCTCCACCCTATTCACTCCGTAAACTCTTCACTGGGTTCGTTAATGCCGCCTTCACACTCTGAAAGCTCACCGTCAGTAGGGCAATACCGATAGTCAGACCACCAGCCAGGGCAAACACCCACCAGCTAATGTCGACCTTGTAGGCGAAATCCTGCAACCAGTTGTTCATAGCCCACCAGGCCAGGGGCGATGCCACAAGAATGGATATCATCACCAGTTTCAGGAAGTCTTTAGATAGTAGCGTAACGATGCTGGTTACCGATGCGCCTAGTACTTTGCGTACGCCAATTTCCTTGGTTCGTGCTTCGACCGAAAAAGTCATCAGGCCCAGCAAGCCTAAGCAAGCCACCAGTAAGGTAAGGGCCGTAAACCCGTTGAATAACCGGGCTAACCGTTCTTCTTTGGCGTATAGATTATTATATGCTTCATCCAGAAAGTAGTAGTCGAAAGGGGCGGCTGGGTGGCTGCGCTCATAGATAGCTTTGAGTTGGGCGAGCGCTTCTGGAACATTGGTTTGTGGCCGTAACCGAATCAGCAAATAGCCGCCATTGGCCATAACGGAGCGACTTGTGTCACTCACGACGCTCAGCATCATCGGCGAAACTGGACCATGCAGGCTTCGGACGTGAAAATCGACCACAACGCCATTCGTGCCATCATTGGCAGAGGTGTTTTTAAACGGAGCCGGTTGCTGAATAGGGTTACCTTTAATACCTGCTTCTTTCATAACGGTTTGATTATAAACCGTTAGCTCTTTTGTAACGGAGCCCGTTCCCCAGCCAACGGGTGGGTATTGCCAGCGAACACCCATCATGTCGAAAAAAGGTTTGTCAACAGTCAATGCGTTGACCATGAGCTGTTTTTTCCCTTTGGCCGTTTCCATAAAATAGGTCATGATATTATTCGAAAACAGCTTCGTATTTGTGGTCGCTACATTGTTGACACCAGCCCACTGTCGAACCTCATCGCGAATGGCCGTGAATTGGGGAGTCAGTTCACTGTCGATGTACATGCCTACAACCTGTTCCCGATTGATGCCAAGGCTCTTGGTCCGTAGAAACCGCATTTGGGTATACAGTACCAGACTACAAATCAGTAAACCAATACTGGCGGTGAACTGAATGGCTGTGAACACCTGCCGCAATCCAGCTCCGCCAAACCGAACGTTTGTTGTTCCTTTGAGCACCAGCGCGGGACGAAACCCCGATAGGAGCAGTGCCGGATACGCACCCGCCAGTAATGAACAAGCCAGCCATAACGTCAGCATGAGGCCCCAATACGGCCCTTGCCCCAGGACCCGGTTGTCCATATGCAGGTTGAGCGCTTGATTGGCCCAGGGAAACAGAACCTGAAGTATCGCCAGCGATAACCCAAAGGCCAAGGTCGTAGTTAGAAATGATTCGATAAAAAACTGGCCAATCAGTTCGCGCCGTTGCCCACCAATGGCTTTCCGAATTCCTACTTCTTTGGCCCGTTTGGTAGCGCGGGCCGTAGTTAGGCTCACGTAATTAATAACCGCCAGCGCCAGAATAACCAGGGCTATGGTTAATAGAATATATAAGGATTGACGGGTATCTTTCGGCTCGCTGCGACTATCCAGGTGCAATGAAGGCAATACTTCGAGGAGATACTTGGCGGAAAGGTCAGCGAACTGTAGATCTGATTTTACCTGTTGAAGCTTTTTCTCGACGGCGGTTGGACTAGCTCCCTTCCGTAAGACCACATACGTACTCAGAAAGCCACCTGCTTTCCAGACTTGTTGCTGCTTTGCCCCCAGTGTGGGCATGGAACTTAACGAAACCAGGCCGTTAAACCCAATTACTGAATTTGTCGGTAAGTTATCCAGTACGGCCGACACGGTAAGCGGGAAGTGTTTGTCGAAAATCAGCGTTTTCCCAATCGGATTTTTATCGCCGAAATATTTCTCGGCCAGTTGACGGGTCAACACGATACGGCCTGGTTCACTCAATGCCGTTTTTGGATCACCCTGAAGCAGCTTTAAGCCAATTACCGGTAGAATAGATGCGTCGGCATAGCCTATATTGAGTTCTTTAAACCGATGATTTGCGTCGGATTGCAACACCACATCGCCCAGCCCATCCGACCAGCGGACAACTTGTTCAACTTCTGGAATCTGTCGTTTTATCTGACGACCAAATGATTCATGCAGGCCGGGAAATGTGAGTTCCTCCCCGCCGTATTTGGCTACCGATATAATCCGGTAGGTACGGTCAGCAAACGGTTCGAAACGGTCGTAATGAAATTCGTGCCAGACGTAGAGGGCTATGAACGTACTAACGGCCAGGCCCACCGTGAGCCCGACGATGTTCAGGACACTGAACAATTGGTTTTTCCATAACTGGCGAAAGGCGATGGCGAAATAGTTTCGGATCATAGCAGAACTTAGTAAAGGAGATGAATACGTTGATTTAGGTCTAGCGGCAAAGCGAGGCTTCATAAATCCTACCACATCCCGCCAGTATCGCCAGCGGGCATGCCATTCGCCAACGCGTTCGACCTGCCAGGCAAACTCTTCGTGTAAATCCCCCTGCACTTCTTCCAGCCGGTGGGGAGCGCAGAAGAAGCGGAGAAGTTGGTCAGCTAAACGGGGAGGTTGCATAATGAAGAATGGACAATGAATAATGTAGAATAATGAATAATGAATAATGAATAATGAGGTGCAGAAGCTATCTATCGTTACAAATGGCGTTATCCATTACACATTGTACATTATTCATTTACTATTCCGACCGCAGGGAGCGCACTGGGTTCATCAATGCCGCTTTGATGCTCTGGAAGCTCACAGTCAGTAAGGCAATCCCAACCGACAGTATACCGGCCAAAGCAAAAACCCACCAACTGATGTCAACTTTATAGGCGAAATTCTGAAGCCATGTATGGATGGCCCACCACGCGATGGGCGATGCAATGACAATGGCAATCAGAACGGGTTTCAGGAAGTCTTTCGAGAGCAGCGTGACAATGCCTGGAATAGACGCGCCCAACACTTTGCGGACGCCAATTTCCTTTTGGCGTTGCTCGGCTGCAAATGCACTTAAACCGAAAAGACCCAGGCACGCAATCAGAATGGCTATGGCGGCAAATGCCATAAATAGTTGCTCCGTACGTTGTTCGGCGCGGTACATCGCGTCGAAATCTTCACTTAAAAAGGAATAGGTAAACGGTCGTTCCGGCGCAAGCTGCTTCCAGGTTTTTTCAATCGTAGCGAGCGCCGACGAGACATCGGCCGTATTGAGCCGGAAGGAAACGTCGGCCAAATAGGGTTCGATATGGCCTCCCAACGGGATTGCATCCAACACCAACCCCACCGGTTCGATGGCGGTCCGCAGGGATTCGTAATGGAAATCCTTCACCACCCCAATAATGGTTAGTGTTTCACCACCTGTCTTGTGAATGATCTTACCAATTGGGCTCTGATAACCAAAACGTTTAGCCGCGCTTTCATTGATAATTACCGCCTGCTTGTCGGCAACTCGCCCGGCGGTAAAATTCCGTCCCTGAAGGAGTTGCATACCCAGCGTAGCGATGTAATCTGGATCTACCTGCCATTCCTGCATGCCTACCGACTGCTTTTGGTCCGTTTCGTTTTCCGGATACCACATGTCGTTCCCACGGTTGGAGGTGACGGGCAGAAAACCACTCACGGTTCCCGTTTTGATCGCAGGGCTTCGTAATACTTCCTGCTTGAAGGTGGTCACTTCCTGCTGCGTCGATTGAGCGGTATTGACGACAACGACTTGCTCTTTATTGAATCCCAGTTTTTTCGTCTGGATATACTGCATTTGCTGATTGATGAGTAGCGTACCAATAATGAGTAATACGGAGAGCGAAAATTGGAAACCCACTAAGTAGTTGCGTAGGTTTAGGCGTTCAGGCATTACCCATAATTTACCTTTCAAAGCTGTAATGGGTTTAAACGAAGAAAGGTGTAAAGCAGGGTACAGACCAGCCAGAATTCCGACAACTCCCGATCCTGCTAATAGGTATAGAATGGACGAGACCTTGGTCACTTGCTTGAAAGATAGGCTTTTAGCTGCCAGTGTATTGACGATAGGCAACAGGAAATAGGCCATACTTATGCCAACCAGTAAGGCAAAAAAAGTGGTTAATAAGGACTCCGACAGAAATTGGAAAACGAGTTCTGTTCGGGATGAACCGGCCACTTTGCGAACACCCACTTCCCGCGCTCGTTTGGCTGACCGGGCCGTTGTCAGGTTGATGAAATTAAAGACCGCAATCAGTAGGATAAATAGGGCAATCGCTAAGAAAAGATAAATGTACTCGATGTTGTTATTGGGCGAAAGCTCTCCATCGCGGTCAGAATACAAATGAATTTTGGTCAGTGGGAATAGCGAGTACTTGAAGTCATTCCCTGCTTTTCGGCTCTCAGCCAGCGAGGTGTTGAAATAACGTCGGAGCGCTGGGTCAACGTAGATTTGAAGGATGTGCTCAAATTTGGCTTCTACCGACTTCGGGTCAGTGCCGGGCCGGAGTAACACATAGGTCGTAAACATGTGGTTGCCCCACTTATTGACTTTAGCGTCGTTTAGTTCGTGCAAGGGCAGGAGAAAATCAGCCTGAAAATGCGACTGTGCTGGAATATCTTCAATGACCCCCGTTACCTTTCTGACATCGTTGTCATCGAAAACCAGCACCCGATTCAGGGCATCGGTGGTGCCGAAGTACTTTTTAGCCGTACTTTCCGTAATAACCACTGACTGCGGTTCGGTTAATGCTTTCTTAGGGTTGCCTGCCAGCATGGGCAGTGTAAACACGTTGAAAACAGTTGAGTCAGCATACAGCACACCTTTCTCCCGGATGATGATGTGATTACTTTTTACCACATGGCTTGTTATCATATGGCTACCGTATTTGCCTAATCGGGTAGCCTCTTCTACTTCGGGAAAGTCCTTTTTCAGGGTTTGACCCATTGGCGTAGGCGATGAGGCCGCTTTGATGGCTTGGAGCGAGAAACTAATGTCGCTGTTGATCCGGTAAATCCGGTCGGCCCGTTCGTTGTAGCGGTCGTAACTCAATTCGTCTGCTACATAAAGAATACTCAGCAGGCTCACCGCCAGACCAAGTGCCAGGCCGAAAATTGTCAGGGCTGAGTAGCCTTTACTTTGGGCCAGATTTCGAAACGCGATTTTAAAATAGTTGCTTAGCATAGCCGTAATCGATGGGTTTTGATAAGGGCCAGAATGGCGTGAAAAACCAGTTGCCACTGTTGGTTTACGATTGATAATAAGGAGTTTGATAAAACCAATCACGTCCCGCCAGTAGCGCCAGCGGGCCCGCCGTTCGCCAACGCGTTCGACCTGCCAGGCAAACTCTTCGTGTAAATCCCCCTGCACTTCTTCCAGCCGGTGGGGAGCGCAGAAGAAGCGGAGAAGTTGGTCAGCTAAGCGGGGTGGTTGTTTCATAGCAGGGGGCAGGGAGCGCGGAGCAGGGTGCTTGGGAAATTCGTGCTCCTTGCTCCACGCAATTATTCAGATCGTAAACTCTTCACGGGGTTCATCAATGCCGCTTTGATACTTTGGTAACTGACGGTTAGTAACGTAATAAGCAAAGCGCCAGCGGCCGAACCTGCGAAAATCCACCACGATATTTCGGTTCGGTAGTCGTAATCCTTCAGCCATGCGCCCAGATAATAGTAAGCAATTGGCGATGCGATCAGACAGGAGATGATGACTAGTACTAGAAAGTCTTTGGAGAGCATACTCCACAGATTCAACACGGAAGCACCCAGCACTTTACGAACCCCAATCTCTTTGGTGCGTTGCTCGGCCGTGAACGAAGCTAAGCCAAACAACCCCAGGCAGGAAATGAAAATGGCCAGTATCGCAAAGCCACCTGCCAGCTTGCCGATCCGCTCTTCCGATGCAAACTTTTTACCGAACTCCTGGTCGGCAAATTTGTAATCGAACGGAGCCGAGGGAATGTGTTTTTTGAAAACAGATTCGATAGTGGCTATGGATTGGCTAACGCTTCGACCTGGATTCAGCTTGAGCATGATCCAGTTGACGTTATTGTAATCCAGGAAGTAAATCGCCTGTTTCACCGGCTCGTAGGGCGATTCGGCCAATACGTCTTTGACCACTCCGATGATGGTAAAATATTTTGTTCTGGGATCTTTTTCATCTCCCCATCTGACAACCGTGCCAATGGGATGCTTGAGCCCCATAAACTTGACAGCCGTTTCGTTGATGATTATGGCCGACGAGTCGGTTGTGAACGTTCTCGAAAAATCGCGGCCCTCGTTAAATTGCCAACCCACTGTTTTGCCGAAGTCGTGCGTTACCCAAATGGATGAAAAATCGGTGTCGAGCGACGGGTCCTTGCCTTCCCAGCTAAAGCCACTCGTGTTTGACCAAACGCTCGTCATTGGGCTGGATGATTCGGCTATTTCCTGAATAACACCCGCATTTTGTAGGTCGGTTTTCAGGACGTCGTATTTGCCGTAAAACGCTGGCGATAGCATTGGAATCATCACTACGCCGTTGCTATTGTAGCCGAGCGGTCGATTTTTGGTGTGCTGGATCTGTCGATAAACGATAATCGTACCAATGATCAGCGTAATGGAAACCGTGAACTGAACCACAACCAGCACTTTGCGTGGAACAGCCGCCAAACTGCCCATTTTGAACCGTAGCGACGGACCGTGTCCCTTTAAGACTTTAATCGGCTGGAAGGATGATAGATAGAACGCAGGATAACTACCTGCCAATAGTCCAGTAATTAGGATGAATCCCAGGCTCACTACCCAGAATGAAACCTTCGTCCAGGGGAAAACGAGTTGCTTGGCGGACACCTCGTTAAACCAGGGTAGTAAAGCCAGAATAATCAGTATGGCTCCAGCAAATGCAAAGAAAACCACCAGAAACGACTCGCTAAAAAACTGCTTCACAAGCTGGCTGCGTACTGATCCCATGGACTTTCGAATACCCACTTCTTTAGCTCGCTTTTCGGACCGGGCCGTGCTTAGATTCATAAAGTTGATGCAGGCCAGTAACAAGACAAAAAGACCAACGATCGCAAACAGCCGGACATACTGGATGTAGCCACCTGTCTGAACGCCCTCTTCCCAACCCGAGTACAACCGCCAGTCGCTCATCGGGTGCAAAAAAATCTCCGATTTGTATTTCTTCTCGTCGGCGGGTACGTTGTCCAGCTTAGCGTTTATGATCCGATCACTCACCGTTTTTATATCCGCGTTATCGGCAAGCTGGACAAACAGTTGAAACGAGTTTTCGCCCCAAATCCGCTTGTCAAGTGCCTGCTTTACCCAGGGCTGCGTTGCTACGTATAACTCCCAGGGAGCAATGAAGGTGAGATCGTGAAATTCCGTGTTGAAGGGTAAGTCTTCATAAACGCCCGTTACCTTCACATCGGCCTTCCCCTCGATATTGATGAGTTTACCAATCGGGTCAACATTGCCAAAAAGCGCCTGTGCCGTTGAGGCCGATAGCAAAATAGAATTGAGTTCTTTTAACCCATTACGACTGCCTTTCAGCATATGCAACGACAGAATCTCGGGCATTTCAACATCCATGTAGTTCCCTGGGCGAGCCATCTTTTTTTCACCATACGACAGTATCCGGTCGCCTTTATAGGCCGCCATTGCCAGGTGTTTAAAATTGGTACCGTACTTGGTTCGCAACTCGGCATCCAGCAGAGCAGGAATGGATTCCTGTGAACTAATGTGTCCATTGACCGTTTGGTGCTGCATAACCTGGGCAATACGATCGTAATGCGAGTGGTACGTGTTATAGGAGAGTTCGTCGTAGATCCAGAGGCCAATCAGCATCGCTACGGCCATGCCAGCCGACAGCCCACCAATATTGATGGCCGAGTAGCCTTTGTTCTTGACCAGGTTTCGAAAAGCAACTTTTAAATAATTACGTAACATGTCTGTGTTGGTTGGTTTTGGATATTGATTCAGCTCCCGCTTTACTTCAAATGACCCTCCAGCCGAACGTCGGCCCGGCCGGGGCTTTATAAACCCCAATACGTCCCGCCAATAGCGCCAGCGGGCCCGTCGTTCGCCAACGCGCTCGACCTGCCAGGCAAACTCTTCGTGTAAATCCCCCTGCACTTCTTCCAGCCGATGAGGAGCGCAGAAGAAGCGGAGAAGTTGGTCAGCTAAGCGGGGTGGGGTCATAATGGGTAATGAATAATGGATAATTAAGGGGGGTAATCATGATCGTTCTGGGCATTATTCGTTATACATTGTTCATTATTCATTACGCACTTATTCCGACCGAAGGGAACGTACTGGATTCATTAACGCGGCTCTGATGCTTTGGAAACTGATGGTTAGAACTGCAACAGCGATCGTCAATAGGCCGGTTAGCGCGAACATCCACCACTCAATGGGAATCGAATACGCAAAGTCCTGCAACCATCGACTCGTAGCCCACCAGGCCAGTGGAAAGGCAAGAATAGTGGCAATGAGTACCAAACGAAGGAAATCGCTGGACAGTAAGACGATGATTCCGGCCACCGTTGCCCCCAGCACTTTTCGAATGCCGACTTCTTTCGTGCGTACCTGGGCAGCATAGGCTGATAAACCAAATAAACCCAGGCAGGAAATGAACATTGCGAAGATGGCAAACACGTTCAGCACATTGCCTACCCGTTTTTCTGAATCATAGAGACGAGCCATTTTTTCATCCAGGAATGTGTAGATGAACAGGCTGCCGGGCGACAAACGAGCTAGGGTAGCTTGAGCGAACTGTAAGGTTTCGTCCAGTTTGTGTCCCTTGATTTTTAGTAAAAAGTAATTGGCTTGCCCAGGATGCTGAACAATAACCAGCGGATCTACTGTGGTGTGTAGGGAGGCAAAATGGAAATCGTTGACAATGCCTACAATCTCTCCTGTATCTCCTAAGGATACAGCTTTTTTACCGATGGGCGAATCCAGTTTGAGCGCTTTGGCGGCCGCTTCGTTCAGAATAATAGGAAAGTGAGCGGTATTTGCATTCCTGACGAAATTTCGACCCGCTTTCAGCCCGATCTGTAACACGGAGAGTGTGTTTTCATCAGCCCACATGAAGCGCAGTTGACTCGCATCTTCGGATTTTCCTAGTGGAGTAAGCATATCTGTGCCGAATCGATCACCCGGTAGGGTTGAGATTCGCGCTACGTTTGTGATGGCTGAATTTTTCTGAAACTCTTGCTGGATCGTGTTGGCTTTGTCCCACATGTCACGCCCGTACAATTTCACGGCCACTACCTGATCCTGATCGAAGCCCAGATCTTTCGTCTGGAAAAACTTCATTTGCCGGTACACGACAATCGTGCTGAAGATCATGAATACCGAAACACTGAACTGGAACACAATCAGGCCTTTTCGAACCAGTGTGACGGAGGAAAACTGGCTTTTCTTTCCTTTCAGGGCGTTAACGGGATCGAAATTAGAAATGAATAAGGCTGGGTAAAAACCGGCAATCAGGCTGATTAGGCCAATCAGTAGTACCAGTAGCAGCGCGTTCGATGCCGTGAACAATTGACCAAAGCGAAGCGATTTCGCGGCCAGTTCATTATAAAAAGGAATGGCCAGCCGGAATAAAAGAAAGGCGACTAAAGCGGCTACCAGCGTCAGAATGAATGATTCGCCCAGGAACTGCTTGATTAGCTGATCTTTGCGGGCGCCTAATGCCTTTCGAACACCCACTTCTTTCATTCGGTTAAATGCCTGAGCCGTGGCCATATTGATGAAATTCACCGATGCCAATAGTAGGATAAACAGGGCCGCTATGGAAAAAACGTAGACGTACGTAATGTCACTGTTCGGCCCCATTTCTTTTTCCAACTTCGAGTGCAGGTGAATGTCTGTAATGGGTTGGATAGGCGTTCTTCGGGTTGTCAGAATTTCTTTCCTGGTTTCGCCTGTAACCTCATAGAATTTTACCATGAAGTCTGGCATTCGTGCTTCTACATCCGCACGTGAGGCACTGTTATTCAGTACGACGTAATTATAAAAGCCCGCCCAATCTCTTCGTACCAGACCACTTTTGTCGGTAGAGTTATAATAGGTGGACATAGAAATCAGGTAATCGAACTGCAAATGCGTTGGGAACGAATAGGGTTTTATGACGCCCGTAACGGTTAGTAGGCGTTTGTCAAGATCATCCTGAATTTGTTTGCCCAAGGGATTTTCATTGCCGAAGTATTTGGTTGCCATCGCTTCACTGAGTACAATGGCGTCGATCTGTTTGAGGGCTGTTCGTGGGTCACCTGTCACAAACGAAAGGTCGAATACATCCACCACGGTCGAATCGGCATAATATCCGCTTTTCTCCTCGAACTGCTTTGGCGTTCCGCCTGATGGTACATAGCTGAACACCCGATCGGGGTAAGGTCGATGAAAGCGGGCAACGCTCTGAATGCCAGGGATTGCCTTTTGCATTTCTACTCCCAAAATGGGCGATGTAGCGGCCCATTGCCGACTTTTCTTGTCAATATTTTCCGAGGTGATTCTGAAAATCCGGTCTGCTTTTGAAAACCCTTTATCATAGCTTAGCTCTTCCCGTACATGAAGAATCATCAACAGGCTACAAGCCAGTCCTAAGGCCAGTCCGGTTATCGTAAGCGTACTGTTTAGTTTGTAGCGAAGTACATTTCGCCAGGCGATAGTGAGATAGTTGCTCAGCATAGCAGTTGTTGTTGGGTTTGGATACTCTCCGAAGCGTCCGATCGTTGACTTTCTATTAATTGCAAATGGCTTGATAAACCCCAGTACATCCCACCAGTAACGCCATCGTGCCCGGCGTTCGCCAATTCGCCCGACTTGCCAGATGAACTCCTCATGCAAGTCCCCCTGCACTTCCTCCAGCCGGTGGGGGGCGCAGAAGAAGCGGAGCAGGCGGTCAGCTAAACGGGGCGGGGTCATAATGGGTAATGAATAATGGATAATGAGTAATTAAGGGGTGTGACCATGATCGTTCTGGGCATCATTCGTTATCCATTGTTCCTTATCCATTACGCACTTATTCTGACCGAAGGGAGCGAACCGGGTTCATTAATGCAGCTTTGATGCTTTGAAAACCGACTGTTGCCAGCGCAATCAGGACGGATAGCATACCGGCCAGCGCGAACATCCACCACTCAATGTCGATCTTGTAAGCAAAGCCCTGCAACCACTGATTCATTGCCCACCAGGCTAATGGCGACGCAATTAGAATGGCGATGGCAACTGGTTTTAGAAAGTCCTGCGAGAGTAGGCCAACAATACTACCAACCGATG
The DNA here is from genome assembly GCF_006965485.1 of Spirosoma sp. KCTC 42546. Classification (NCBI taxonomy): domain Bacteria; kingdom Pseudomonadati; phylum Bacteroidota; class Cytophagia; order Cytophagales; family Cytophagaceae; genus Spirosoma; species Spirosoma sp. KCTC 42546. The sequence continues at coordinate 2,703,164 of NZ_CP041360.1, forward strand.
CGCCCAGCACTTTGCGAACACCAATCTCTTTGGTGCGCTGCTCGGCAGTGAAGGTGGCCAATCCGAACAGGCCCAGGCACGAAATGAAAATGGCCAGAAAGGCAAAGTAATTCGAGAGCTGGCTCACAATCTGTTCGCTCTTGTATTGGCTGGCGTAGGCCTGGTCGGTGAACGAATAGGTGAATGGGAATTTGGGGTTCAACTTTTTGCATACGACTTCTAATTGGGCCAGTGTTTCTTTGGTTTTACCGGCTTCAATACGGATAATTACATTGCCTCCCTGTCGTCTTTTACCAGTGTTTAAGGTGGCAATAAGTGGTCGTATAGCCGTATGCAGGGATTGAAAATGAAAATCTTTCAAAACTCCGACGATCGTTCCCTTTCCATTTCCCCAGGTTACTGTTTTGCCGATCGGATTTTTGAAGCCCATAACTTTTAGAGCCGCTTCATTGATCAGAAAAGCAGCGGAGTCTGTTGGAAATGCTTTCGAGAAATCCCTCCCTTCTACTAGCTGGATATTCATTGCTTTGACAAAATCATAGCCAACACCAACGGGCGTAAATCGGACTTTGTCATTTGGATCAGACCCGGCCCAACTGATGCCTTCGGTTCCAGAACCATTAGAGGCCGGTTCTGCGGTCATGTGCGATACCTGCTTTATAGTCGGAACCTGCGAAAGCTCTTCTTTCAGGATGTCGTAGTTCTTTACCAAATCACCTTCCAGCGGAAAATAAATCAGGTTCTCCCGATCATAGCCTAGATTTTTGGATTGTACATACTCCACCTGTTTGTAGATGATAATCATGCCCACAATCAGGATGATCGACAACGCAAACTGAAAAACAACCAGCCCCTGACGAAGCCAGGTAGACTTTGTGTCAAACTTCAACGCACCTTTTAGTACTCGAACCGGGCTGAGCGATGACAGGAAAAAGGCAGGATAACTTCCAGCTAGTAAGCCCGTTATCAGCGTCAGGCCGAACAGTATCTCCCAGGAAGAAAGTGCGGCTATGGGTAAAATAATCTGTTTGCCCGTCAAACTATTGAACGCTGGCAGGAGTAAGGCCACGAATAAGATTGCCAGTACAACAGAGAAGATCGTCAGTAGAAATGCTTCGCCGATAAACTGCCCAATCAGCAAAAAACGAGCGGCTCCAATCACCTTCCGAACACCTACTTCTTTGGCCCGTTTGGCCGATCGGGCGGTGGCCAGATTCATGAAATTGACACAGGCGATGAGGAGAATAAACACGGCCACGATGGTGAACAGCCGCACATATTCGATACGTCCACCATCAATTTTGTCATTTTTGAAATTGCTATTCAGGTAGTATTCGTGGAAAGGCTGCATGGCCAGTTCCGTGTGAAACGGCTTGCCTTCGTCCCGATTAAACTTGTCGAGCAGATGCTTCATTTTGGCTTCTACTTTTGCGGGATTAGCCGGTATGCCGTTGCGGTCGGGGCGAAGCATGAAAAAGGTGAGTGGATCGGTGCTGTCCCAGCCTTTAGCCCATTGATTATCCTCCAGATACTCATCCCAGTTGCGCAGGCAATCGAATTGTAAGGTGCTGTTCTGCCCAAGGTTTTCAAAGACAGCTGTCACCAGTAAATCTTTGCGGTTATCAAACCGGATCGATTTGCCGATCGCTTTTTCGGGACTACCAAAAAACGTTTCGGCCATCGTTCGGGAAATCGCCAGACTATTGCGGTCTTTCAAGGCCGCTTCGGGCGTACCTTGCAGGAGTTTGTAGCTGAACATCTTGAAGAAATCAGCACTAGCCGCGTTAGTCGCCTGTTTATTCACTTTCGTACCAACCGAAAACGTTTGATTACTCACCCATTCATAAGGCGTTGCCATCTGGATTTCGGGAACCGATTTTTTCAATTCATCGGCCAGCGGACCGGGCGTCCAAATGACACCCTGTACTTTTCCGCTAAAAAACTCCCGCATATAAATGCGATATAACTGATTCTTATTAGCATGAAATGCATCGACGTTCAGTTCATCCTGCACCCACAGCATAATCAATAAGCTACAGGCCATACCCAGTGCGAGGCCGAGCATGTTAATGGCCGAGAACGTCTTGTTCTTGGCTAAATTTCTAAAAGCGATTTTGACATAATTCTGTAGCATGGTTGGGTTCATTAGATATGTTGTCGGATACTCTGTTGACTTTCGTTTCATCGCAAATGGTCTGATAAAGCCGATCACATCCCACCAGTAACGCCAGCGGGCCCGCTGTTCCCCAATGCGTTCGACCTGCCAGGCAAATTCCTCATGCAAATCCCCCTGCACCTCCTCCAGCCGATGAGGAGCGCAAAAGAAGCGGAGAAGTTGGTCAGCTAAGCGGGGTGGGGTCATAATGGATAATGTAAAATGGATAATGTAAAATGGATAATGGATAATGAAGTTCAGGGGGTATTTGTCGGTCGTATGGGTACAGGTAACATTCTACATTATTCATTCTACGTTATCCATTGAACTTTACTCATTCCGACCGAAGGGAGGTAACCGGATTCATCAAGGCGGCCTTCATACTCTGAAAGCCGACCGTTAGCAAAGCCAGGCCTATAGCCAGTATGCCAGCCAGGGCGAACAACCACCATTCAACAGCTACTTTATAAGCGAAATCGCGCAACCAGATATTGGCAGCCCACCACGCCAGGGGCGACGCAATCAGAATGGCAATCAGCACCAGTTTCACGAAGTCTTTGGAAAGCAGTGTAACGATACTACTGACTGAAGCGCCCAATACCTTCCGCACCCCAATTTCTTTAACCCGTTGTTCGGTCGTGAACGTCGTGAGCCCAAACAGGCCCAGGCAGGAAACCAGCATAGCCAATACGGAGAAATACAGGATGATTTGACCGGTTCGCTGTTCGGTCCGGTATTGCGTATCCAGGTCCTGGTCAATGAACCCATAACTAATGGGATAATTGGGCTCGTAGGTTTTGTACACGTCGGCTATATCAGCAAGGGTGCGTTGTACGGCGTTCGGTTTGGTTTTTATAAGCAGATCGAAGTAGAAGTCTTTCGGACGGAACCGGAAAATGAACGGTTCAATAGCTACTCGTAAGGGGCGAAAATGAAAATCCTTGAGTACCCCAATTACGGTGCCGGAAAGGCCCCAGAATTTAACCGTCTTCCCCAGCGCCGTTGTAGATGTCCAGCCCATTCGTTTGGCCGCTGTTTCATTGATCAGGTACCGCCCCTGGCTCGACGATGTATCCGATCGGATCTGTGCCGAGAAATTACGGCCAGAGGCCAGCGACATGCCAGTGGTTTTCATAAAATCGGCATCAACGTTCATCTGCGTGATCAGGAATTCATCCTTCGCTTTTTGTCCTTGCCACTCAATGGTGGTTGAATTGACAACGTCGATCAGATTACTGGTGGTTGCCGAAACCTGCGCAACACCCGGCAGCTGCTGGAGCTCCTGCTTGAACTGTAACGCTTTGCCCCTCAAATCGCCTTTTAGTCGGACATAGACCAACTGCGACTTATCGAATCCCAGGTTCTTATTTTGAATAAAGCTCAGTTGCCGATAAATGACCAGCATTGTAATTGCCAGAACAACAGACAGTACAAACTGCCCAACCACTAATGACTTCCGAAATGTTTGCCCCGACTTTATCGTAAAAACACCTTTTAGTACGCGCGCAGGCCGAAAGGATGATAGAAAAAAAGCCGGATACAAACCCGTAAGCAGACTCACGATCAAGGTTATGGCCGTCAAGACTGCCCAGAAGTAGGGTTCCTGATAGGGTAACTGGAGATTTTTATCTGTTAAGGTATTGAATACGGGAAGAAAAGCCTGCATCAACAGGAGTGATCCGGCAATGGCAATACTCGTCATGAGTAACGATTCGCCCAGAAACTGAACGATCAGGCTTGATCGTTGTGCGCCAACTGTTTTGCGAACGCCTACCTCACGCGCCCGTTGCGAGGCCCGCGCTGTAGCCAGGTTGATGAAGTTGACAACCGCAATTAGCAGCACAATAAGACCAACCGTCAGAAAAATCCGAACATACAGGATATCACTGCGTTTCCCCCAGTCGGATTGAAAGTCAAATTTGGAGTTTAAATAGACGTCCCGGAGCGGTTGCAGACTCAGAACTGCATCGTTTTTATCGGCATATCGTTTTAGCTGGAGTCGGATTTTCTCGTCAAAAGCAACCGGATTCGTTTCTGGACGTAAACGGATATACGTATGGTAGCTGTTGCTATTCCACTTCATGCTCCACTCGTCGTTGCGGATCAGGTAGTTGAAGGGTAGCAATACATCGAACTGAAGTTGGGAGTAGGCGGGCGGGTTTTTAACTACGCCAACCAGGGTCAGTATCTGGTCTTTATTGAGTGAAAACGGTTTGCCCACTATAGGTGCCTTCGACCAGTTTTTGCCGAAGAAACGCTCAGCCATCGACTCACTGATGATTACTTCATTCGGACTTTGAAAGACTTTATTGACATTACCCCGCACCAGCGGAAACGTAAACAGGCTGAAAAATGACGGGTCCACAATCATCATATTGGCAGCTTCGGCAATCTGATTACCCTGCGCCAATATGCCACTCCAGCGCCCAACACGGGTCGTTGCCAGAACCTCCGGGAAGTCTTTTGTCAATGTAGCCGCCAGTGGGCCCGGCGTGACGGCTACATTGAAAAGTCCTTCTGCCTGTTTCTGTTTTTCAACAACACGATAAATAGTCTCGTACTGGTGATGGAATCGGTCGTAGGTAAGTTCGTCCTGAATATACATCCCAATAGCCAGGCAACAGGCAAGGCCAATGGATAGGCCAGCCACATTGATACCAGAATACACCTTATTTTTCCAAAGGCTCCGTACTGCGATTTTCAAATAACTGGCCAGCATATCGGGATGAAGTGAAAAGGTGGAAGAATCGTGTTTATGTTTTGTCGCAAATGGTTTTATAAATCCTAGTACATCTCGCCAGTAGCGCCAGCGGGCCCGTTGCTCACCAATGCGCTCGACCTGATAGTCGAACTCCTCATGGAGGTCGCCCAGGGTTTCTTCCAGCAGGTGGGGCGCTATGAACCATTCCAGGAGTCGGTCGGCTAAGGGGGGCGGTTGGAAATCTGACTTCATATCTACTCGCTGCGAAGACTTTTCACCGGATTGACCAAAGCCGCCTTAATACTTTGAAAACTCACCGTGAGCAGTGTAATAACCAATGTACCTACGCCGGTTAAGGCAAAAACCCACCAGGCAATCGTGGTATGATAGGTATAGGCCTGGAGCCATTTGTTCAGCATGTAATAAGCGATTGGGGCGGCTATGCCAAGCGCAATCAGTACCAGGGCTACGAAGTCTTTTGAGAGCAAACTCCAGAGGTTCAGCACCGATGCCCCCAGCACTTTACGGACACCAATTTCTTTGGTACGCTGCTCGGCCATAAACGAAGCCAGCCCAAAAATGCCGAGGCACGAAATAAATATGGCCAGTGCTGCAAAAATCGAGGCCAATGTGCCAATGCGTTCTTCGCTGCGAAACTTCTGATCGTACTCGTCATCCACAAACGTGTAGTTGAACGGTGCATCGGGCAGGTGCTCCTTCAAGACCTCGCCGATGGTTGCCAGGGCTGCCTGTGGACTACGGGCGGGGTTGAGTCGCATGGTCAGGAATTTGCCGGGTTTCGGGCCGATGAAAAAGACCGATGGTTTGGCAGGTTCGTAGGGAGAATCCATCACCATATCCTGAATCACACCAATGACGTGAAAGCTGACATTGAAGCCGTTTCCATTCCAGGTAATGGTTTTGCCGAGGATATCCTTCATACCTATAAATGCCACTGCCGATTCATTCAGGACTATACCCAGCGAGTCGGAAGCCAGTTTTCTGGAGAAATCGCGCCCCTGTCTGAACGTCCAGCCAACCGTTTTACCAAACTCATGCGATATGCCAACCGTCCCAAAATTGATCTGTAGCGTTGGGTCTTTGCCCGCCCAGTTAAAGCCGCCATTGGTTGACCGAACTTCTGTTAGCGGACTGGCCGATTCGCCCACGTCGAGTACCGCCCCCGATCTGATTAACTCATTTCGAACAGTTTCCCGGTTTTGCTCGTAATGAGGGACGTTCAAAGGGAGCGAAATAAGCCCATCGCGACTGTAGCCAATGGGGCGGTTTTTCGCGAATTGAATCTGCCGGTAAACAATCAGCGTACCCATAATCAGCGTGATCGAGACCGCGAACTGAAAAACAACCAGTACCCGCCGGGGTGTTGCAATACCTTTGCCGACTTGTATGGCTCCCTTTAGGACGGCAATGGGCCTAAACGACGATAGATAGAGGGCCGGATAGCTACCGGCAATGAGTCCAGTCAACAAGGCAAACCCCAACCCGATTGCCCAGAAGAGTGGGTTCAGAAAAGGAACGGTCATTTGCTTGTCGGCAACCTGATTGAAGAGCGGCATCACTAGAAATATCAGCACGATGGCCACCCCATAGGCGAGTGCAACAACCAGCAGAGATTCACCAAAGAACTGCACCACCAGCTCCTGCCGACGGGAGCCAATGGCTTTACGAATGCCCACTTCTTTGGCTCGATTGACGGAGCGGGCCGTACTCAGGTTCATAAAGTTGATACAGGCCAGCAGCAAAACGAATAGACCAATGATGCCAAACAACCAGACAAACTGAATTCGACCACCTTCGTTGAGCCCATTTTTCCAGTCTGAATACAAATGCCAGCGCGACATTGGGTATAGGAGCACTTCGGGTTTCTGAGCCGGATCTACATTGGTTTTACCAACGAGCAGGTTCCTGACCGACGCTGATGCATCGGCGACGCTGACTGACGGAGCCAGTTCAACGAAAATTTCAAATGAGGTGTTGGTCCAGTCATCTTTGGCTTCGTTGATCCAGTCGGTCGACGCGGTATACAAGTCCCAGGGAGCAATGAACTGCACATCGGCAAAACTACTCCCGGCGGGCATATCTTCGTAGACACCCGTAACGTTGACGGTCATCGAATTATCAATCGTTAAGGTCTTATGCAGGGGATTAACATTCCCAAACAGGGCCTTCGCCAGCGACTCCGACAGAAGAATGGATGCTGGTTCGGTTAGCCCCGCCCGACTGCCCTGGCGCATCGTCAGTGAGAGCATCTCGGGGGCTTCAGGCGTCATGAATTTGCCACTTTTCGAAAATACCTGATCCGACAGGGTGATGGTGTGTAAGCTGGTCCACCAACCTATGACAACATGCTTAAAGTTGCTCCCATAGGTAGTTTTCAGGCTTTGTTCCATCGGAATCGGCATGCCAGGTCTGGTACCTACTTCGCCATTAACCGTTCGATTTCGCATGACTTGTGCTATACGGTCGTAGTGCTGAAATGATTTATTGACCGACAGCTCATCATAGATCCACAAGCCAATCAGCATGGACACGGTCATGCCCACGGCTAATCCGCCAATATTGATAAAGGAATACCCTTTGTTTTTGACCAGGGTGCGAAAGGCGATTTTGAGATAGTTTCTGAACATCGTAGTCGTTGGGATAGAATAGATCGGTTTAGGTCGGCAGACAAAGCGGGGTTTGAGAAAACCCAACACATCCCACCAGTAGCGCCAGCGTGCCCTACGCTCGCCAATACGTTCCACTTGCCAGGCAAACTCTTCCTGTAAATCACCCTGTACCTCTTCCAGCTTGTGAGAAGCACAGAAGAAGCGAAGTAAGGAGTCTGCTAAGCGAGGTGGGGTCATAATGGAGAATGAATGATGTACAATGGATAATCAGAGGGTAATAACTCATTGTCAATGAGTAGGATCTTTCTTTGGCCATTATTCATTGATCATTATCCATGTTACATTATTTATAAGCTGATGGCTGGATTGAATGGGTCCGGCATCCGGGTCCATAAATTCACCCGCACATCCTGAATTTCCTGCAGCGTTCGCCGACCATAGGCCGTAACCGTAAATAGCCGCTTCCGACGACCACCCCGTTCGGCCGTGGGTTCACCCATTTCGGATTTTACCATGCCTTTGTCTTCCAGTCGTTGCAGAGCCGCGTGAATCTGGTTCAGCCGAACTGAGCGTCCCGTTTGCTCAATGATTTCGTGCGTAAGCGCTACGCCATACGCCTGTCCTTCCATCACAGCAACGGTTAGCAGAACGATCTCTTCGAACTCGCCCAAATAGCTTCGTTTCATGGCCATCAATTAGTTCTATGTTTGCTGAGCAAATGCTTTGCCAATACTGGAAAAGTGCCCTGATGAGGCTATTTGGCACTTTTTAAGAAGAAGGATAAAAGCTTATTGTCCAGATTCGGACAGAATCTGTACGGTTTGGGACAAGGCTCAAACAGGCTCCGGCATCCTGATTAAAGTCATAAGTCCACCTATATTTAGTTCCTAAAGGTGTTTAGTATACAGTTCGATTCAGCGGTTATTCAACTCAATGAGGGGCTTTGCTCTAGTCTCTCCCCTAGGTACTGTCTCCTGTTCCCCGGTGGTACGCCAGCCGGTCGCAAAGCCAAGCGAGAACGGAATGAGTATTTCGCTAAAGTCCTACGCGAATAGGTAAAGCAGATTCCGCTCGTCCTTTTGTCGAAAAACAATAGATCTCTGCTATGAAACATCTGACAAAATTCCTGCTCTGCGGGTTATTGCTTTCGATAAATGCCGTTCCCCTGTTGGCACAGAAAGGACCCGAAGACAAAGCGGGCTGGAAACTAGGCTCTCAAGCCTACTCATTCCGGTTATTCACCTTTGCCGAAGCACTTCGTAAAATAGACAGTTGCGGCCTGAAATACGTGGAGGCTTTTCCGGGTCAGACCATTGGTGGGGGCGTAGACGGTAAAATGGATTTTTCGATGGATGCCGCTACGCGTCAGGCGGTCAAGAAACTGATTAAAGACAAGGGGCTTACGGTAGTGGCTTACGGTGTCGTTAATCCAAAAACCGACGACGAATGGAAGACGTTATTTTCGTTTGCCAAGGATATGGGCATTCTGAACATCAACTCCGAACCCACACCGCAGCAAATGCCGCTGGTTCGTAAACTGGCTGATGAATACAAAATTAACGTAGCGCTACATAATCACCCCAAACCATCGCGTTACTGGCATCCCGATACGGTGCTGGCAGCTATCGGCAACAGCAAATACGTGGGTTCTTGCTCTGATCTTGGTCACTGGGTTCGGTCGGGACTTGACCCAATCGAGTGCCTGAAAAAGCTGAACGGTCACGTACTGGGCATGCACTTCAAGGATGTGAAAAAAGATACCCCCGATGGTAAATACCACGACGTGGTCTGGGGAACAGGCGATTGTAAAATTGAACAGGTTATCACCGAACTAAAACGCCAGAAGTTCAAAGGCCCGATCTCGGCAGAGTACGAGTATCATTGGGAAAACAACGGCCCCGAAATAGCCGAAAGCGTAAAGAACTTCCGGGAGATTTATAACCGGGTGAAGGTGCAGTAAAGCAAGGGACAGGGGGCTTGGTGCAGGGTAAACCGCTATCTGATTTACCCTGCGCCGAGCCCCTGCCCCTTGCTTACTTTACAGAATTATCCATATCGGCAGCAATCAGCCAGCGACCATCGGCACCTTTGCGCAAGGCGAGAATGAATTTACCAATGTCGGTGCCCGTTGCTGTGGCACGATAGGCTCCAATGATATAACCGACCGAACCACTTTGGGCAAAGGATAAAGCCCGCAATGAAAGGGGGCTTCCTGCTGATCTGCTATAAGCCAATTGTAGGTTTTTATGTCCTTGAATGGCAGGGCGGTTGGGCTGCATGACAAAGCCATCCGGTGTAAATAAAGACACGAGTTTCTCCGTATTATTGGCTTGCCATTCGCGTTCATAATCACGCAGCACCCGATCAACGTCGGGTGGAAGCGTTACGGACGGCAAGGCGTCTGTTGGTGGAAAAGCCGTCTTCGGCTGCTGAGCCATCGATTTAATTGCCAGACAAAACAGGCAGAGAATTACGCAGATTGGTTTCATAGAGAATGGTCGGTGTTATTCAGACCGAAGTGATTTAACCGGATTCGTCAATGCCGCTTTAATGCTTTGAAAGCCAACGGTTAGTAAAGCGATCAAAACGGCCAGCATGCCTGCCAGGGCAAACACCCACCACTCAAGGTCAACCTTGTAGGCAAAGTCCTTCAGCCATTGGTTCATGCCCCACCAGGCAATAGGGGAAGAAATTACCAGGGCAATAATAACCAGCGTCAAAAAGTCTTTCGAGAGTAGCGCTACGATGCTGCCTACCGATGCCCCCAGCACTTTCCGGACACCAATTTCTTTCGTCCGCTGCTGTGCCGTAAACGTTGCCAACCCAAACAAGCCCATACATGAGATCAGGATCGCAATAGCCGTTGCTGTGTTGACAAGCTGCCCGGTTTTCTGCTCTTTTTCATAGAGTCTGGCAATGGAGTCATCCAGAAAAGTATAGTCAAATTTATTGTCGGGATATACGGACTGCCATTGTTGTTCGATGCTAGCCAGCGTTGCTTTTATATCGCTGAGCTGACCACCTTTCGCTGCTAGTTTAACACCGATATTTTTTGCCTGTCGAGGCATGTAGCTGATGAAGACCGGGCTAATTTTTTCGTGAAACGATTGCTCATGGAAATCGGCTACGACACCAACAATAGGATACGGTTTGCCCTGAAATTCGACGAGCTGATTGACGGCATCGGCAGGTTTTTTAAAGCCTAACGCTTTGGCATAGGTAGCGTTGACGACGATCTCCCGGAGAGAGTCACTTTTCATATAATTTCGGCCGGCCAGTAACCGGAGCTTATAAAGCGGAATGAAGTTCTCATCGCCCACCTTCGCCGACACATCCATTTCGATGTTCTTCTTGCCCCGATAGTTGAGCTTGGTTACCATATAGGCCTGTCCCATGGGCGGAAACCACTGCAACGTGGCCCGTTCAACACCAGATAACTGTTTGATTTTCTGGGCTAATACAAGACTTTTATCATCGTGCCGGGTATGAACCTCAATAACGGCATCGGTCGAAAAACCCAGGTCTTTGTTGCGCATAAAGTTGAGCTGACGGGTTACCATGAGCGTTCCAATAATGAACACGAGTGATACCGTGAACTGAAACACAATCAATGCTTTTCGCAAATACCCTTTCTGTCCGCCAGTCAAGTTAGTTTGGCCTTTTAAGGTTAAGGCTGGTACGTACGAAGACAAGACCCAGGAGGGATAGAGGCCGGAAAGGAGTGAGGTGGTCACCGTAACAGCGGCTAAGAAAATCAGTGTTTGCCAACTGAACAGATCGAACGTTAATCCCTGAGGGGTCAGCGACTGAAAGACTGCGAGTATCGGATTGACGAGGGCTAACGAAATCAATACGGCTATAAATGTCAGAAAAGCCGTTTCGCTCAGGAACTGGAAAATCAGGTTGGCCCGGCTACTTCCCATCACCTTGCGAATGCCCGTTTCCTTCGCCCGCTGTACCGACTGCGCCGTCGATAAATTGATGAAGTTGATGGCGGCAATCAACAAAATAAAACCGGCAATTGCCATCAAGCCGTAAAGCGTAGGCAAATGCGCTTTGCGGGAGTAATTGTCATTGTAATCGTCGTTAAAATGAAGATCGGAAAGTGGTTGTAAGGCGGGCGTAAATTTCAGGTCCATGTCCTTCGTGAAATGCGCTTTGCTAAACCGGCTGAATTGGGCGGTGAGTTGATCGGGCGTGGTTCCCTGCGGAAGTTTGACGAATGCCTGCGAGGCCGACCAGATGTCGTTCCATTGACTGAGGTCAATATCGCGCTTAAGCTGGCTGGCCTGAATGGTAGCGAACGAAATGAAATCCGTAAAGACAAAATCACTTGGCTTTGTCCAGTCCTGCACAATTCCAGCTACTGTAACGCGTACGGAATCCTGATAAATTACTTCTTTCCCAATGATCTTCTCCAATGGTAAATCGCCAAAATAGGTGCGGGCTTTCCGCTCCGAGAGTACCAGCTTGAAGGGCTCGTTTAAGGCAGTTTTAGGATTGCCAGCCAGCCATTTGTAGGTGAAAATGTCGAAATACTGCGGCTCGACCACTATGATTTCATCGTGCTTTTTGCCTTCAAACCGCGCTGGCTTATCCTTGCCATTGGGTACGAGGACATCTGAGGAAATATTATGAAAAGCGGCAACCGTCTCTATGCCCGCAATCTCTTTTCGAATCGCTCCGGGAACGGCATTGGGCACAAAGCCTACCAGATGTTTTTCGCCCGACTTCCCGTATTGCGACTCACCCACCAGCCGGTAAATACGGTCGCTCTCGGGGTGGAACGTGTCATAACTCAGTTCGAAATTAGTGATAAGGTAAATAACCAGGCAGGCCGTTACGCCCAGCGTAAGGCCAAACAGATTAATCAACGAACTGACCTTGTGTTTGATCAGGTTGCGAATCGAGGTTTTGAAATAGTTGCGTAGCATAAGCGGGTTCAGTAAACCAGGTGAAGAATAGTGCTGCGATTGTCGTTTGAGAGCAAACGGACGGACGAAGCGTAATACGTTAAGCCAGTATCGCTGGTTTGCGCGTTGGATACCCACATCCCCTACATCCCGAACGAATCGCTCATACAAATCGCCCTGCACTTCCTCCAGCAGGTGAGAAGCGCAGAACCATTCGAGTAAACGGTCGGCTAAAGGGGGCGGTGTTTTCATGATGGATAATGTTCAATGGATGATGGATAATGAATAATGTAAATGGATAATGGAACACTGGTCATTTAGCGATCATAGGGAACTCAGATCATTATCCATTTTACATTATTCATTATTTATTCCGACCGAAGGGAGGTAACTGGATTCATCAGGGCGGCTTTTATACTTTGGAAGCTTACCGTGAGCAAGGCTGTACTGAGTGCCAGCAAACCCGCCAGCACAAAGACCCACCACTCAATCGAAACCTTGTAGGCAAAATCATGGAGCCACTGGTTCATGCCATACCAGGCAATGGGTATCGCGATCAGATTCGCTACCAAAACCAGACGTACAAACTCTCTGGAAAGCAGGGCTACAATGCTCGGTACAGATGCGCCTAACACCTTTCGGATACCAATCTCTTTGGTCCGTTGTTCGGCTGAGAACGCAACCAGTCCGAACAAGCCTAAACAGGCAATCATAATGGCGATCAGCGTGAAATACAGGACTATGCTGGACGTTCGCTGTTCTTTTTCGTAATTCCGTTGAAAATCCTGGTCGAGAAATGAATACGAAAAGGGCGTATCTGGGTTTATCTTTTTCCAGGATTGCTCCATGTCGGCCAAGAGTTTAGTATACTCTTTTGGTTGCACACTGGCGATAAAATAGTGGTGTTTATCCCCAATCGTGGTCGTTAATCCATATGGTTTTATTTCCTGATGTAGACTCTCGTAGTTAAAATTCTTGACCACCCCCACAATCTGCATAGGGTGGCGCACATTCTGCCATTCGAAGTAGATAGTCTTCCCGACAGCCGTTTTAGGATCATAGCCTAATTGGTTGAGCGCTACCTCGTTGAGAATGATACTCGTTGAATCGGCGGTGAAGTTTTTCGAGAAAGCCCGGCCGTACAGGAGTTTAAAGCCCAGCGTTTCGACATAGTCGTTCTCGACCGTTGCAAAATTTATATCTACGGCCTCATGGACAGATTTCCCCTCCGCATAAAAAAGCAGATCATTATCGCTCGGAATGCCGGGGTACGTGGACCCGCTCGCTGCCGAAATCACGTTCGGATTCTTAAGGATTTCATCCTTGAACGCAGCATAATTCGTAGTCGCCTGATTACTCTGAAGGGGTATAACAATTTTCTGGCTTTTCGTAAAGCCCAGGTGTTGATTTTGAACGAAGGCTAATTGCTGCCAGATGACGATCGCTCCTAAAATCAAAACGATCGAGACTGTAAACTGAAAAACCACCAGGCCTTTGCGGAGCGCCGTTGCCGAAATACTGTTAACGAGCTTCCCCTTAAGTACGGTGATTGGCCTGAATGACGAGAGGTAAAACGCAGGGTATAAGCCAGATAACAAGCCCGTCAGGAGTGTTATGGCCGCAATCCATATAACAAAAATAGGATTCTGGAAAAGGGCTAAGTTCTTTTGCGTAAGGCCATTAAAGACAGGCAGCAGGAGTTGAATAAACCCCAGCGCCAGACAAAGAGCCAAGATGGACATGAGCAATGATTCGCCCAAAAACTGGCCTATCAACGAGGCACGAATAGCCCCCATTGCTTTCCGAATGCCCACTTCCTTTGCCCGCTTTTCGGAGCGAGCCGTCGACAGATTCATGAAATTGATACAGGCAATCAGCAGCAAAAAGGCGGCTATTGAGCCAAAGACGTACAGATACGTCAGGCTCCCGTTCGCCGAAATCTCATTATCCAGGTTAGAGGTTAGATAGATGTCTGGTACAGCCTGGAGCGTTAGCTCCTTAGAAACCCCTAAGGCCTTTAAATCGGCGGCCCCATGCCGGTTCAAGAAGGCGGGTAGTTTTGCTTCGAAGGCCTCGGCATTCACGCCATCCTTCAGTTTAATATAGGTGTAGAAAATATTATTTGTCGCCCAGTTTTTTTGCTGACTCACCCAATTGCCAATATCGCCATTCTGCATCGAGAGGAAAAAATGGGCATCAATATGCGATTTGTTTTTATCGCTAAATACTCCACCAACGGTATAGTTATAATCGCCGAATGGGAGCCCAATGTTGATGACTTTGCCAACTGGGTTTTCCTTGCCGAAGAGTTTGCTGGATAAAGTTTCAGAGATAACGAGCGTGTTTGGTTGATTGATGGCTTTTCGCGGATTCCCATATGTAAACGGATACGTGAATAGCTCGAAAAAGGTGGAATCCACATAATAGCCGTTGGTTTCAAAAAACTGCTTTTGCTGGTGGTTATGCGTATACCGCAACAGCATCTTGTCCATGTTCGGCACCTTCAATAGCCGGGTGGCCTGCTCAACTTCCGGGAAGTCGTTTTTCAGGCCCAGAGCCGTAGGTGCCGCTGTTGCTGCCCAATGCTCCTGTTTTGTATCTGTGGCTACCCGATAGAGCCGGTTAGCGTCTGTATGATGTTTATCGTAACTAAGTTCATCAAAAACATACAGGGTAATCAGCAGACAGGTGGCCAGGCCCACGGCTAATCCAAAAATGTTGATGGCTGAATACACCTTGTTTTTAACGAGGTTCCGCCAGGCGATTTTAACATGATTACTCAACATAACAGGGTTTATAAAGAATGGTGATGAATACTCCCCGCGACGGCGGACCGTTGGTTGGCGTTTGAGAGCAAAGGGGCGTACGAAGCGCAGCACGTTGCCCCAGTATCGCCGGTTGGCGCGTTGGATACCCACGGCCCGCACATCGCGCCCAAACCGCTCGTGTAAATCGCCCTGCACTTCTTCCAGCAAATGCGGAGCACAAAACCATTCCAGCAGGCGGTCGGCCCAGCGGGGCGGTGTTACCATAGTGAATAATGTAAACTGTAAAATGAATAATGGACGATGAATTCAGTGGTATTTAATTAGTTATTCATTAGGCATTATCCATTCTTCATTCCGACCGAAGGGAGGCTACCGGATTGATCATGGCGGCTCGTAAGGACTGCCAGCTAACGGTTAAAAATGCTATGGAAATGGCTATGAAAGCCGTGACCAGAAATACCCATACACTCATGTTGACACGATACGGATAATTCTTGAGCCATTCGTCCATGGCATACCAGGCGGCCGGGAAGGCAAAAATGAACGAGATAGAAACCAGTTTCAGGAAGTCGGTTGATAGTAACTGGACAATACTCGGAACGGAGGCCCCTAACACTTTACGAATGCCAATTTCTTTGGTACGCCGTTCTGCCGAAAGGGTTGCTAACCCAAATAGACCAATGCACGAAATGAAAATGGTGAGGATAGCCCCAAAGAGCATCATTTGTTTCCACTTAGCTTCCGACTCATAGCGTTTCAGGTTTTCCTGATCCATAAATTTGTACGAATAGGGATTGAGTGGGAATAGCTTTTTAAAGACTTTTTCGATGTGCTGAAGGCTCGCCGTTTCGGTATTGGGCTTGATTTTGATAAATGCCTTACCATATTCATTAGCCGCTTTCATTGTAAATAATTGCGGCTTTATTTCCTGACTTAAGGAGGCAAAATGGTGGTCTTTTACCACGCCAATTACGTGATATTTTTCGTTTTTAAACCAAAAGTCAACGACTTGGCCCAGTGGATTTTTCCAGCCTGCTTTTTTAACAAATGTTTCATTGACCAGTACCGACTGCGACGAATCTGATGGGAAGGCGGTTGAGAAATTTCGCCCTTTTAAAACTGGTATCTTAAAGAGAGGAAGGTAGGTTTCATTAACGGTTTCGTAGGCAAAACTCAATTGCGTTTCGCCATTTATTTTAGCCACCGTACCCCAAAATCCACCATTTTTGGGCGCAACATCTAGTATGTTCTGGTCTTTTAGTAATTCTTCTTTTAAGAGTTTTACTTCACTACGTTTTAAGTTCGATTTGTCTATAACCACCAGATTTTTGTCGTCATACCCCAAATCTTTACTGGTCAGATAGTTGAACTGTGAATAAATAGTAAGGGAAGCAATTATTAGAAAAGAAGCCAGCGTGAATTGTAAGACAACCAATGATTTTTGCAGATAATTTTTGCCGGAAAGATTGAAGCGGCTATACAGTGTTTGAACAGGATTGTAACCCGATAAAACAAGGGCCGGGTAAAATCCAGACAGTAAGCTTGTGACAATAAACAGGATGATGTAGCCCGCCACCAGTTTTGCATCGAACAAATAAGAAAGTGACAAGGCTTTGTTTGCCAGTTGATTAAAGGTTGGTAACGCCAGTTCGATCAGGACGATGGCAAATAAAAAGGCAGCAAAACAAAGCAGGAACGACTCACCCAGAAACTGCATGATGAGTTGAGCCCTGGCCCCACCAACTGCTTTCCGCACACCAATTTCTTTAGCCCGCTTTAAGGAGCGAGCCACCGTCAAATTGACAAAATTGATGCAGGCAATAAGCAGAATGAATAAGGCAATGCCTGATAAGATATACGAAAAAGTAGGATTGCTTTCGTCGACAAGACCGTTGCTGGCTGGTAGCTCTTTGCTTAGGTGCATGTCGGTAAACGGCTGGAGCGAATACACCGTTTTGTTGGTGATGCCAAATTTTTTAGCTACTGATTTAATACTCTCCTGTGCATCAGCCACATAAACTTGATTCATTTTAGCCTCTACTGCCTTCAGATTAGCATTAGGGCTTAGAATGACGAATGTATTCATGAACACACTGAACCAGTTTTCGTTGTCCGCCATATCTTCAGCCTTGACCTCTATAGGCATGAGCACATCAAATTTGATGGACGAATTTTGCGGACATTTTTTGGCTACTCCTGTTACCGTGTACGGTTCAAATTTGTCGCCTTCTTTAAAGAATAGTATTTTGCCAAGCGCGTTTGTTGTCCCGAAATTTTTATCGGCTAATTCTTCCGAAATAACGACCGATTTTGGGCTCTTTAAAGCGGATTTAGGATCACCGCTTAGTAGCGGAAACGAGAATATCGAGAAGAAACTGGAATCTGCGAAATAGGCCGTCTGACTTTTTACTTCATTGCCTTGTTTTAGATCTTTCCGGTTTTCCTGATAGCGAACAAAAGATATTATTTCTGGAACACCCGCCTGGAATTTTGGGCCGGGAAAAATACCCGTGTAAGGTTGCTGATTTTCAACGATACCAGCTGGCGTTACTGATTTGCTGGTAATGCGGTAAATAAATGGATTATGCGCATGAAAGCGATCATAGCTGACTTCATCTTTCGTGTACAGCATAATCAACATGGCTGCGGCCAATCCAATGCTCAGCCCAATAATATTAATGGCCGAATAGGCTTTGTTTCGGGCCAGGTTTCTGAAGGCGATTTTGAGATAGTTCTGGATCATGTCGGTACTGAATAAGGAAAGTGATGGGTATTGTTCAGACCGCTGGGCGGTTGGTTTTCGTTTCAGAGCAAAGGGGCGTATAAACCGTAGTACATTGGCGCTATACCGCTGATTGGCTTTTTTAGCGCCCATTCGATGCACATCCCGCCTATAGCGCTCGTATAAATCGCCCTGCACTTCTTCCAGCAAATGCGGAGCGCAAAACCATTCCAGCAGGCGATCCGCCCAGCGAGGTGGTTGTGGCTGGAATGCCTCCGTTGGGCCGCTGGTGCGGAGCGTTCTCATAAGCTGATAGCAGGTAAGGCATTGGGCGAAATCGAATTCCACAGTTGATCCCGCATGGCCCGAATATCGTGTAGTGCACGGCTACCAAGGGCCGTGACCGTAAACAGGCGTTTGCGACGCCCACCACGCTCGGCCGTAGCATCGCCCATGTGCGATTTGAGCATGCCTTTTTCTTCGAGTCGATGCAGAGCAGCATGAACAGCACTGATACTAACCGAGCGCCCCGTTTGCCGATCCAGTTCATCGGTAATCGCAACGCCATAAGCCGCATCGTTCAGGACTGCAACCGTTAGTAAAACGATTTCTTCAAACTCGCCTAAGTATGTTCGTTTCATAACTCAAAGGATAAAATCAACTTTTGTAGAACAAATGCTTTGCCAATCCGTGAAAAGGCCATTTCAAGCTTAACAAGGGCTGTTTAACGAAATGGCTCTGTCCGAAATCGTACACTTTTTGTCCGATGGTGAACAGGGTGGATTCGTGAGGTGATGCAGTAGGATTTGAGGAAACCCAGATATAGATAAGTATGCATGAGGTATAGCTGAAAAAGACCGAGAACGGTTTTTAGTCAACGCGGATACACAAAATAATTGCCGTTTACTAAAAATATGAAGCTATGACTTACTCTTGGCTGCTGTTTGCCAATATCTTACGGTAAAAATGACCACTCCGGCTAACCGGGCTTTCCTCTTTTAACGAATTATGAAAAAAGTTTTTAAAGTGATCGGTATCGTGATCGGCGTCCTTGCGTTAGGCGTCGTAGTGTTGCTGGCTTATGTTAAACTGGCGTTGCCGAATGTGGGTGAAGCACCATCCTTGAAAGTGGATGCTACACCACAACGAATCGAACGGGGTGCCTATCTGGCGAATCACGTGACAGTCTGTATCGACTGCCACAGTACCCGCGATTACACACTCTTTTCTGGGCCATTGGCGCCCGGAACGATAGGGAAAGGTGGAGAACTGTTTAACCAGCAGATGGGCTTTCCCGGCTCGTTCACGGCGAAAAACATTACGCCCTATGGCATAGGCAACTGGACCGACGGCGAGATCTACCGGGCTATTACAACCGGTGTTAGCCGTGATGGTCATGCCTTCTTTCCCGTCATGCCCTATCCATATTATGGCAAAATGGGCGATGAGGATGTTCAGAGCATTATTGCCTATTTGCGTACGCTCAAGCCGATCGAAAATAAACCTGCTGAATCGAAAGCTGATTTTCCGTTCAACTTTATCCTGAATACGATTCCGGTAAAAGCTGAGCCTATGTCAATGCCTGATCCGAAAGATGAACTGGCTACCGGCAAGTATCTGGTTATGATAGCCGGTTGTGTAGAGTGCCATACGCAGGTTGATAAAGGCCAGATTATTAAGGAAAAATCGTTTGCGGGCGGGCGGGATTTCAAACTGCCATCCGGAATGCTTTACACGTCTAACATCACTCCCGATAAGGAAACTGGTATTGGTAGTTGGACTAAAGAGACATTTATCGCTCGTTTCAAGACATATGCTGATAGTAGTTATAAGCCTCAGAAACTTGGACCGAATGATTTTCAGACGGTGATGCCCTGGATGATGTATGCGGGTATGAAAGAACAGGATTTAGGGGCTATCTACACCTATCTGATGTCGCTGAAACCGATTCCAAATAAGGTGACGGAAAAATTTAAGCCCCATGTAGCCATACGTTAACACCGTGATGAACTGATAACGTAATTCGGCAAGATACCTTCTGGGTCTAGTAGTATAGATTAGCTGCTAACCTCAGAAGGTATTTTTATGCCTTGCTGTCCGTAACTTTGTTGGCACGCTACGGAAACAAGCTGTTGCTACCGAAAACTGCTCACTGAAACTATGTCTCTTAAAACGCTCGTTAAAATCTCCAACGTTACTAATCTCAGCGATGCCCGCTATTGCGCAGGTATGGGTGTCGATATGCTTGGCTTCTCGATGGATGCCGATTCACCGGACTATATCGAACCGAAAAAATTTGACGAGATCAGAGGCTGGGTGGCAGGCGTTCAGATTGTTGGCGAAACTACATCCACAGATCCTGAAGTTATTGAGCAACTTCTTGATACGTACAAACCTGACATACTACAGGTCAACGAATCAGCCCTCTTATCTTACCTTAGTACGTTTACTAAGCCGTTGATTTTGCACGTCGATCTATCACAGTTGACACTTGATCAGCTAGATACCCTGTTTCAGACAGGTGTTGCCGGAGCCGATTATATTCTGCTGGAAAGTAATAGTCCACTCCATCTTGACGATGAGCTGAAAACTACCCTGCAACGATTAGCAGCACGCTATCCCATATTATTAGGCATTGGCGTATCTGCCGAGAATGTCCATGAGTTATTAGCCGAATTATCCGTTCAGGGAATTGCGCTTAGTGGTGGCGATGAAGAACGACCCGGTAATAAGGAATTTGGTGAGTTGATGGATATTCTGGAAGCGATAGAGGAAGAGTAGGAAATTAGTATTAGGAGTGAGAAGCGAGGAGTGAGAATAGCTGACGCGTATATCAGTTTTGCGTCAGCCATTCTCACTCCTTGCTTCTCACTCCTAATACTGACCACTACTATGCATTACCTACTATCATTGAAAACATACTTCTATCCATAACCGCGTCCATTCTTCCAAATCTACTTTGGGGCAAAATAGCTATCTGTTAGGTTTACATCGGATTTAAACAACGGTCCGGCGTTCCGGAAAGAAGCCATGAACAAGCGATTAGAACGTATTGCCGACCAGGCCCAAATTGGGGGCGTGTGTGCTGGTTTGGCCGATTATTTTGGCATTGATCGTGCATTGGTACGCGTACTTTTTGTGATCGGAATTTTCCTGCCGCACTTTCCGGCCATCATCATTTACATTATCTTGTGGATCGCATTACCCGAACGCCGTTTCGATGGTTCTGTATCCCAGTCGTCAGCTTTCTCTAATCCTTATTTTGCCATGAATCCCTACAATCCGAACAAGCCTGCATCACCCGACCGTAGCATTATTGGCGGGGCCGTACTGATTATCCTGGGTGTCCTGTTTTTACTGGACCGTTATTTCGACATTGACTTTGGTGATCTATGGCCGTTTGTTCTGATCGCAATTGGTTTGTGGCTGATTTTTAAGGATCGGATCAAACCTCCTTACGATAATACAACCACCAACGACCCAAACGGAACCCTTTAAAAAATGTATGATGTAGGATATATGATGTATTAAGTTAATACATCGAACCTGTTTAAACTTTATTTTTTATATCTCCAATGCGCTTTAGTTTAACCGCGGAGAGCGCTGAGACAAAGTCGCAAAGAACGCTGAGTTTGCTGACTGAATTTCTTTGCGCGCTTTGCCTTAGCGTTCTTTGCGGTTAATTTGAAAAGTTTAAACAGCTTCATCATATATCCTACATCATACATCCTTAAAACTTATGCAACGAAAAAATGGATTGTTCTGGGGCATTTTCCTGTTAACGCTGGGGGTGTTGTTTTTAGCCCGGCGGGCCGGAATGCTCGATATAGACTGGCATTCATTAGTGAATTTATGGCCAGTATTGCTAATTCTGGCGGGTGTAAACCTGATTCTGGAACGTCGTGGAAATCCGGCAGCTTTTGTTACAACTGTCATGCTGGCTGTAGCCGTGCCAACAACATTGTTCGGGTTCCTGTCGCATAATCGGAACCACGATGAGTTCAACATGCGCTGGCATGATAATGATGACGACGATGATGACAATGGAAATAACGACAGCGATGACGACGATAATACGGATGACGATTATCGGTCGGAGCGTGAGCATCGGGATTCGGAGAACACAAGAATCCAGACTAACACGTTTGCCGAAACAATGGACGTCGATACTCGTGAAGCTGTCTTGAAATTGTCAGGGGGCGCTGGCCGGTTTACCATCAGCGATCCCAGTACAGAACTTATCAAAGCCGATACAAAACAAACCTCGGGTAGTTATTCGATGTCGGTAGATCGGGATGAAACCACCCATATCCCAACCATTGAACTAAAGCCCACGGATGACGATCAACACATTGATCTGAAAGATGGCAAGTTCGAGAATCGGGTTGATGTGCACCTGAACGCTACGCCTGTCTGGACAATGGATGTAGCACTTGGAGCAGGACAGGGGGATTTGGACTTAAGTGCTTATGCTGTCAAGAGCCTGAAAATTGGCGCCGGTGCTGCCGATCTGGATTTAAAACTCGGTGCCAAAGCCGATCTGTCGGAGATAAAGTTAAACGTGGGAGCGGCTTCAGTAACGGTCCGGGTTCCGAAAGAAGTGGGTTGTCGGATCAAGAAAGACGGTGCCCTGAATCTGGAACAGCTGGATGATTTTACCGACGTTGGTGGTGGCGAATTTGAAAGCCCTGGTTACGATGCCAGCAAGAAGAAAATGTCCATCCGTTTCGATGGGGGCATTTCAAGATTTAAGGTGGTGCGTTACTAAGTCTGAACCGGGATTTATATGATTTTACTGACCGACCATGATTTGATTGATAAACTTTCCTTTAAAGTAAAAAATCATAGTCGGTCAGTAAAATCATATAAATCCCGGTTCTAATTTCCCTGATTCAATTTATTGAGCAGCATTTTATTAAACATCTGCTCGGTCTTGTACAACTCCGCCAATTGCTGCGGACTAATTACTTTTAGGAAACGGCCCATGTATTCGTCATCAAGATCAGCCAGTTTTTGCTTGGTGGCATTGACTTCCCGCAACCCGTTCACTAATTGATTATCGTTTAGGTTTGTACGCGACGGTTCGTTGTTCAATTGCCGAATCCGACGGTTTAATTCCTGCTTCTTGGCGTTGTATTCATTGTAAACCGCCCAAAATTGCGGAGCCTGATCGGTTGTTAGGTTAAGCCGATTCGTGATCAGGCCAATCTTAGCCGCTTCTATCTTCTGCCGTCCGTTGACGTCGTTCTGTGCGCTGGCCACCTGTGCCATAAACACCAGCCCAACCAGCCAACCAATCCATGCGTGTCTCATTGTGGTAAAGTTAACCATGCTAAAAAATCAGGAACCGAGATTCGTATTGTCCAGTCCAGTTTCTTCTTTGATATGTTGCTGAATGTCGATCGGCTGCACATTAAGAAACTGAATCGCTGTTGTATCGCTCCCTAATGAAGAATGAAGCTGTTGAGCATCGGCTAGTTCATTTGCATCAACGCCCTGTTCGTCAAGATAAGCGGTAATAACTTCATTGCTTACACCAGCCAATGCCTCACTCCCCAACGATTCCTGCCGTTGAGGCAAGGTTTGCCAAACAAGTACAGCAATCAGGCTAGCACCTGCCAGCGAGGCTACTGTACGTTGCCAGGACCAGGTAATACGGAAGGCCGGCTTCGACTTACGAATCGCGCGAGCCTGCACGCGCGATGGCAACGTGTCAAAATAACCGTCTGGTGCCACAAACGGCAATTGCCGCATGGGATGCTCAGGTGGCAGTTCATCAAGCCGAAATTCGTTTTTATTAGTCATTATCGTGGTGTGTATCTAATACACAATTTCATTCCCGTGTTTGCAGATTGGACAGTCTAAAGCGGCTGGGGTTTAATCGGTTGTATCAGTTTTAGTCAAATAATCCTCAATTTTTTTAACCGCCAGGTGATAGGATGCTTTTAAGGCACCAACCGATGTACCGGTAATGTCCGAAATTTCTTCGTACTTCATATCATCGAAGTACTTCATGTTGAACACTAACCGCTGTTTATCTGGTAATTTTAACAGCGCCTTTTGCAGTTTTAACTGTACGTCTTCACCACTGAGTTCGTTACCCGATGTAACATAATCGGCATTGCTTTCCAGCTTCTGCATTAACTCACCTTCCACGTCGCCAATCGGCAGAAAAAAACGTCGACGTTTCTTATTCAGAAAGTTAAGACATTCGTTGGTGGCAATTCGGTATATCCAGGTATATAACTGACTATCACCCCGAAACTGTTCCAGGCTGTTCCACACTTTTATGAACGTTTCCTGCACCAGGTCGTCGGTATCGTCATGGTCAATGACCATTTTACGGATATGCCAATAAATTTTCTGCTGGTATTGGCGTACCAGCAGATTAAAGGCAAAATTCCGGCTTGACGGGTCGCGGTATTTGGCGAGGATTTCTGCGTCAGTCATTGTTTCATGGTTTACGGTTTTAGGTTTTTGGTTTACGGTTGGTTGGCGCATGTAAACTGCTTTCGCGCCAGCCAACCGTAAACCAAAAACCTAAAACCGTAAACCTATTTTCGTGCCATTACTTTCTTAACCTGCTCAACAATTTTGTCGGCAGTCAGGCCATATTTCTGCATCAGTTGATCAGGTGTACCGCTTTCGCCGAAGGTATCATGAACGCCGATATATTCGAGTGGAGCAGGGAAGTTTTGTGCCAGAACCTGTGCAACGCTATCGCCCAACCCACCATTAATCATGTGCTCTTCTGCCGATACGGCGCAGCCCGTTTTCTTCACCGATGCCAGAATAGCCTCTTCATCTAACGGCTTAATCGTGTGAATATTGATAATATCGGCTTCGATTCCCTGTTCGGCAAGAATTTCACCGGCTTTGATGGCTTCCCAAACCAAGTGGCCTGTGCAGAAAATAGATACATCTTTTCCTTCATTAACGGTCCAGGCCTTACCAATCTCAAATTTCTGATCGGCGGGGGTAAACACGGGAATCACCGGTCGACCGAAGCGCAAATAAACCGGACCCACATGCTCAGCAATGGCTAGTGTAGCCGCTTTGGTCTGGTTGTAATCGCAGGGATTGATGACGGTCATGTTGGGTAACATTTTCATCATGCCCAAATCTTCCAGAATCTGGTGTGTAGCACCATCTTCGCCTAAGGTTAAGCCTGCGTGGGAAGCACAGATTTTAACATTCTTATTCGAGTACGCCACCGACTGACGAATCTGGTCATATACCCGGCCCGTAGCGAAGTTGGCAAAGGTTGTGGCAAACGGAATGTGACCACCAATGGTCAAACCCGCCGATACACCAATCATATTGGCTTCGGCAATCCCACACTGAACGAACCGTTCTGGATATTCTTTAATAAATGTCTCCAACTTGAGCGAACCCGCTAAATCGGCTGTCAGGGCAATAACGTTAGGATTCGTCCGGCCCAGTTCAGATATACCCGCGCCGAAACCCGAACGCGTATCTTTTTTCTCGGTATACTCGTATTTTTTCATGGTCTATATTAATTCGCCGAAGCGAGGGTTTGCAATTTGGTTAAAAAATAATTGGCACTGGTACAATTTGGGTGCTGAGCCGCGTTTTCGATGCTGAAGCCGTACTTCAACATTCGTCGGGCTAACATCGGTTTTGTACCAATACCCCGCTGAGTCTTTAATTCAAATAAGCGCTTTAAGGTAGCAAATGGATTGTCCTCTGCTTCTGGATTTATAAACTCAAATGTATTATCTGAAAACAGTCGGCGTAAAGTAGTTGAATCACTTAAAAACCAAGATTCGATTTGTTTTACAGCAACAATCACAACTTGACTGTCTTGTTGAGTTATACGCTGACGCGTTACCGTAATACACTCATCTTGGTCGAGGTCAGTTATAATAACAATGATGTTAGCTCCATTCCTAAATAGTGTATCGCGGATATCTGCGAGACGATGAGGTAGCAGATTACCACTTCCAGCAACATCGAAAACAGGATTAACACACCTTAGGCCATTTCGATTGAGCCAATCTTGAAAATTGGTTGATTCAATAATTTCTTGTTCTGTTTTACCTTCACAAATAAAACCAACATTTACCACGCAAGCCCACCTCCGAAAGCATTCATTAGTAAGGCTTCGTCCATCCGCCAATTTTTAAATTCCTCCTTTGAAATCTGCTTGATTCGCGTAGCTCCCTGTTTCTTATCGACGATAACCATTTCTTCAGGTTTAAGCCGGGAGATCATGGATTGCGAGTGTGTATTTAGCCAAATGTGATGGCCCCGTTCTTCGCACATGATACGAAAAAAGTCTACTAACTCACGCGCAACCTGTGGATGAAGGCCATTTTCGGGCTCTTCGATACAAAGAAATTGAGGCTTATCGTCACTTTGATAAACAGCGGCAAGTATCGCCAGAATGTTGTATGTTCCGTCAGAGATCAGGTCTTTAGTGAAATAACTGGGGGCAAATTCCTCGAACCAGTGGAGTTCATCCCGATCATCCACCTCAACGGCTTTAAATCCAGGAACGAATAATTCTAACCATTCAAAGATTTCAACCCGAAGTACATTGTCCGTTAGAATTCGCTTTAAAACAGCTTCCAAATTAGTTGCAGCTATATTAAGGGAGCGATCATCTTGATAGTTGACTTTTAATAGCTTTTCATTACTGACAAAAATTCGGCCGAAACGTTGATAAAATTGGTCCACTGTATCCTGGCGTAAATGAAGCCATACATCATCAATACGATTGGGCTGCTTAATCTTATCCGTGATAGTGTTGTAAGCAAACTCCATATTGGTGACCTCACTCTCTTTGTCAAATTCAGCGTTAAAGTGAAACCTATCTATGTCAGCGCCATTCCGGCGACTAATTTTAGTTACTCCCCCAAATTCTCTAAAAACCTCAGAGACTAAGGCTTTTGAACAGCGATTCACAAACTCCAAAGCCTCGAAAATATTCGACTTACCCGACCCGTTAGGGCCGACAAAGACCGTGAACGGATTCGGCTCAACAAGCTCGATCCGTTCAATGGACTTGAAATTTTCGATGATCAGGCGTTTGATTTTCATGTGTTTGTGTAGAGACGCAATCCCTTGCGTCTCCTCCTGCCGGATGGTATTGCTGATGCATAGGAGACGCAAGGGATTGCGTCTCTACAAGACAATCAATAATCCGTTACACCAATCGATAGTGGCAGACCGTTCAGAGCCTGGGTTAACTGCTCGGCGTTAGGAGCCGTACCGTGCCATTTGTAGTTACCCACCATATATTCAACGCCAAAGCCCATTTCGGTGTGCATTAGAATCATTGTTGGTACATCCGGGTCTTCCTGCGATTTTTTGAGGGTATGAATGACATCGGCAATGTCATTTCCTTCCATCTCTTCGACGTACCAGCCAAAAGCGCGGTATTTGGCGGCTAGGTCACGGTTGCTATTGACGTTGTCTGTCGTGCCGTCAATCTGAGCGTGGTTGAGGTCGATGATGGCGGTCAGGTTGCCGAGTTTTTTGTTGGGAGCAAACTGAGCGGCTTCCCAAATCTGGCCTTCCTGCTGCTCACCATCGCCCATCAGGACGTACACATGGTTTTTATCCCCATTGAGCTTTTTGGAATAAGCCGCACCACAGGCTACGGATAAACCCTGACCTAGCGAACCCGATGCAATGCGAATGCCGGGAAGGTGTTCGGCCGTTGTAGGGTGTCCCTGTAACCGACTATCTAACTTACGGAAAGTGGCTAATTCCGCGACAGGAAAATAGCCTGCCCGTGCCAACACCGAATAAAAAACGGGCGAAATATGTCCATTCGAGAGGAAGAAGATGTCTTCATCCCGGCCGTCCATGTCAAAAATAGGCGTGCCGTCGGCATCTTTTTTCCGGTTCATCACCTCGAAGTAAAGGGCGACAAAAAAATCAGTGCAACCTAACGATCCGCCGGGGTGACCCGAATTAACAGCGGCAACCATGCGAAGAATATCGCGCCGAACGGCCGTAGCCGTGCTTTTGAGTTGTTCGATTTCCATGAGGTAGTACGGGTGGGAACCCGCTTTTCAATCAAAAATGACGGGACTTGCCCGTATTAGGTTAAAATTTGTTTTGCGTGGTTTTGGGTATCTACTTTGCCGATGATATCTGTGATGATACCAGCCTCGTCAATAATAAATGTTGTTCGGACGGTACCCATAAACTTCCGACCATACATCGACTTCTCTTTCCATACATCGTAGGCTTCTACTAACTGGTTATCTGTATCGGCAACGAGCGAAAAGGGGAGGTCATATTTTTTAATGAATTTCTGGTGTGCTTTCTGGTCATCCACACTAACGCCTACTACTTCGTAACCGGCCGCGCGTAAATCGGCGTAGTTGTCGCGGAGGCTACAGGCTTGCGCAGTACAACCCGGCGTATCATCCTTAGGATAAAAATAGAGCACCGCTTTTTTGCCCCGATAGTCAGATAGTCTAATGGGCTGGCCATTTTGGTCAGTGCTCGTAAAGTCGGGAGCTGGATCACCGATAGAAAGGCTCATTCAGGTTACAGTTTATTGTATTCAGTTTACGGTATTCAGTAAGCTTTTTTATCTTCTCTTCTTTTTCTTCGGAGCCGCTTTTCGCCGAACGGGTGCTCTGGGTACGTCAATAGTTGTCGTGTCGGAACCAATATTGCCCGACCGGTCTTTTACCTGAACTAACACCTCGGCACCATCCTCGAAAGGTTCATCTGGGTTTAGTTTATCGGACCAGAGTAATGCCCGTTTGTAATCGTACTGCATCAGTACCCACTCACCATTGACCAGCGCCCGGAATTCGGCAATGCCTGACAGGTCGTCCCGAATACGAGCCGTAATTCCCTTAGGCGTGGCCGACAGAATTTCAACCCTCGGTGGATTGATGTCGGTCATTAACTGAAACTTCCCCAGCCAACGGGTTTTAAATTCAATATGTCCTTTAGCCCACGTGCCCCCCAGAAAACTTGCGTTCCCACCGCTCGTCCAATACGCTTTCGTTCGAGCCGTATCAATGGCAATCGGATAATTCGGTGTGTAGTGGATCGTTAAATAATCGTTGAGTGGAATGGTCGACTGATTTATTTCCAACCCACCCCCTGGCAACGCCCGCATAGCCAGATGCAACGTATCAAACAGCGTTCGTGGACTGAATTCCAGTCGGGTATTCCAATCGACAACTACTTCGCTCCGGCCCGGTATGATACGCTTTTTAAAATTTGTTCGTATTACACTTCGGCCAAACTGGACGGAGTCGGGTAAAGTCTGGCGCAAATCTATAAGATAAACTGCTTGGTTGTTACGTATATAGCTAATTGGCTGCTCGGTCACTACGCGGCCGGTGATTAATTTAGCTACCGGTGGGCTTGAAGCGATAATATTCTTGACCGTTAGCTTCAGCACATTTTCGTCAGTCGTGATGGTGGCTATCGGCTCACCGCTTAGTGACTCCCCTCTAAAATTGGCCGGCGGAATTGTCAATGAATCTGGCCGGATTTGACTGGCTGGTGCCGCTTCCGGTAGAATCGTAAAGGTTAGCTGTGTTGACTGATCGGAGGCATCATAGAGCGTCAGGGTAACTTCGTGTGGCTGGCCGTCTAGTAGAGGTAACCGCCCGCGATAGGCGGCATTACTTTGGAGCTTATACAGATTCAAAATATTGCCATCGGCAATATAGCCCCGATGATACCGCTGGCCACTCATTTGCTCGACCTCGTAGTTCTCATGAACATTCATGAACCGCGTTTGCTCGTTCGGGAAGCTATTCATGTTGTACGAAAACACCTCGCGACCATCGAGCCGGATTTCCAGGCAACTGATGCCATTTCGATAAGGCGAACCGCTGGTTTTGTCATAAGCCAGCACTTCCATCCCAATTAATCCTGAAGCTGTAATGGGCTGAACAATGGTATACGTGCCGTCGGGTCGGCGTACGGGTGCGTAACTGACACGCTGGTATTCGCCGTTAATGCGCGAGGTAGCGGTCATTGTTTTCAGGGCCACGCGCTCAAAATAGGGCGGTACATTGTCCTGAATTTCGGAGAAATTATACAGCAACGGGTTAATCAGGTTGTCTTTATTATCCCGAATCTCGAAGTGTAAATGCGGCCCACCCGATCCGCCAGTATTTCCTGATGCCGCAACAACATCGCCCTGCTTAACCGGGAACTGGCCCGGTTGAGGGCGCAGGTCAATTTCAAATGTTTTTTTCTCGTATTGCTGCTCGCGGAGGAAACGGCCAAGGGTGTCTTTTAAGGCTTTCAGGTGACCATAAACGGTGGTCAGACCATTGGGGTGTTTAATGAAAATCACGTTTCCATATCCACCCGTGAAAACTGCAATTCGGGATACATACCCATCCGCAGCCGCATGGACATCCAGCCCTTCGCGCCCACCGGTACGGATATCTAAACCAGCATGAAAGTGATTGGGCCGTAAATCCCCCATACCACCTGACAACGAATTACTGGCCCCAGGCTGGATCGGAAACATAAAGTAGCCATCGACAAGCGTACCGGGTTGAATATAGCCTGTTTGGGGCTGTCCTGATTGAGTTGATGAGACTGGTTTCGCCGATTGTCCGGTGGCCAGTTCTGCACAGAACAGAACAGAAATGAACGTATAAAAAAGGAAACGTATCAAAAGCAAAATTGTAAATAGTCTTTGTAAGGCCGGACTAAGGTTCGGCCTTACAAGATGAGATTACTTCACGTCAAACGTCAACATGGGCTTATCTTCAATGAAGGCCGTCAGTCGATCGCCGATTTTTACAGGGCCAACACCTTTGGGTGTTCCTGTAAATAGTATATCGCCTTGCTGAAGCAGGAAATAGCGTGATACAAATGAAATCAGGTAATCAATCTTAAACATCATCAGGTTCGTGTTGCCAATTTGTTTGGTTTCGCCGTTGATGTCTAAATGGAAATTTAAATTTTGCAGATCCGGGAAATCCGTCTTTGGAACAAAAGAGGAAATAGGAGCGGAGCCGTTGAATCCTTTGGCTAACTCCCAGGGCAATCCTTTTGCTTTTAACTTGCTTTGCAGATCCCGAGCTGTGAAGTCGATACCAACGCCAATTTCGTCGTAGTATTTATGCGCGAATTTCTCGTCGATGTTCTTGCCCACCCGGTTAATTTTTACCAGAATCTCAACTTCGTGATGAACATCACTGGAGAAGTCAGGATAAAAAAATGGCTCGTTTTTTAGGGGAATGGCCGTTTCGGGTTTCATGAAGATAACTGGATCTTCGGGCTGTTCATTATTGAGTTCCTTGATATGGTCGGCGTAGTTTCGACCAACGCAAATAATTTTCATATAAAGTAACGCGGACATCGTGTCCGCTCTTATAAGGTAAAAAGCGGACACGATATCCGCGTTACTAAACTATTTAGATTGGCACAAATCTAAGGACTAAAGAGGGGTAGACCGCATCCATTCGGAAAAATTTGAACAATTCTGGTACTTTGCAGGTCATATACCGTCAGAACACTCTACCAAACAATACACAAACAAATGAGAAAAATCATAATTGTCATGTTGTCGCTCGCTTTTGCTGTAACAGCTTGCGAGAAAGTGCCTTTAACGGGCCGCAAACAACTGATCCTGGTACCTAATAATGATATGCTAGCCATGAGTTTCACTCAGTATAAAGCATTCTTGGATACAAGCCGGGTTGTTCCTACCAGCAGCGGAGACGCTGAAATGGTTAATCGGGTTGGCAATCGTATTCGGCAGGCTGTTGAAAGTTACATGAATAGCAACGGGTATTCTAAACGGCTCGAAGGCTTCCAGTGGGAATACCATTTGGTGCAGAGTAATCAGGTGAATGCCTGGTGTATGCCGGGTGGTAAAATTGTTGTCTACTCCGGTATTTTACCCTACACGCAAAACGAAGCGGGTTTAGCAACCGTATTAGGTCATGAAGTGTCGCACGCTATTGCCGAACACGGTAATGAACGAATGAGCGAAGGGTTGGTTGCTAATGGACTATTGCAGGCTGGGCAAGTTGCAGCTGGAATTGCTACGTCTTCAAAAAGCCCGCAGACACAAGCTTTATTTCAACAAGCTATTGGTACAGGAGGTCCCCTGATGTATCAATATTTTGGGGCGCTACCGCATAGTCGTAACCAAGAGTCAGAAGCGGATCACCTTGGCCTGATTTTCATGTCGATGGCGGGATATAACCCTGCCGAGGCAATTACGTTCTGGACACGGATGGCAAAAGCAAGTGGTGGTAAAGCACCCGCTGAGTTTTTTTCGGATCATCCATCTGATGCCCGTCGGATTGCCGATTTGCAGAAATTATTACCTGATGCGCAGAAGTACTACGCCAGCGCACGGCGTTAATCCGTGCACTTATAGTAGAAAAAGCCGGGACTTTCGTTCCGGCTTTTTTTGTCTGGGTAAGCTCTGGCTTGGCCGATTCTTAAATATCTCCTGGGCCCAGACAGAAATTACAACGCTGCTACAACCTGCCGTACTTTTTCGGCAGCTTCTTTCAGCTCAACGGCCGACTGTACTTTGAGGCCTGAATCATCAATGATTTTAGCGCCTTCAGCTGCATTCGTTCCTTGCAAACGAACGATGATTGGAACCGGAATATCGCCAATGGCTTTGTAAGCTTCAACAACACCAGTAGCTACCCGGTCGCAACGTACGATACCGCCGAAGATATTGATCAGAATGGCTTTTACGTTTGGATCTTTCAGGATAATACGGAAACCCGCTTCTACCGTCTTGGCATTCGCTCCACCCCCAACATCAAGGAAGTTAGCCGGTTCGCCACCCGACAGTTTAATGATATCCATCGTTGCCATGGCCAAACCTGCGCCGTTTACCATACAACCTACGTTTCCGTCGAGTTTTACATAGTTCAGGTCACTGGCAGAGGCTTCCACTTCAAGGGGATCTTCTTCGGCCAGATCGCGCATGGCTTTCAGATCGGGATGACGGTAGAGAGCATTGTCATCCAAATTAACTTTGGCATCGACAGCCAGAATCTTGTTGTCCGATGTTTTCAGAACCGGGTTAATTTCGAACATCGACGCGTCTGTATCTACATACGCTTTGTAAAGCGACGTAACAAACTTCACCATCTCCTTGAAGGCTTCCCCTTCCAGACCAAGGCCAAAGGCTACTTTACGAGCCTGGAAAGGTTGCAGACCAACGGCAGGGTCGATCCACTCCTTCACGATCTTTTCGGGGGAGTGTTCTGCTACTTCTTCAATGTCCATACCCCCTTCGGTGCTGGCCATGATTACGTTGCAGGCTTTCGTACGGTCGAGCAGGATGCCGATGTACATCTCTTTTGGGGAGGATGCACCTGGATAGTAAACGTCCTCAGCAATGAGAACTTTGTTGACCCGCTTGCCTTCTGGTCCTGTCTGGTGGGTAACCAGTACATTCCCGATGAGGTTTTTGGCGATGTCGCGCACAGCATCGACCGATTTGGCTAAGGCTACTCCGCGTTGTTCAGAACCCACAATCTGGCCTTTTCCTCGTCCGCCAGCATGGATTTGGGACTTAACCACGACAAACTTCTGGCCCGATTGAGCAATAATCAGTTTGGCGGCTTCAACGGCTTTTTCGGGCGACTCAGCTACAATGCCCTCCTGAATGCGGACACCGTACTTTTTGAGAATTTCTTTACCCTGATACTCGTGTATATTCATGACAACTGCAACAAGGAGGATTGGAAATCGTATTTTTGTGCGGCAAGTTAACAGGAAATGATGAATGATGAATGATGAATGATGAACGTGATCGACTAAAATCACGCTCAGTTGTTCTTTTTCAGCTTGGCATTCATCATTCATCATTTATCATTCACTATGAGTTCGCTTCTTCAAACTACTGATATACGCCGGAACTACGGCAATCTGCCCGTTCTGAAAGGAATTAACCTGAATATTGAATCGGGTGAAGTTGTC
Organism: Spirosoma sp. KCTC 42546; assembly: GCF_006965485.1. NCBI lineage: Bacteria > Pseudomonadati > Bacteroidota > Cytophagia > Cytophagales > Cytophagaceae > Spirosoma > Spirosoma sp. KCTC 42546. Next base: position 2,736,980 of record NZ_CP041360.1, read on the forward strand.
TCTATTGTAGGGGCATCAGGGGCTGGCAAAACTACCCTACTTCAAATCCTGGGTACCCTCGATCGGCCTGATGCAGGTGAATTGCAGATTGCCGGACAAAATGTCTTTGCATTAAATGACCGTCAGCTGGCTCAATTTCGTAACGAGCAGATTGGCTTTGTCTTTCAGTTCAATAACCTGCTGCCCGAATTTACGGCTCTTGAAAATGTATGCCTGCCTGGGTTTATAGCAGGTAAGGAGGAGAGTGCTGTTCGGCAGCGAGCTACCGAATTATTAGTAAAGCTTGGCCTGCGCGATCGCTTAACAAATTTACCTTCTCAATTATCAGGAGGTGAGCAACAACGGGTAGCTGTAGCGCGGGCGTTGATAAACCAACCCGCCATTGTCTTTGCAGATGAACCTAGCGGGAACCTTGATTCTAAGAACGCAGAGGAGCTACACCAGTTATTTTTTCAGTTACGTGACGAACTGGGTCAAACGTTTATTATAGTAACCCACAATGAGGCTTTAGCCGCCCTCGCCGATCGAACGGTTACGATTCGGGATGGGCTTTTGTTTAATTAATTATTGTTCATGTATTGTTTTGTGTCTGTATTTATAAGTAAATCTACTTATAAATAATCGTTTAAAAGTGTGCGTTTTTTCTTATAAAGAACTTATTATTAGGATTTTACGATTTTATCCAAAAAAAAATTAACTAAAAAGAATCAAAATTCTGTATTTTTGTTTTATAATTGTGTCGAAAAGAAAAGTTTTTCATAACGTTGAGTAAATCAGAAAGCCAAGAGAGTATCTCGCTTGGCTTTTTTGTTTGCCTATAGTTTAGGTTTTGACCTGTCTACAAACAGTTAATTTGATTGCTTAGCTAAGCGAAATAGGCCTGTTCCCTCACCTTTATTGACCTTCCGAATCCATTTCTGCAAACCGTTTCGATGAGTAATCCCATTGGCTTATCAACAGTTTCTTGTACGAAACATACGTTATGGTAATGCATACGTTATTGCTTCCTGTATGGCCTCATAATTGATTAAAGGGCGACACGTCAACTTTTCAGACGGTTCCCTGTAAGTAAGGCATCCAGACTCCATTTGCCAGGCCCGGTAAAAAAGAAAACCATCGCAAGAAGTACGAATAGAAAAGGATGTTGGTCCTCGTACCAAAATTTTCCATGACCTACAAAAAACGTAATGTAAAGCATGGTGCCTATAATAAGTAGGCAGGACAATCGGGTTAATAAACCGGTGGTAAGCAGCAGGCCAGCTACCAATTCAGAACCTTTGCCGAGATAAACCATGAACGTAGGGGAGAAATCCTGCTTGAAATTATCCCAGGCTGCATATTCGTTCATTTTAGTCGCATCGAATACTTCCCAGCCATGATACACCAGGAACAAACCGACGATAAGCCTGATCAATGTAAGGCCACTTTCCTGTAAAATCCCTTCTGTGGAGAAGAATTTCTTCATACATGCTCTTAGTTATATTCCCATCAAAGCTACAATAAGCCGCTAATTTAATTGCCTGGGTAGGTGGCTTTACTGCTTTTGGTAACGCACTTGACGGAGTTAAGAAAAAACGCCCCCGATCTTTCGACCAGGGGCGTTTCTATAAAAAATCAGCAACTTGATATTACATCATGCCGCCCATGCCACCGCCTGGGTGACCATGACCGCCACCAGCTGGAGCTTCTTCTGGCTCGTCAGCAATAACACACTCGGTCGTCAATAACAGACCAGCGATCGATGCTGCGTTTTCCAGAGCAAGACGCGTTACTTTCTTAGGATCGATTACACCAGCGGCAAACAGATCTTCGAATGTATCGTTCTTGGCGTTGTAACCAAATCCACCCTGACCATCTTTCACCTTGTTCACGATAACTGAACCTTCGCCACCGGCGTTAGCTACAATCGTACGTAGAGGTGATTCGAGGGCAACACGGATGATGTTAACACCGGTTTTTTCGTCTTCATTGATTGTTGTGATACCGTCAAGCGAAGAGATAGCACGGATCAGGGCGATACCGCCACCCGTTACGATACCTTCTTCAACAGCAGCACGGGTTGCATGCAGCGCATCGTCAACACGATCTTTCTTTTCTTTCATTTCTACTTCGGTAGCAGCACCGATGTAGAGAATAGCCACACCACCCGACAGTTTGGCCAGACGCTCCTGCAATTTCTCGCGATCGTAGTCTGATGTCGTGTTTTCGATTTGGGCTTTGATCTGGTTTACGCGACCAGAAATGTTTTCTTTCTCGCCAACACCGTTAACAATAGTTGTATTGTCTTTGTCGATCAGGATTTTTTCAGCCTGACCCAGGTATTCGATCGATGCGTTTTCAAGTTTGAAGCCGCGCTCTTCGCTGATAACCTGGCCACCTGTCAGGATAGCGATGTCTTCCAGCATAGCTTTCCGGCGATCGCCGAAGCCAGGAGCCTTAACAGCAGCTACTTTCAGGGCACCACGGATTTTGTTAACAACCAGCGTAGCCAGAGCTTCGCCATCAACATCTTCAGCGATGATCAACAGAGGCCGGCCTGTTTGAGCAACCTGCTCAAGTACGGGCAGCAACTCTTTCATCGACGAAACTTTCTTTTCCGAAATCAGGATGAACGGACGCTCCAGTTCAACTTCCATTTTCTCGGTGTTCGTTACGAAGTATGGCGACAGGTAACCCCGGTCGAACTGCATACCTTCTACGGTTTTAACTTCCGTTTCGGTACCGCGAGCTTCTTCAACCGTGATAACACCTTCTTTACCTACTTTCTTCATGGCTTCGGCAATCATTTTACCGATTTCCTCGTCATGGTTAGCCGAGATGGTAGCCACTTGTTCAATTTTGCCGAAGTCATCACCGATGGTTTGAGCTTGCTCCGAAAGGTTCTTAACAACAGCCAGAACAGCTTTCTCAATGCCACGCTTCAAATCCATTGGGTTAGCACCAGCCGCTACGTTTTTCGCACCGATCGAGTAGATCGCCTGTGCCAATACAGTAGCGGTAGTTGTTCCGTCACCAGCCGAATCAGCGGTTTTCGAAGCAACTTCTTTTACCAACTGAGCGCCCATGTTTTCCATGGCGTCTTTCAGTTCAATTTCTTTGGCCACCGTTACACCATCTTTGGTGATTACAGGTGAGCCGAATTTCTTATCAAGAATAACGTTGCGGCCTTTAGGACCGAGGGTAACTTTCACCGCGTCGGCCAGGGTGTCAACACCCTTCTTAATGCGCTCACGAGCTTCAGTATCGAAAAATATTTTCTTAGCCATTGTTTTGGGAAAATGTAGAATGAAAAATGTAAAATGAAGAATGAAAAGCGAATAGTGTCAATGACCTTTTTGGTGCCATTATACATTATTCATTGTGCATTAGTCATTCAACTTACAGGATTGCGAAAATGTCGGATTCACGCATGATGAGGTATTCTTTGCCATCAACGGTGATTTCTGTACCAGCATATTTGCCATACAGTACCGTATCGCCCACCTGAACCGTCAGCGGCTCATCTTTCTTACCTGCGCCAACGGCAACGACCGTACCACGCTGGGGTTTTTCTTTCGCCGTGTCTGGAATGATAATTCCAAACGAGGTTTTTTCTTCAGCCGGTGCGGCTTCTACCAGCACCCGGTCGGCCAGCGGTTTCACGTTCACTTTAACGCTTTCCGTTTCTGCTACCATGATAATGAGTTGATTAAGGTTATTAACTGTTTGTGTACTGTACTTACACGACGTTCTGGACCCGCCAATTACTGTGCCAATGCGGTAAACTGCCAAATTTTCAGGTTTTTGTCTGACATACTGCCATTCACTACATTGACTAAACTTCCTTCGGCAGGTTATGCACTTCTGGCGAATAGAATTTGGTTGTTTACGAATGATTGCCTAGATTAACCAAATCATACACCCACAAAATGCCTTTTTCCGGTTTATGAAAAAATTACAACCTGACTGGTTTACGCAAAATTGGCTTGATGCCGAATATCAGAAATATGTCGTGATGGCATACTTGCAGGCGGTTCAGCAGAATTTTACGGAATACAAACTCTTCCCGGACCTACCCGAACTACGCGGTCACTACGATGCAGGTATTCGTTTTGCGAGGGGCAAAGGTACGTTAAATGCGGCTTTCCCCAAGCGTGTCAGTCGAGTTAGTGGACCACCGCCCCGAATCGAATACAAATCTGAGGTAACGGACCCTGCCTTTATGGCTGAAGTGGATGCCATTATGGAATTTGCCCTGCCGCGCTTTCAAACCTTGTTAACTGAGGGACGGCAGCGCTGGGATGATATAGCTAAATCGCTGACGCTAGCGCCAGTAGGTCTGTTGCCATTGCGGCCGGAGGAGGGGTATCTGCTCATTCATGCTACCAATCAGGCCGAAACGCAGGTCTATTATTTTTCCATGACACTTTATTCTGAACAGGAACCTGGTGGTCGGTTAGTGCAGCTTCGTTTTGTTGAAGCTGTGCAGAAGAGTTTAGTGAATACGGTTGAAAATATTAAGCTCGACCTGATCCGACGGCACCGGTATCTGCCTAATCCGGCAACGTATATGCTGGAGAGTAAACGAACTTACCCCGTTCAGGAAACACTATTGCCTATTGCCCGGCAATTGCTGGCACAGGCAGTTGCCTAATTAGTAGGCAACAAAAAAGCCAGACCGTTTCGAAACGGTCTGGCTTTTTTGTTGCCCGAATACGGGTTTACTTCTGGGGTGTCAGCGCTGAAGTGGATGCTCCTGGAGTTTGGGCTCCTGGAACAGCCTGGCTTGGTGCAGCGCCGTTCGCTGCGCTAGGAGCAGGCGTTGGGGCGGCAGCACCTGGCAGCGTTTGGGTTTGTGCTCGATCAACGTTTGCGCTATTGATACCCGTTACCTGATTGCGATCGACCAAGATATAAGATGCCATCGATAGCACCATCATGGCGATACCAAGTCCCCAGGTAATTTGTTCAAGCAGGTCGGTGGTTTTCTTTACACCCATAAGTTGGTTAGAACCCAGACCACCAAATTCGCCAGCTAATCCTCCTCCTTTTGAGTTCTGAATTAATACAATAAGAATTAGCAGAACAGTGACAATACAAATGATGACAATAGTTGCCGTTATCATGAAAAAAGTTGCTAAATATTTTGGTTAATGCGTTTACAGATTTAGAGAAAAATTGAACTTAGTCCTCTGCCGAATTCTTCGTGTTCTCTAATTCACTGATTTTTGCCGCAAAGTACGCCTTTTTTTCGGGATTTTTTACCATTAACTGTCGGTACATTTCGCAGGCTTTATCTATTTTCCCCTGCTTCTCCAGAATTTTGGCAAAACTTTCGGTCACTAACCCACCGCCAACGGGCTTGGCACGCTTGGTTAGGTCTTCCTGAGCCAAAGGTTCGCCAAGTTTGGTTCGTACGGGTGAGATCCGGGGTTCATTCCTGATGAAACTGTCGATCAGGTCGAACTGCCGTTGCCGTTCCAGGTCGGCGGGGGAGGGTTCTGGCTGAACAACGACCGGTTCGGCTATCTGCGCCAATTCATGTTGCAGGTTTGTTTCAGCTAGCGTAGGATCTTCTGGGGTAGGTATCGTTTCTAGCTGACGATTTTCGCCTGGGACAGGTAACCGTAGCAGAGATAATTTTGGAAATCCGTTGCTAAGTCCTGCCTTCGACTTAAACAGTGCATAGCTTTCCTGTTGATAATCGTCGGGGATAGGGACGTGTTTAGCTGATAACTCATTGAGTTTCGTCAGCAGGTTTTCGGACCATTGAAACTCATTCTCAATCAGTTTACGTAACGCATTACGACTCAATGCATGGGCTGCGGCCTGACGTACATGGGATATGGCCTGGCTGCGCTGATGGATTGAAGCCGCCTTAGCTGTTAGTGTATGTAACGATTGACAGTACGGATAGGTTGATAAACTCTCCTGCAACTGCACGAAATCGGTAGTTGACAGGTCGTCGGGATGGGTGACCCAGTACGAGAATGTTTCTTTATCGAGGGCAAGCAAAGGGATATATGATTTACGAGGTACGAATTACGATTTACGAAAGTACATTTTTACATCGAACATCGTAATTCGTAGCTCGTAAATCTTTTCACCAGTCGGCGGCAGTTTTATTAAATATATCGAGTACGATCTGATCCAGAATTTTTGGGACTAACCGGCTTTCGTTTTGACTGAGTGTCTGGCCTTGTGGGAAATCCTGATAAAATGAAAATGATTGCTCGAAGTTCTTACTTTCGTCTTTATTGTTATAAAATCGGGCCAATACCGTGATCTGCAGTCGGTTAACCCCAGCCTGATCCTGGGCAGTTGGCGCTACGGCCAGTAGATCATAACCTGTAATATTGCCTTCCAGCACCATATCGCCGTTGGCCGGTACCACCTTAAGGTTGGTATAGCGCTGGTAATATTCCTTTAATTTCTCATTAAAGGTTAGGGGCAGGTTGGCCGGACCACCTGCTGTTGCCAGTACAAAGTTATTTACTGTAACCGTTTTTATGGCTGGATTAAGCGTTGTACCTGTAAAAGAATACACTCCACAGGAGGAAATGAATAATGTACAATGGATAATGAATAATGTAAGGAGAATAGGGCGCCCTAAACAATTATCCATTATCCATTGTACATTATTCATTACTACTTTACTCTTCATCAATTTCATATTGTTTGATTTTCCGGTATAACGTCCGTTCGGAGATGCCAAGTGCCTGAGCTGCGTATTTACGCTTGTTGTTATTACGCCGAAGGGCTTTTAGGATCATTTCTTTTTCCTGTCGTTCGAGTGAAAGCGAGTCGTCTTCCTCAGTTTCGTGGGTTACGTCTTCTACCTCCGTCACTTCATTGACGTCACCATCTACATCGTCGAAAATTTGCACGGGTGGATGACTTCCGTAGGTTTCAGAAGGCGGTGGATTCTCTGGACGAATAGAGCCATTGGTAGCTGGCAGAAATCGGGTTACGCCTATATCCGTCGACGGGCGAAGGTCACTATCGGGCGAAATTGAATCGAAGAGGTCTTTATGATTGTGTAGAATCTGCCGCCCGTCCTGTTCATTACCGAGAACATCACGAACTAGTTTTTTGAGGTCATTTACGTCCCGGCGCATATCAAACAGCACTTTGTAGAGCAGTTCGCGTTCCGAAAAATTTTCGGCAGTTGACCCATGAGCTTGTGGGAACAGGGCCAGCGTTCGGTTGGGTTGCTGGGATGTAGGCAGGTACTTTGCCAGTGTTTCGGCGTCAATCGGTTTATTCTGTTCCGATTCAAGAATGGATATCTGCTCGGCAATATTCTTCAACTGCCGGATGTTACCTGGAAACGGATACGCCACCAAGGTTTGCTTGGCTCCGTCGGTTAACTGCAATGGATTAATGCGGTAGCGTTCGGCAAAGTCGGATGTAAACTTGCGAAACAGGAGTTCGATGTCGGTGCCGCGTTCGCGCAGGGGGGGGACGAAAATGGGAACGGTGTTTAGCCGGTAGTATAAATCTTCTCGGAACTTTCCTTTTTCTACCGCATCCATCAGATTGACATTGGTAGCCGCTACAACCCGCACATCGGTTTTCTGAGTCTTGGAAGAGCCCACGCGGATGAACTCGCCATTTTCGAGGACACGCAAGAGTCGGGCTTGCGTACCAAGTGGCATTTCGCCAATTTCATCTAAAAAGATCGTACCGCCATTGGTGGTTTCGAAATAGCCTTTTCGGGAGTCAACAGCGCCTGTAAATGAGCCTTTTTCGTGCCCAAACAGCTCCGAGTCAATGGTACCTTCGGGAATAGCTCCGCAGTTGATGGCAATAAACTGACCGTGTTTTCGGGCACTCAGGCTGTGGATAATCTTGGAAAATGATTCTTTCCCACTGCCACTTTCGCCCGTAATGAGCACGGTCAGGTCGGTAGCAGCTACCTGCATAGCTACGTTGATTGCGTAGTTAAGCGCAGGTGCATTACCAATTATACCGAAGCGCTGTTTAACGCTTTGAATTTCCTGTTGATTCATCTTTTTAATGAATAATGGATAATGTAGAATGAATAATGTATAGGAAATTGCGGCTTCAGGCCATTATACATTATTCATTGTACATTATTCATTAACGACTTGTCCCCGCAGCGTTGCGGAGGTGCATTCGGTGACTAGTACGTTGACATATTCACCTTTTTGATGATTTCCTTTTGGGAACACGACCATTTTGTTCTGGTCATTCCGGCCACATAAAAAGTCGTCGGAACGTTTGGATGTACCTTCGATCAGAACGCGCTGTACCTGCCCAATGTGGCGTTGGTTACGTTCGGCTGAGTGCGATAACTGCCGGGCGATGATCTCATTCAGTCGCCGTTTTTTTACGTCTTCCGGAATGTCATCAGCGTATTTCTTCGCAGCTAGCGTGCCCGGCCGTTCAGAATAGGCGAACATATAGGCATAATCATAGTGAACGTAATCCATCAGCGATAACGATTCCTGATGTTCGTCTTCTGTTTCGGTACAAAAGCCCGAAATCATATCCGTTGAAATGCCGCAGCCTTCGCCTAAAATCTCCCGGATACGGTCAATTTTTCCAATGTACCAGGGCCGATCATACGTCCGGTTCATCAGTTTCAGTACCCGACTGTTACCGCTCTGAGCGGGCAGGTGGATATAGTTACAGATGTTATCATAACGCGCCATCGTGTGTAGCACATCATCCGTAATGTCTTTGGGGTGCGACGTTGAGAACCGTACCCGCAGGTCAGGATGGATCAGCGCCACCATTTCGAGGAGGTGCGCGAACGTAGTAGTAGGAGCGAGGAGCGAGGACGGGGCCGCCCGGCGGTGAGGAGTTTCTGGCGCAGGTTCTACTTCTCGCTCCTCACTCCCCGCTCCTAATACCCATTTATAACTATCCACATTCTGGCCGAGCAGTGTCACTTCACGATAGCCCCGGTCAAAGAGATCCTGCGCTTCGCGGACAATGCTGTATGGGTCGCGGCTACGTTCGCGGCCACGGGTGAACGGCACCACGCAGAAACTGCACATATTGTCGCAACCGCGCATGATGGAAACAAAGGCGGTTACACCATTGGAATTCAAGCGGATAGGCGAAATGTCGGCGTAGGTTTCCTCACGTGACAGAAAAACGTTTACTGCTTTCTGGCCCGATTCGGCTTCTTCAACCAGTTTCGGAATGTCGCGGTATGCATCAGGACCGGCCACAATGTCGACCACTTTTTCTTCTTCCAAAAGCTTGGTTTTCAGGCGCTCAGCCATACAGCCCAACATTCCGACGAGGAGTTCGGGTTTCTGCCGTTTAAGACCCGTTAAGTGTTTGAGTCGATGGCGAACTTTCTGCTCGGCATTATCACGAATGGCGCAGGTATTCAAAAAAATCACATCGGCCTCTTCTGCCGATGAAGTCGTTGCAAAACCTGCATTTCGCATTACAGCCGCAACGATTTCGCTATCGGCGAAATTCATCTGGCAGCCGTAACTTTCAATATATAGCCGCTTTTTACCAACTGCCAATTCCTCTTCAGAAGTACGTGGGAGGTCAATCTGTTCCTTGTCAGCCGGTTGAAGTATGGTTAATTCGGGGATGAGCGTCATTATTATTCGTCAGTTGATAGTCAACAGTCGTGAGCCAATACCCAATTAGGGCTATCGACCCACGACTATTTTCACAAAATTACGAAGAAAGCCCCGATTATGCTGTCATTTTGGCAGGATTTGCCGTTAAATTCTCTTAAACGATCAGATTGGAAATAGAGCTGGGGCCATCAGGCAAACAAGGCCGGGATCATGGTAACTTTATCGGCATAGGCCCAACAGGCGGTGGCGTTACCTATGTAATCATTGATTTGGAGATCAGCTGTAACGACTACACCAAAGTTTCCATTCCAGCGGCCAATGGGACTATCTGTAGGTAAGTGTGCCGGTCCTGATGAGGTAAAGCCATAGTAAACGAGCCGCTCATCCTGAGGGTCGTCGTCTTTGAAATACGTAGCAATCATTCGTTTATGTATGGGTATATATGGGTAATGCTTAGAACGGATAGCCAATGCCAAAGTTGATGACCAGGGGATTGGGGCCACTCGATAATTTACTGAGAGAGAATTCGGGTAGGATGAATCGCTTGTCAACTATTTTTCCGTCTACCTCACTGAAATATTGACGGGCAGGGTCCCATACTTTAATCCCACCGTCGAAGCGGATAACAAAAAAGGAGAAATCGAAGCGTAGGCCTACGCCGGTACCAACTGCAATTTGTGGAATGAACGTATTTAAAGCGAAGGCGGTACTAGGACGATTGGCATTATTACTAATTGTCCAGACGTTGCCCGCATCTACAAAAATGGCTCCATTTACATCGGCACCAAGATGAAATAATCGCCCACGAAGCTCGGCGGAACCCTCAATAATCATATCGCCTGGTTTCTCAACGGTGTACAAGAATTGTTCTTGATCCTTGTAATCAGGATTAAATACAGGCTTTCCATCAGCTGTTTGTGGCCAGGCAGAACCAGGGCCCAATCGGCGCGGAAGCCACGCCCGAATACTATTGCTGCCGCCCGCAAAAAATAATTTTTCATATGGGGCTGTCCTGTTTGAGCCATAGCCGTACACCAGGCCTGTATTGACCCGAAAGGCCAGCGTAATGCGCGTTCGAAGAGGAATATAATGGCGGTAATCGACGTTGAAACGCAGGTATTTGTAGAATTGTAAACCGGTGGAGTCGGTTGTGTTAAAAAACTTGCGTAACTGTGAATCGGTAAAGAAATTTAAGGTTGTACCACCCGATTCAACCACTGCCCGTAGAAAATTAGCGCGTCGATTCTGCCCTGGTGTATTTGTGTTATACGTGTAGGCAAAGCTGAAACTTGAGCTTATTGATCGACGAAAGCTTAAATAAACGGTACTGCCCTGCTTGCGTAGCGAGTCGAGTTGGGCCTGAAATACATCACTGATTATTTTACTATTGCCAGGTCCCGCATTAATCAGGTTAATATCGGCAATTAAAAAGCTAAACTGTTTCGCAGGCGTAGTTTGCCAATTATAGGCCATGGTAGCCCGCAGGAGCGATCGCCGGAAATCGGGCCGAAATGTATTATTGAAACTCAAACTGACTTGTGTCCGGGGAGCATATGGGTTAAATCGAAATCGAAGAGCGCCCGGAAACAAGATTTGCGGAAAAATCAGTGAACTACTGATGCCTAGTTCCTGGGATGAATAAACAGCTCTACCCGGATTATTGGGATCGTTCACGAAACCGGTCTGTGCTTCAATCCCATAGCGTACCGATGTTTCGAAGGTTTCCAGACCGCCAAACATGTTGCGCACCCGGAAAACCAGGCTACCAAAGCCACCTGGATAGCTTTGTCCTTGATAGAGTAAGCCCGTCAAGCCTCCTTCGGCGGTAGCCTCATATTTATCCAGGGGGCTGGCCGTAATGAGCGTGCGCAGTTGTCTTCTGGTGGTATCCGTAAAATTGAGGTTGACAAATTTGAATTGGTTTAGTAAAAACAGTTGCCGCTGTGTTTCCCGGTAATTGGTCTGACTATACAATTCACCCTGACGGATGTGAATTTTCGAGTCTAGCAATCGCGCTGAAATATCCCGACCGCCCAGCAGATACGTAATACCGTTACGACGCACCGTGTCAAGAGCAGTGGCTACACCTTGCACAAAAGACGCCCCCGATGCATCGATATCGGGACTAATACGCACTTCCACATCGCCAATATGATAGATCGGGTGGGCCGATTTTCCCGGAGGATTTACAATTTGCAGGGCTATATCTACATTGCGCCGGGTTGAATCGCCGGGTTCGAGTTTGTCGTAAAAGCGCCGATCGTTCCCGCGCCGGATCGTATCGACATCGGTAGCCCGGATATACTGTCGCGAAAAGGTAAAGTACCCTTGATCCCGTAATAACGACTCGATCCGAACCCGCTCACCTGCCATGTTGTCAAAATCGAATCGTTCGCCCGTTTGAAGCCTGGACTTGTCGAACGATTGCCGAACAATGGAGTCGACCCGCGGATCGGCAATGGAGTAGGTGATATTCCGAAGGTAAAATCCTTCGTTTTCTGTAATCAGGTAATTCACCCGAATCTGTCGTCTGCGTAGTGTATCAAGCGAATAAGCCGTTTTTGCATTGAAAAATCCTTTATCGGCCAAATACTTCTGCATTTTTGTTGCATTAGCTTTCGCATCGCTCTCCGCAAAATAGGAAGGGGGCTCGCCAAGGTTACGCATAAGCCAGTTTCCTTCTTCGGCCTTCAGGCGGAGGTGTTTCAATTTACGGCCATACTTTCGATTTAGTTTTTTAAGTGCTTGGGGCTGATCAGCCAATTGCTGGCTTTGCTGTTCAAATTCGTTAGTTTTGGCCTGCAACGCCCGTAAAGCCTCTTCACGGTTGTATCGACTTAAGCCAAGCTGATAAAACCAGAGCGGGGGTGTAATAGGCAGGGCCAGAATCCGGCGGTTCGGTTTCTGAGGAATCAGGCTCTCCAGAGACTCTGTTGGAATCGCGCGGTTTCCACGTACGGTCTGAGCTGTCAGAATGTACTCATTCGTACGTAATTTCTTAGAACTCAGGCAACCAGATAAGGAGAAAATCAATGCACAATGAATAATGTAAAATGAATAATGATGACGACGATGTGAGCGCCTACCATTCTCAATTATCCATTTTACATTATTCATTATAAAAACCATGCTTTCTAAAAATCAACTTAAATATATTCAGTCGCTGCACCAGAAAAAACACCGGCAACAGCAGGGTGCCTTTTTGGTCGAAGGTGCCAAGAGTGTTCAGGAAGTTCTACAGTCTGATTTCCAGATTGAACTTGTTGTTGCAACCGAAGCATTCTACAAAGAAAACGCTCACTTAACAGACCTCCAACGAACACCGGTTGAAATTGCATCGGTGACTGATCTAGAACGGGCTGGTACCCTCGAAAGCAACAACGCGGCACTTGCTGTGGTCAGAACGAAAGAGAACCGCCCACTATTGGCCGAACCAGGTGAGATTGCCTTAATTTTAGACGATATCCGGGACCCTGGTAATCTGGGCACCATTTTGCGCATTGCTGACTGGTACGGTGTCCGAAAAATTCTTTGCTCCGAAACCACAGCCGATGTCTACAACCCCAAAGTTATTTCGGCCAGCAAGGGCTCCTTCACCCGGGTGCAGTGGTGGTATGGCGATGTTGTGCAGGTCTTAAGGCAATCTGGGCAACAAAGGAGTAACTCATTAGCGGTTTATGGTGCGTTTTTAGATGGCGACGATGTGCATACATTGGCCTTCGGCAAGTCGGGTTATTTGGTAATGGGTAACGAATCGAACGGGATTCGCTCCGAACTAGCGTCATTTATTACGCAGCGGGTAACGATTCCTCGCTATGGCGATGCTGAATCCTTAAACGTCGGAATTGCCACAGCTGTTTTACTGGATAACATCCGGCGGGTCAATTCCGGGCAGTAAACAGCCGTTAAGAGTTTACTTACAAAGGGTAGGGATGATCTTTGCCTTCTTGAAATAGAAGTACTTATGTATCGGCTACTGGCTTTGCTTTTCGTGGTGGTGGCAACTGCGGCATTTCTCCCGCAGGCGGAACCGCCTGAAGGTGAGCGGGTATACAACCAGTTTCTGATAGATAAAGCCCGATTTCATGGGCAGGTGCAGCAATTGGCTGAGTATGTACAGCGTGATGTTCCTGCAGATTCCCTCCGGGCTGCTTTCAAACGGAGTCGATTAGCCTATAAGCGGATTGAATGGCTGTTGGAATACTTTCAGCCGGTTTTGGCGAGCCGTGTTAATGGCCCACCGGTAGTAGAGGTTGAGGAACACGAACCCGGACAGGTTCTCCGTAAACCCACTGGCCTACAAGTGGTGGAGCCGTATTTATTTCCGACTTACAACTCCACTCAAAAAGACAGCTTAATTCGGGAGATCGGGTTCCTGCTATCGTACTCAGGCCGACTGGAGCAGGGAATACCCACCGGTCGGATAACGGATGTAGATATACTGGATGCCATACGACAGGAACTCTTCAGGCTACAGGTATTAGGTATAACGGGCTACGACTCACCTGAAGTCCAGACCGGATTACCCGAAGCGATCAGTACGCTGAAAACTCTTCGAGAAACGTTTCGACCGTATGCCGAAAAGCTTCCTGAACCCTTAGCGACTCAGTTAGAACAACGCTGGACTGGAGCCATTCAGGCTATAGAAGCGGCTCCCGATTTTGACCGGTTCGATCGGGTTGCCTTTAGTCGGAATCAACTCTACCCACTTTGCCGGACGTTACAACTGGCTCGTCAATCGCTCGGTATTGCGTCAACGGCCAGTGGACGATTTTTATCGCCAACCGTGGCCACACTGTCGGATTCCGGCGCGTTTCGCCCTGATTACCTGATCAACTTTGGCGATTTTAGCAGTACTTCCCACAAGGTGGCCTTAGGAAAAGTTCTGTTCTTTGATCCCCTATTATCGGGCAATAATGCCCGAAGTTGTGCTTCCTGCCACCAGCCGGAACGGGCTTTTACCGATGGACGAGCTAAAAGTAGGGCGTTTAAAGGACGTAGATCAGTGCTACGGAATGCGCCTACGCTGCTGAATGCGGGTTTGCAAACGGTTCAGTTTTATGATTCGAGGGTGTTTTATCTTGAAGATCAGGCCCATGATGTACTGAAAAATGCCCATGAGATGCGTACATCGCCCGATGAAGTGATCCATAAATTGTCGGGTAGCAGCGAATATAAAAAACTGTTTTCGGAGGCTTTCCCAAGCGGCCTAACTGCTCCTAATGTGCGTAACGCATTGGCGTGTTACATACGTAGCCTGACGAGCCTGAACGCTCGTCCAGACCGCTATCTACGAGGGGAATCTGCCGATTTATCAGCCGATGAGCGATTAGGATTCAATCTGTTTCTGGGGAAAGCTCGTTGTGCAACCTGTCATTTCTTCCCGATCTATAACGGGTTTGTACCACCCCATTATGAGAAAACGGAAAGCGAAATCATTGGTGTGCCCCAGCGTCGGCAAACGAAAAACGCCCAAATCGACTCAGATCCGGGAAAATTCAGTACATACCAGAAGGATATTCAGCGATTTGCGTTTAAGACGCCCACCGTTCGAAATAGTGCCCTCACTGCCCCTTACATGCATAATGGCGTTTACCGCACCCTGGATCAGGTTATTGATTTTTATAACCGGGGTGGGGGCCGGGGAATCGGTATTCAGCTCAATGGGCAAACACTAGCCGATAAACCACTCGACCTAACTTTACCCGAGCAAAAGTCGTTGGTTGCTTTTATACAATCATTAACCGATACCACAGGTCTGACAAGCCGACCTCTTAAACTGCCAATCATAGATGACAACCACACGCTAAATCGGCGGAAAATCGGTGGCCGATATTGAAAAAGAGCGTGGAGAAGTCAACGAAAATGAAGGCTGTGTCGTGTTCAATTAGCCAGGTATAACTTAGCCTGAGCTCCAAGCTGCAACTTAATGCCTGGATCGTAGGTAACCTTTTGCGCATGAACTTGCGTATTCGTAGGAATGCTCACGATGTGTTTCAATTGAAGTGCATCGCTGCCAGTCGGTACCCGATTGCCAGACCAGATCGCGGGGTCATTCCAGTTGCCCGACTTGAGGGTGAACATAGACCCCGCACTAATCACGGTGAATACATCCTGCACGCAATGTTTACTATCGTGTACAACATAAGTACTAGTGATGCCAGGCGCTGGATTGACAACTACCGAACGGCTCGATGCTGAAAACCCTCCGTTTGTGGGACTGCTCCACTGGTAGTCGCTGATGTAGGATGCCGTAAGCGTGATTGACTGCCCGATAGGTACCGTCAGGGTTTGAGCCAGGCCCACATCTTTCATAATAGTAAACTGGTCGCTGATGGAGTAAGATGAGGGCGGGTTAGGCTGTATAAACTTAGCATCCAGTCGATTATCTTCAACGTCAAAATAAAATGAACCGCCTGCCAACCGTTCTGTAGAGACCATGACAGGGTGGGGGCCAACGTATGGATTGTAGCCCAGTGCACCGGCCGAACCAGCCACTACATAAACGGTTCCCTGTTTCTTTTTCGCCGAGCTACTCTTGTAGAGACAGGAGTTGGCTGACCCATCATATCGTCCGGTGCTGTTATCTTTCTGAAAGCGGTATGCATCTGGATTTGACGTAAAATCACTGGAAGGGCCGTACTGGTCATGAATTGGGTATGAGCGCTCATAATTATGACTGTGGCCAAGCATGACAAGATCGACCCCATACTGTTCGAGAATGGGATTGATAAACTGGCGAACAGCAATTAGGTCAGGATCAGTATCCGAGTTGTGGGCTCCATGGCTGTAAGGGGGAAAATGCTGGTAAACGATTTTCCATTTTTGGGTAGTTGCCGCCAGATCCTGTTTTAACCAGGCAACTTGTGGATGGTTAACGGTATCGGCAAAAAAACGCCTTTCGGTGCCGTTAACGTTTCGGGTACCAAAACCATCCAGCATGATAAAATGAATGGGCCCATAATCAAAGGAATACCACTCTTTGGTTCCTGACGGCACACCACCTGCTTCGGCATTAGTAGGTAAACTGAAAATCGAGAAATACGGAATATTATGTGATGCTGCCAGTGCTGCACTATTGTTGTAATCGTGGTTCCCCGGCACGGCAAACAGCATCGTATTTTTCATCATATTAGTTTGATACGGCTCGAAGAAATTCGTTTGATAGGCCGGATCATCCCCATCATAGGAATTATCACCAATCAGCATCCAGAGGTCCGTTGGCGTATTGCCCCGAAAATTGAGAAACGCATCCCGAACGTTTGTCTGGTTGTTGTTGGGATTCATCCCACTGTCGCCGAAGGAGGCTACCCGGATTTTGCGCTTCGTATTGTTGAGAGGAGCCGTAAGGAAGTAGTTGTCGTTTCCTTGCTGGAGTACTTGGGTAGTGGTGCCCACGCTGTAGAAATAGTGGCTATCAGGTGTTAAACCAGACAGACGAATCTCATGCTCAGTGGTACTGGTTGATTCGCTAACATTTGCAGAGAGGTTATCCGATGATAAGCCGTAAGCAACTCGTCCTACGGTTGGCACATCGGTTCGCCAACGGATGGAAACCGCGGTTTGGGCTCCCGATTGCAGGTAGGGCCCCCGTGTAATCGTTTGTGCACTAGTCGTTTTACTAATTAACCAAAAGCAACTCAAGACGAAAAACGTTCTCACAAGATTAGATGATTAGCCTGTTTTTTTACATAAATGATGGTTTGGGTGGATAGTTGAAATTAGTGAGGCCTACATAAATGAGCTCATGGCCGACTCATTGGCTAGTTCTTCGGCGTGCTCTTTACCCAGGTAGCGATCAATAAAATGGTGGGCTACGTAGAGCAGCGGTGTTAATACAATGGCCGATGTGGCTTTGTAGATGTAGTTGATAATACCGACTGCCAGTACCTGGGTCAGTGACCAGTTCCCGAAAATATAAAAGGCAATGCCTAGCACCACAAATGAATCGACCAACTGCGATACTAATGTTGAGCCAGTTGCCCGAAGCCATATTTTTCGGCTACCTGTAATTTTTCGGAGTGAATGAAATACGTATACATCCAGGATTTGCCCGATCAGGAAGGCCGTCAGCGAACCAATGATAATCCCCAGCCCCTGCCGAAAGATCATCTGAAACGCATTATTGATATTGATTGCGTTTCCGGCCGCGTCTTTGGCGTTTACATCAAGCCAGAACTGAGCGGGTGGAAGCGTTGTAACGGCATAAATAATCAGGAAACTATACCCCACGAAACCGGCCGTCAGAAACGAAATTCGCCGAACACCCGCTTTACCAAAATATTCGTTGATAATATCGGAGGTGATAAATACAAACGGCCAGATAACGGCCCCTGCTGTGAGGTTAAAATCGAGTATAAAGTCGCCAAAGAGATGGATTTGCGCCGGTTTGGTGCCCAGTAGTGCTTCGACCGAAAAGATTTTAACGCCAATGATTTCGGCGATGAGCGCATTGGTTAGAAACACGGCGCTCAGAAAGATGTACAGATTTGTTCGTTTATTGGTAAATGTGTAGGAAGGCATAATGATTTTCGATGTACGATCTACGAATTACGATTTTTTTTCCTGCGTCAGCAACAAATCGTAGATCGTAATTCGTAGATCGTACATCATTTTCGTTTGTACACGTCTGCAACCGCTGTTTTTTCGTACTGCGTTGCTAAACCAGGAGCGCGCTGAAATAATTTCCCCACTACATTTTCTCGATCTACAATATAGTCGGGTGGATCTTTTCGGAAATGGTCGAATACGTTAATGACGGCTTCGTAATTGTCTAAATTTTTTAGATCGTATTTTGCCAAATCCCAGTTGAGGTACGGAGTCGCCAACTTGTTTTGCCGGTAAGCACTCAGGTCTTCACCGATAATTAATACATGTCGGTTCTTGATGTCATCGGGGAGAGGTGATGGCTGAACCTGTAAGCTACTCAGCCGACCTAGTTCGCCCCCCGGTATGAGCCCCAATGCGCCTTGATAAAATAACAGCAGAATCAGTATAACCGCAGTCAGAAAGGTCATCTCCGCGAGCCAGGCTCTACGGATACCCTCAAAATAAAAATAGGTAAAGTAAGCCATAGGAGGCACAAAGCTCAAAAAAACCATCGGCGCCAGAAAGGGCATCAACCCAATTGTTAATACGGCAATGACAAACCAGATGGCCATAATCTGCTGTATCCGCTGCTGAAAATTTACATACCTGCCTCCTCGATTGAGCAGACTTAGGAAGCCTAAAACGCCCAGTCCCAATGGAATCAGTAACGAAGCCAGCAGCGATTGAAAATCAGATAAGGAGTACTGCCGTACCCGGAATACCGACGAGAGCAGGTTTCGATTGAAATCGTCGAGGCTATCGTAGAGGTAATAGAACAGGACTGTGGCGGCAAATGGAAACAGGAATCCAAATAACGAAAGCGAATACTGTCGAAAAGTAGCTCCCGTATAAAAAAGCAACGACAACGTAGCCCAGATAATGAACAAGGCCGAGGGTAAATAGAATAACGCAGCGATACCAATATAAAAGCCTACTTCAAATACTTCGTCGGTAGCCCCCCGCCGATCCATCTGTCGGATGAGCGTACCAAAGGCCAGGAGCAAAAAGCTGGTCGACATGAGTACGGGAGAAAGCGTCAGGCAATCGAATGAAATATGCATGAACAGCATGTATATCAGCCCCGGCCAGAATGAGCGGTCGGGGTAGAGATCGCGGTTGTTGGCCAGATAGTTGAAATAAACGATCTGGAATACCGATACCAACAGTGCAGTCCCGTGTAATGCCAATGGCGACCGGCCAAACAGTCCATCGATTCCCCAATAAACCAGCGCTGAAAGTGGGCTAATACTATCCCAAATGTCGCGATAGAGCAAATTCCCCTGATTAATCTGCTCGCCCACAATCATCCAGTTCAGTTCAGGTATTAGCAGAGGGAATGGATGCAGCAGGAGTGGCAACCGAATTACCAGCAGAAGCCCGAGTAAGCTGACGTATTGGTAAGGAAAATACGATTGAAAAAAACGAAGCAAGATCGTAATGAGTTAGTAAGTCGATAAGTCAGTAAGTTGGTAAGTAGCTGACCACACCAGCGAAAGCAAAAACGTGCGTCAGCCACTTACCGACTTACCGACTTACCGACTTACTAACTCATTAACTTACTAACTTCCTGCCTGTAAAATTACAGTCAATTTCGGCAGAACGGAAAAATGGGTGGATATTTGCAAAATAGTTTAAGTACCGAGTAGTATGGAATCGAAACGACAGCAGAAAGTAGCCCGGCAATTGCAGAGAGATTTGAGTGAAATTTTTCAGCGCGATGTGCCGCATTTATTCAACGGAGCCTTTATAACCGTTACCAGCGTGCGCGTTTCGCCCGATTTGAGCGTAGCCCGGGTTTACCTGAGTTTTCTGGCTACTAAGAATAAACAGCTTTTGCTGGAAACTATTCAGGAAAAAGGAAAAGTGCTACGACAGCATCTTGGTGAGCGTGTTCGTCATCAACTCCGCATTGTACCCGAGCTGAATTTTTATTTAGATGACACGGCCGAATACGCTGATAAAATGGATAAACTCTTCTCTGGCCTGGAAATCCCACCCGCACCAGCGGAAGATGAGGATGAGTAATTGGTGAAGTTGTGTAGTAAGTGAATGGGTGGAGTACGTTTAAGCGCACTCTAACCAACTTACTTCACTTATTTCAGTTACTCTACTTTCTACTACTTATGAATCTTCCTGCCTGGATTGCCCGTCGGTATTTTTTCTCCCGTAAGAAACGTAGTTTCATTAGCTGGTTGTCTATTCTGTCGATGCTCGGTGTAGGCATTGGTACAATGGCGCTGGTTGTGGTACTATCAGTCTTAAACGGTATGGAAGAGTTGAATCGGGAAGTATTTAAAACGTTTGAGGCCGATATGACCATATCGGCCAAACAAGGTAAGCGGTTCCTGGCTCCCCCTGCCTTAGTAACCCGTTTGCAGAAAGTACCGGGTGTGCATTTTCTGACGTCTGTAGCACAAGATAATGCGCTCGGTCGCTATGCGAATGGCACAACCGTTGTGAAGCTTAAAGGGGTGGATGACAATTACCTTCAGCGCGAGCAGCTCGACTCGGCTTTGCTGGAAGGGAAACTGTTGTTACGTCAGAATGGTATCAACTATGCTATTGTGGCGGATGGGGTGCGCACAGACTTGAGTATTTCGCCAGTTGATATTCTGACACCACTGGAAATTCTGTATCCCCAAAGCGGACAAAGTTTTAGCGTATTAAACCCCGACGCCTTTAATCGGGAATCCCTAACGGTAGCGGGTGTATTTTTCATTGAATCGCGCTACGATAATTTTGTTTTGGTTCCCCTGACGGTAGCCCGTTCGTTATTTAGTTATAAACCAGAGGAAGTAACAAGCCTTGAACTACAACTTCAGCCCGGTGCCAACGAACAGTTGGTTAAGCAAGCGTTGCAGAACGTAGTTGGCGATAAACTAAGTGTGCAAACCCGCGATGACTTGAACGTAGATCTCTATCGGGCTATTTACGTCGAAAAATTATTCGTAGGTCTAACGCTTTCGTTTATCATTCTGGTGGCTTCGATCAATATCTTCTTTTCGCTATCCATGTTGGTGATTGAGAAAAAAGCTGACATTCGGATTTTGTTCGCTCTTGGGGCAACAAGGAACATGATTCGGCGGATTTTCCTGACCGAAGGAGCGATTATAGCGTTAACAGGAGCAATTACCGGACTGGTACTGGGCGTATTGATTTGTTTAGCGCAAGAGAAATACGGATTTATTCGGATGGGAACGGTCAGTTCAATTATTGATGCCTACCCAGTACGTCTTGATACTCGGGACATTATCCTGACCGGTATTCTCGTTGTCCTGATGACCGTACTCACTTCCTGGTTTCCTGCACAACGTGCCGCGAACAGCCAGCAGTAATGTTTGTAATAGCGTAGTATAGCAAGCTCAACGCTCAACAGTTGTTCCGGCATCAACTGAAATGACGTAGGCTTTTCCGCCTTCCCGCTCAATGGCTTCCGCAACTTTTTCGGGCTCATTGGGTGCATAAACAAACATACAGCCTCCCCCTCCCGAACCGTTAATTTTTCCGCCGAGAGCACCCGCGTTCAGAGCTGCATCGAGCATACGGTCAATTTTAGGTGTGCTAATGCGTTGGGCTTCGCGTAGATTGGTTTGGTGGTTGGTCAGAAGCTGACCGAATCGTACGTGATCAAGACCCGTGGGAGATTTCAAAACGGTCAGTGCATCGCGCAGAATATCTCGGTTCTCAATATTGCCTTTGAGCAGAATGTAGTCGTCTTTGCTCAAAACGTCTTTGAACTCAACAACTTCGGTAATCTCGGACTCAAACAACGAAAAAGTCGGGTTGATAGCCTTTAATTTTGCTACTATATCGAGCATGCCGTACTTCACCCGCTTCAGAATGCCAATTGTATCTTTGGGTTCCTGCGAGTCGCCCAGAACAAACGTGCCTAAGGCTGGACTAAGTTTTTCAAGCCGAATTTTCGGTTGCGATTCCAGGTAAATCACATGCCCAACGGCAGTAGAATAATGATCCATCATACCACCCGGTTCACCAAATTCCAGGACTTCGGCTACGTAGGCCAGTTCTGCCAACTTCTCCTGAGAAAGCTGCCGGGGCTTATCTGCTAAGAGAGCAAGCACATTGAGCCAGGTAACTAATAAGGCTGATGAACTTGATGTACCGGAGTTTATGGGAATATTCCCATGTACTTCGCCCTCAATTCCTTTTGAAAAGGAGAAGCCTTCCCGAAGCAAAACATTAACTGCCGATCGGAAATAATCACGGATTTGCGGATAGGGAAGCGGTTGCCCATCAAACGGAATACTAACCGATTCACCAATATCGGGAAGGTTCAGCCGAAAGCCAGTTTGCTCAGATTGGCACGCCTTTATCTGAATTCGGCGCGAGATGGCAGCTGCAATAACTGGCAGCCCTAAGTAATCCTGATGTTCACCAAAGAGACAGATGCGTCCGGGTGTTGATACGGTTTGCTCCTCTATTTCGGTAGGAGATATGATTGTTGACAAACTCAAAGCGACAATACTTCTAATTGATGTTTTTTCTGGCGCGCTTCCAGAACAATATTTTCTAGTTGTTGCGCTGTTTGATTATCGATCCATTCTTCTCCGCATTGATTGCAAATCATAGCTGGAACATGACGAACAACAACTAATCCGTCTCCCGAATCAACACTATAGGTAGTACGACCAGCTTCTTTGTGACCTCCACACATAGGGCAAATCTTAGATGTTGTCATTGCTTCTTTGTCTTATAATCTGACTCAAACACCTCAAGTGATGGCTCGTAAACTGTAATGATATACACCATCTCCTCTACACTATCATAAGAAACTACTGTATGTAAAGGCCGGGCATGTATCCATCCAAACATTAATATGCTTGGAAAAGGTCGATCATCAATGTAAGATCTAATTACCTCACCCGAATGCAGTATTTGCAGAACATCACGTTGAAGAATATTACGTTCTGCTAATCGCTGAAGGGTATGTTTTCTCCAGTTGATATTGCCTTTTTCAACAGCTAGACGTAGCTGCTCAAGGTTAAATAACATTACCAACTCGACTTTTTGTAGCCTACGGTAGCGTAGTACAGAATAAAGCCAAATAGCGGCAGCAGTAATCCGTACGCCATTTTAGGGCTAACTGCGTCGGTGAGATAGCCATGTAGCAAGGGTAGCAAAGCGCCACCCGAAACTCCCATAATTAGTAGAGCTGAGCCAAGCTTGGTGAATTTGCCAAGTTGATTCAAAGCTAATGGCCATATAGCGGGCCATATCGGCGAAATTGCAAAACCCAGCAGGGCAACACACATTATGGAAGTAAAGCCACTAGTTAGAATAGCACCTGTTGTTAGAATCAAAGCCAGAATTGATCCAATGCGAAGCGCCATTTGTTGTGATATAAATCGGGGAATAGCCACGATGCCAAGTATATACCCCGCTAGTAAGCCATAGAGCGTATATGTGGTAAAATGTTTGGCCTCGTCATTGGAGAAGCCAATGGCCAAGCCATAGTTGATAATTGTGTCGCCTGCTATGACTTCAGCCCCTACATAACAAAATAGCGTCAGAACACCCAGGACCAAGTTTGGGAACTGCCAAATACTAGTACGTTGTGTTAACTCAGCAGGGGCATCGTCCTGTTCTTCCGACACCTCTGGCATGTTCGAGTACCGAATCAGAATTGCTAACATGACTAGAATACCCGTTAGAATAGTGTATGGTATAACTAATTTCTCCAGCGCTACTGCCCCGGAAATAGTGTTGGAACCTGTTAATAACAATCCACCAAAAATAAGCTGACTGAATATGCCAGCCAGTTTATTAGAAACACCCATAATGCTAATGCGCTGGGCAGCACTCTCTCGCGGGCCAAGAATCGTTGCGTAGGGATTTGACGCGGTTTGCAAGACGGTGAGACCAATGCCAATCAGGAATAGGCCACCCAGAAAAAGCGGGTATGAAACAGCTTGAGCAGCTGGTATGAAAACGATAGTACCAAGAGCCATAACGACCAGTCCTATTGACATGCCATTTTTAAAGCCAGTGCGTTTCAATAAAGCTGACGATGGAATAGCCATCAGCGTATACGAAATGAAAAACGCGAAGGTAACTAGATTGGACCCTACAGTGCTTAAGCTGAATGCCTGCTTAAAAAAAGCAATCAGTACACTATTGAGCCATGTCATGAAGCCAAAAACAAAAAAGAGAGTACCAATAATAAGTAGTGGGCCAACGTAACTCTGGGTTTTAGGCGGGGCAGTAGGTGTCATCGATTAATTCGTAAGTTAGAGCAGGTAGGGGAACTGATTTTTAAAATTTTTTACAAATTATAAAGAGAAATTGACTTATCGTCAACTACGCTTTAATAGTTGTCGCCGAGACCAAAAATCGGCTTGTTGGTTTTCCACTTTCCACGGGTGAAATCAGGAATTTCAATGGGTTTGCTACCCCCAGCTATACTCTGTTCTGACAATGGGCTAATGGCACTCCAGACTGCTGCGTCATATACATCTATAGGTGGAGCGGTCTTCGCTTTTATTGACTCAATGAAGGCCCGAAGTACAAAAAAGTCGATGCCACCGTGACCTGCGTTTTCGGCGGTTTGGGCGTGGCGTTTCCAGAGTGGGTGATCATATTTTTCCTGATAGGGGGCAAATGGCTCCCAGCTATGGGCTTTCGGGCTGACACCTTCCAGGTAAATCATATCGTTGTCGTCCATCCAGATGCCATTTGTACCCTGCGCCCGGAAACCAAGCGAGTAGGGGCGAGGAGAGTTTGTGTCGTGAATGATAACGATATTCTCACCATTGGCACACTGAACTACTGTAGTTACCACATCGCCCAGCTTAAAGTTAACCTTGGCGTTCGGATGGTCCGGTCCCCCTTTGTCGACAACGTATTTGTGAAGGCCCCGGCTTTTAGTGGCTGTACTGGTCAGGTGGGTAAAGCGGTTACCCCGGTTAATATCGAGCCAATGAGCTACTGGGCCGAGTCCATGGGTAGGGTAAATATCGCCATTACGATCAACCGAGTGCTGGGTCCGCCAGTGAGCTTCTGAGTATCCTTTTGCGCCAAACTCGGCACCAACGCCCCCAATGGATTTGCCATCGTTGAATTTGATGTTTCGTAAATCGTGCTGATAACCGCAATGCGCGTAGGTCATTTCGCCAAACATGCCCTTCCGAATCATGTTCAGCACCGACAGCACATCGCGTCGGTAGCAGACATTCTCCAGAATCATGCAATGCGAACCCGTTTTCTCGAATGTATTAACTAAATCCCAGGACTCTTTGAGCGTTACCGTCGCTGATACTTCCACGCCCGCGTATTTGCCCGCCTGCATGGTGGCTACGGCCATCGGAACGTGCCATTCCCAGGGTGTCGCAATGACAACCCCGTCAATATCGTCGCGTTTAAGCATCTCCCGAAAAGCCTCATCCCCTTTTGTATAAGCGACCGGGAGTTTCCGCCCCTTTTTTTCGATCATCGCATTGGTGCGGCTGATTGCTTCGGGGGCAGGATCGCAAATAGCCGTTATCTCAACATCATCGCGGAAGAGCGCCTGGTCAACATGACTGCGTCCTCGTGCACCAACACCGATAAACGCCAGCCGAACTTTTGGATCAGCTGATTTATCCGAACGAGACTCGGCATTTGTTAAAATAGTTGGAAAAACAGAGGTTGCTGCGCCCGTAAGGGCGGCTGTTCGAATAAATTCACGACGGGTAGGCGATTGCATAAAGGGACAGTTGCGTATAAAACGATTGACCTGTCAAAGAACGAGATTTCAGGTCAAAAAACATACGCCAGTGCCGTTTTACCCAATTTTCTGTATTAGAAATTCCACCACACGGCTCTTGGGTAGGACGCGTTCAACACAACGGGTTCACCAATCTTGGGGGTTGTTACGTCGAAACCTTCTTTGTCCGCTTTTTTGAGTAGCCGTTCAATGGGTTCGTTCCAGGCGTGCATGGCTAGGGAAAATTTGGCCCAGTGCACAGGGAGTAAAGTTCTTGCCCGTAGATCCTGGGCAGCAGTAATGACTTCTTCGGGCATCATATGGATGTTTGGCCAGTCTTTACCATACTGCCCGCATTCGAGAATAGCCAGATCGAACGGGCCGTACTGATCGCCAATGGTCTGAAAATGTTTGCCGTAGCCTGAATCGCCCCCCAGAAATAGTTTGTAGCCGTGAAGGTTCAGCACGAAGGAAGTCCATAGGGTTTTTCCTCGTGCAAAACTGCGGCCCGAAAAATGCCGGGCAGGGGTGGCTGTCAGGTCAATACCGGGTGCAACGGGCTGATGTTCCCACCAATCAAATTCCACGATCCGATCGGCCGGAACACCCCAGCGTTCGAGGTGGGCACCCACACCTAAAGCGGTGTAGAATTTCTTGACTTTAGGAATCAATTTCGTAACGGTCTCATAATCGAGGTGATCGTAGTGGTCGTGGGAAAGAACCAGATAATCAATAGCAGGCATGTCGTCGACGCTATATACATCCGTTCCCGGAAACGACTTGCCGAAAAACGATACGGGCGACGCATGGCCGCTGAATACAGGATCGACCAGAAGGGTCACGCCTTTTGATTTGATCAGGTAGGATGAATGGCCAAACCAGACGATTGTTGGTGTTGAGTCCCCCAAAGCTTTCAGATCTGTTTTAATGGACGGAAGAGGCAGGGGTGGAATGTTATTTTTATCTTTTTGAAAGAAATCACGCATCAGCCCCGCATACGACGCATCTTCGCGCATCACTTCGGTTGGTTCCAGATTCTGAAATGAACCATCCTTGTAGTTCGGGGAGTGTTTGATTCGGTCTAATCGGGTCTCGGCTGGATTGCGGCCGAAGGTGCTTTGTTGCATAAAAAGCAGCGTTGCTACCACTAATCCAGTCAATATAAATGCAGTAAATATCATGATGGTTCGAAAGCGTTTCATGGGGTCACAACGGGTGCAGCCCTGGACCGGTTCCTGATAGCCGAAGGTTTTTATGGGTGGGAACGTTAGCGGATAAGCGGATGTTATTATCCAGAATCGGAGCCTTTCTTGTTTAATCTTTTATGTAAAAGGTTGAACAAAAATAGAAGAGAACCGGTTATTAAAGCATCAATCGCATACGAAAGGGCGTCTTGGCTACACGCTCCGCTGTCTGCCTGTGTTGTACACAAACTTTGTAACGACAGGTTGATTGAACCATTTTTCAATTCATTTTTATGGACACTTCTGGAACGGAAGTTCCCCGAATCAACACGCTCAGCACTAGTGGTCAGCGCGTTGCCGTATTTCGGAAAGAACATTTTAACGCGGCACATCGTCTGAACAACCCAAATTGGTCAGATGAAAAAAATACCCGTGTGTATGGTAAATGCAACAATCCCCATTTTCATGGTCATAACTATGAGCTGATTGTGCAGGTTGTTGGCCCGATTGATCCTGAAACGGGCTACGTAATTGACATGAAGCATCTTGGCGACCTTATGAAGGAACATGTCCTTGATCGCTTCGATCACAAGAACCTTAATCTTGATACCGATGAATTCGCCGATTTAAATCCGTCGGCCGAGAACATTGCCATCGTTATCTATACCATTTTACGCAATCAGCTAAGCGAGGGCTTAGATCTTAAAATCAGACTGTATGAAACTGAACGGAACTTCGTCGAATACCCCGTCTAATGGCCATGCGCTAAATGGACATGGACACCATAGCGACGAATTAGTGGATGAACTCGGCGATGATCATGGAACAAGTTCTATTGACACACCGATGCGTGATGATGCGTTTGCCCTTGATGATGACCTGAAAATGGAGTTAATTGAAGAGCATTTTCGCGAAATTATGAATATTCTGGGCCTGGATCTGACGGACGATAGTTTGAAAGGCTCGCCCCGGCGCGTTGCCAAAATGTATGTGAAGGAGATTTTCAGCGGTCTGAATCCAGCAAACAAGCCCAAATCAACGCTGTTCGACAACAAGTTTCAGTACAATGAGATGCTGGTTGAAAAAGACATCACCGTTCAAACGTACTGCGAACACCATTTTGTGCCCATTATTGGTAAAGCCCATGTGGCTTATATTTCCAGTGGGAAAGTAATTGGTCTTTCGAAACTGAACCGGATTGTGGAGTATTTCTGCAAGCGTCCTCAGGTTCAGGAGCGTCTGACGATACAGATTGCCGATGAACTGAAGCGTGTCCTGGAAACAGAGGATGTTGCCGTCATTATTGATGCCAAACACCTTTGCGTGTCAACGCGTGGAGTTCGTGATCTGAATAGCACAACCATCACCTCGTCTTATAGCGGCAAGTTTGAGCAGGAAGCCACCCGGCAGGAATTGCTTCGGTATGTAGCTCAGCCAAGTGTAGGACTTTAATGATAGTGTCATTACTAGTCAGGCCTTGTCAATAGGTTGCCATTTATTGTAAACAGCATATGCCTGTATATACAACGAATGACAACCTAATGACAAGGCCTGACTAGTAATGACAAATTATTTTATACCGTTGGCCCTACGCGTTCGAGTATTGCTTTTGCCTTACGGATACCTTCATACTCCTCAAGACCATCGCCTTCGTATTCGATGCCAATGGTTCCTTTAAAACCGCTGTCTTTCACAATCTTCATGATGCGATTATAGTCAGTTTCAACGCAGTTACCATTTGCGTCGAAGTCGTAGAATTTAGCTGATGCACCTTTCGCAAATGGCATTAGCTCGGCTGTTCCCTTATAGCGATCGTATTCTTCCAGACAGGCGTGCCCCTGGCCATGTTTGATGCAGAAATTGCCAAAGTCGGGGAGGGTGCCCACGTTTTTCATTCCCACCTGTTTCATCACACCGGATAGCCATTGGCCATTTGATGAATAACCACCGTGGTTTTCAACGATGACGTTGATATTCATGGTTTTGGCGAACTCACCTAATTTGCTTAAGCCTTCAACGGCAGCTTTGGAAACTTCCTCGGCAGTGCCTTGCCCGGCAGCATTAACCCGGATGGTTTTACAACCCAGGTACTTGGCACATTCCACCCATCTGTGGTGATTTTCAACCGCTTTCATCCGTTCAGCAGCATCGGAAGCGCCCAGGTTTCCTTCTCCATCGATCATAATCAAGTGGTTCGTAATCCCATTGTCTTTGCAACGGGTTAGCAAGTCGTTGAGATAGGTTTTGTCCTGTGCTTTGTCTTTGAAGAACTGGTTCACATACTCAACAATGCTGATATCGAACTCTTTACGCGCAATGCCTGGAAAATCCAGGTTCGTAATTTTCTTACCGAACAGTGCTTTGTGTAATGACCACTCAGCCAGTGAAATATCGAAGAACATTTTTTTTGTGGGTGCTTCAGCAAAAACAGCTGGCATAACAGCCATACCTGCCAGCGAGCCAGCAGCTTGTTTCAGGAACGAACGACGGTTGGTAGTCATAACGTAACAGATTTAGCGAATTAAGGTTGGGGAAGTAAACGGCTACTTCGGTTGGTAAAGTACTAAATTAGCTGGAAGTTACTCATTTGATGCAATGAGCGAGCAATGGTTTATAAGGGGCCAAGCTTTTTTCTTCGTAATTTGCCCGCATCTGTAGTCTTAAAGCCTGATGATTTCATTCGATACTATACGGGAGGCCCACGACCGAGTTCGGCCTTATATTCACCGCACTGCCGTGCTCACGAATCAAACTATTAATGACCGGGTCGGGGCCGAACTGTTCTTTAAATGCGAGAACTTTCAGAAAATAGGAGCTTTCAAAGCACGTGGTGGTCTCAATGCAGTTTTACAAGTTGTTCAGAATAAGGAAGGTAACGCCATAACAACGCATTCGTCGGGTAATCATGCACAGGCGGTTGCCTTTGCCGCTCGCCAGGTTGGTCTTCCCGCGTACATTGTGATGCCACGCACCGCACCGCAAGTGAAAAAAGACGCGGTTCATGGCTATGGTGCAGAGATCATTGAATGTGAACCAACCCTCGAAGCGCGCGAAGCTGGCGTTCGTGAGGTGATGGAACGAACAGGTGCCGTATTGGTTCACCCCTTCGACGACGACCGCGTGATTGCCGGGCAGGCTACGGCTGCCAAAGAGTTGATAGAGGATGCCGGAACGTCTGTACCATTCGATATAATTATGGCACCAGTTGGTGGGGGAGGACTACTTAGTGGTACAGCTTTGACCACTCATTACCTATCCCCAAAAACCCGTGTTATTGCCGGAGAGCCCGAAGGTGCCGCCGATGCCGTACTGTCATTTCAAAGCGGACGAGTAGAGAAAGCACCTTATATTAATACCATTGCCGATGGGCTCATGACAACCCTGAGTGAGCGAACACTGGCCATTATCCAGTCGCATGTTATGGATATTCTGACTGTTTCCGATGCTGAAATTATAGCGGCTATGCGACTCGTTTGGGAACGGATGAAAATCGTTATCGAGCCATCGAGTGCCGTTCCATTGGCCGCCGTTCTGAACTACAAAGAGCAGTTTGCCGGCCAAAAAATCGGCATTATTATAACGGGAGGGAATGTCGATTTAGGAAAATTGCCGTTTTGACTTTGTTCGTAAAACATGATTTTAATTCGTTCCATCACGCCTGAGCAAACCTACCCGTTGCGGCATAATGTACTCTGGCCCGACAAACCTTTTGAGTATGTGAAGGTAGAAAACGATGCGGATGGCTATCATTTTGGGGCATTTCTGGAAGATGAGCTGGTTGCCGTAATCTCACTATTTGTTAACGACAAAGACAGCCGATTTAGAAAATTTGCTACTCGGTCTGATTGTCAGCGGCAGGGAATTGGTACGCTTTTATTAAACCATGTCATTGATGAAGCAAAACGGTTGAGAGCTATAACTCTCTGGTGTGATGCCCGGCTTGAAGCGGCAGATTTCTACCGTCGATTTGGTATGGAAGCTGTGAGTGAGGTATTCTATAAAGGGCCTATTCCGTACGCTAAATTTTCCCGAGCCTTGTGAGAATAACAGCTTTACAGGCCAAGCCATAACCAAATGAATGTACAGGCAGTTGAGTAAAGGTACAATTTACTCAACAATGAAAACAACCACATATCTGCTGACAGGCGTTGCGCTGTCGGCGCTATTTCTGAGCTGCAATCAGAAAAAAGACGCTAACCAGACTGGTGAGACGGTTACTACCGTCGATACAATAATTAACTTACCTGCGCCTTTCGCGACTAAATCGGCGAAAAACTTTAGTAATGTTACCGGCTGGCCCGAAGGCAAAACTCCCCAGGCACCAGTGGGCTTTACAGTTACGGAGTTCGCTCGTGATTTGGATAGCCCCCGCTGGATATATGAGGCTCCTAACGGCGACATCTTTGTAGCGGAAGCGAATACAGAACGAGACGGGGCCAAAGAAAAGGTCATTAATGCGGTAACCGGACGGAATAAATCCGAGCGGGAAGGAACCAGCGCCAATCGTATCACGATTTTCCGGGATACGAATAAAGATGGGAAACCTGATTTACGACAGCCATTTCTATCGGGTGTTGATCGGCCATTTGGCATGCTTGTTCTTGGTAACAGTTTCTACGTTGCTGGTACAGGTGCGTTAATGCGCTATGATTACAAACCGGGACAAACCAAGATAACGGCTCCCGGTAAGAAAATCCTGGATCTACCCGTTGGCGGCTACAACAACCACTGGACCCGAAATTTACTGGCCGGCCCCGATGGGAAGAAGATTTATATTACGGTTGGGTCAGGTAGTAACGTTGGGGAGCATGGGCCTGAGAATGAACTCCGCCGGGCTAATATTTTGGAAATCAATCCCGATGGTTCCGGTGAACGCATCTACGCCAGTGGTTTACGGAATCCCGTTGGTATGGGGTGGCAACCCACAACAAAGGTGCTCTATACGGCTGTTAACGAGCGTGACGAATTAGGTGATGACCTCGTACCAGATTATATGACGAGCGTGAAAGAGGGCGCGTTTTATGGCTGGCCTTATTCCTACTACGGACAAAATGAAGACCCTCGTCGGAAAGGTGAACGACCAGATTTAGTTAAGAAAGCCCTGGTGCCCGATGTGCCGCTTGGATCGCATACGGCTTCGCTTGGATTAGCTTTTTATGACAAAACGACGGGGTCACGCTCGACATTCCCCGAAAAATATCAAAACGGAGCCTTTATTGGACAGCATGGCTCCTGGAATCGTTCGCAACTCGTTGGTTATAAAGTCGTTTTTGTGCCGTTTAAGGACGGGAAACCCGGCAAGCCTGAAGATTTTTTAACCGGCTTTCTGGCGGGGAATAACAAAGACGTACACGGTCGACCCGTTGGCGTGACTGTACTTTCTGATGGATCAATGCTTGTAGCTGACGATGCTGCCGGGCGTATTTGGCGGGTATCAGCGGATAAGTAAGTATAAAATAGAGCGCTGATTTTTAGGATCTATCTATTACTCTAATTAGATAGACCCTAAAAATCAGCGCTCTATTCGTATTTAAAACTGGTACAGTAATCTAGCCCTTAGACTGACAGTTGTTGTATTCCGCCAGTTTTGGTCTGGCTGCATCGTTTGTGCATTGCTTTGCAGGGGTAAATTAAGGGTAGGACTTCCCTGTAGCGCCCAATGTCTACTGTGCCATTCAATACCAGTTCCCAGCGATAGGGTATTGATTAAATTAATCGACTGGGTTTTGTTGACATTTACCTGAGCAAAATCAATGCGATTTTGCTGGAAAGGGGGTAGGGGCAGCCGGCAATAAAACGTCACATTTTCTGTGTTCTGCAGATTTAAATAGGTACTAACGGTTGGTAGTAATGAGAGCGACTGGTTAAGCGGAATCCGATAACCAAGGCTTACTGGGATCTGATACCGTGTTTGACGGGTATCAATATTTAATATATCACGGAATTGATCAATTCCTGGACCAAATTCCTTTTTGAAATTACGATGTGTACGATCTTCGAAGTCATCGTCATTGGTAAACTTATTCGTATACGTCGCCTGGACAAATCCAACGCCAACGGTCAGATGCTTGCCCAGAAGCACTTCACCAAATGCACCTGCGTTCCATAAACCAGAGGCTAGTTCACCACCTACACCTAGCCGGAACTGGATTGGTAGTTGCTTAACAGGCTGGCTGGCTGGAGCCGTTTGTACCTCATCAATAACCGCTGGAGTCCAGGCCTTTCTTATTCGATTTGCTCGCTGAGCCAACATGCCATTCCAGTTAGCGGTTTTTGCCGATAAAGGGCGACTGGTAGCCAGTTCGTAACTGGCTGATGTACCACTCATAGCAACTGACTGCTCGGTTTTGGATTGCTGAGTTTGCTCGACCGAGTTAACTAGGTTTGTAGCCCTGTCTGAATAGTTAGTTTTAGGACTCCGACTATTCGTCACCATGCCGCTAGCTGGATTGGTCTGGTAAACTTCATTTTTATTTGAATACCGACCTTTCCTGAGCCGACGTTCACGGCTGGTATTGGCAAGTGGATTCGCCGATTTATCCAGCGTAACCGAAGGAGTAACGTTGTTTTCAGAACTGGTTATAGAGGTATTTTTTTCACTGGTTAAGGGAGTAGAGGAAACGCCATAGGAATCAGTTTTCTGGTTGTTAGTTAGGTTAGTAGGTTGGCGTGATGGGCTCGTAGAAACAGACGATCGACTTGTTTCCGCATATCGTTGATCAGGCGGAGTTTCTGTTCCCTGCAATGCCCGTTCATCCACAGTCTCTGATCGTGAACGGGCAGGTGGCGTAACATAGCGGGTTATGTAAACAGTATCCCGTTCACCAGAAATCCCTTGTTTCTGATTCAACGATGGCATTGATTCACGGCTTTGCACGGGCAACGGCTGACGAGCACCCTCTGTTTGGGATAGTGTCGACTGTTCCTGTCCGGGTAAGGTAGGAGCTGCCTGCGTTGAATCAGGCTTTTGTTTGAGTTGACCTATCGCCTGACGCAGGTTGTTAATTTCAGCCCGTTGCCAGATGCTAAAGGCTACCAACACAACGGTACTGATAGTTGCAGCCGCCATGAGCCAGGGGTGCGATGACCAGATACTCTGACTGAAGGGTTGCCCTGTGCCGCCTGAGCCGGGTTGGGGCGGACTAGCCTGCTGAAGCGTGGCTTGCATCCTCGTCCAGTCTTTTTCGGTAAATTCCGGCCGAATACTTTCCAGTTTTCGCCGGATAATATCGGAAAATCGGTCAGTTTTCATGATATGGAATGGTGGCACCAGGGCCAGAATTTTCGTAAAATGGATAAGCTTGTTTGATGAGTACCTGTAACTTCTGCCGGGCGCGGGCGTAGTTCGAACGCACAGTAGCCTCGTTATGGCTCAATATACCGGCAATTTCGTGGAGGGTGTAGCCATCCACTACGTGCATCATAAATACGGTCCGGTAGGTTGGTGTTAGTTGCTGAACCAGGGCCAGAATCTCTTCAGCAGCAATCTGATCAACAATATTCTCATCGAAGGCTACCTGTTCGCCCGCGTCCAGCGATGTGTGTTGTTCAAACCGATGATTTTTGCGATAGTGACTAATCGCCGTATTTACCAGAATTGTCCGCAGCCAGGCTTTAAATGGTAATGTTTCATCATAACTATCTAAATGCTGAAATGCTTTCAGAAATCCTTCGTTTAGTACATCTTCGGCTTCCTCACTACTTGAGGTGTAGCGCAGGCAGATACTCTTTGCATAGCCAAAAAACTGCTTGAACAGCGTTCGTTGGGCTCGCGGGTCGTTTACGCGACAAGCCCGAATAACGCTTAGCAGATCATTATCGGCGAAGGAAGACGATTTTCGGAAAAACAAAGTTCGATCGGATTTACGTTAACAACCTGACACTACATAGACTACGCGTTCCCAACGTATAACGTTGCAATTATTGTTTAGGTTGTTAATAATTTTTCTGTGTCCATTGCCACAGTTAGCCAGGCTGTTACGTAAAGGTAGGAAACGGGTTTATTCGCCCCGTTTTTATTGACTGATGAACGTGTTGGTAATTGGCGATGAACATACCTATGGCTTCGGCCTGTCGGGAGGAAACTTAAGTTTCGTAGGGCATTTTATTCGGCAGGTTAGCCGAGCCGGGCAACCCGTGTCGGTAGAAGCCTATGCTCATTTAACGATGGCGCAGATGTCGTCTACGCTGGCGCAACTACCCCTCAGCCGTTTCGACTTAATTGTTCTTCAACTTGACCATCGGATTATTCAGCCCGCCGTCTTCGACTCGGTGAATGTGCCTTGTTTGGCGACACCGGCGTTACCACAGTCACTGACATTGCAATCTAGGGATACAGAGGCTGGGCAACTTAGCTCATTCAAGGCAATGAGCACCTTATTACGTTCTTTCGTTCGGTCGCGCGACAAAATGGCCTTGTCTGTTTTGCTGAAACAGTTACGCCCCTTCCGTCATAATGTTTTGATACTGACTCCGTTTCCGAATCGGGATCGGATTAACCAGTGGGTTCGGCAACGGAGCCGCAACTTATTGTTACAGGAAGCGGAAAATCAATTGTTCAGTGTATTTGATTCCGATTTAGTAATTCGCCCAGAAGAAGAGTATTTTTTGGCAAATGACCCACAACATCTTAATGCTATCAGCCATGAACTATTAGGGCATTCCTTGTTTGACTTTTATTTGTCGGCTCCAACTATTGTAACAATTCAGGCTATTCGGCGCTATTACTAGATAAAGTTTTGACAGGATGAACAGGATTATTAATCCTGTTCATCCTGTCAAAACTCTTTTATACCAAATTACGACCGGAACGCTGATTTTTTCTGGAGCGCATCATAGCGGAGTAATGCTTCTAGGTAGTAATAATCAGCGTAAATGATTGGCGTATCCACTTCACTCTTTTGGGGTTTATGCCCTACGCTGTGTTTCAGAATAAAGTTATTATTCTCGCCCAAATTAGCTTTGTAAGCTGGGCTGGACAGGCTTTCCAGCATCTTCACCGCTGATTGGTAATACGTCTTGGCCGATGGACCGCCGTAGGTGCACAGCTCAAGTAAAGCTGAGGCTGTAATGGCAGCGGCCGAGGCATCCCGTTCTTCGTTGGGAATATTAGGCGCATTAAAGTCCCAGTACGGAACCTTGTCGGCGGGTAAGTTTGGATGACTCAGGTAAAAATCCGCAATGTGACGAGCGAAATCCAGGTACTTTTTGTCTTTTGTTTCACGATACATCACTGTGAAGCCGTATAAGCCCCATGCCTGTCCCCGCGCCCAGGCCGAATTATCGGCGTAGCCCTGCGCAGTTTTTTTAGCCGCCACAGTACCGTCAGGATTGTAACAAACGACGTGGTAGCTACTATAATCGGGCCGATAATGGTTTTTTATCGTATTATCGGCATGTGTGACAGAGAGGTTATAAAATTCTTTATTTCCCGATCGTTTTGCTGCCCAGAACAAGAACTCCAGGTTCATCATATTATCGATGATAACAGGATAATCATAGTTCTGAAATTTATTCCACGATTTAATTACCCCAACCTTTGGGTCGAAGCGGGTAGATAGTGACTTCGCACCCGTGAGTAATATGGGTGGGTACGTCTCATTTTTAGTCAGCCGATACCCATTACCGAAGGGGCAATAGAGCATGAAACCTAAGTCGTGGGTACCCGTATTGTATTGCTCTTTGGCCACAGCCATCGTCCATTTGTTAGCGGCAGCTTTCCAGACTGGCGCTTTGGTTCGTTCATAGATATGCCAGAGTGAGCCACCAAAGAAGCCACTGCACCACCAGTCCGATTTACGGTCGTCAGGTGTGCCGTCGGGCTTCGTAGACTGTGGGAATTTGGTAGTGTCGGGGTGACTTTTAAGCATTAGCTCATACTGTTTGGCAGCAAAGGCAAATTCTTTATCGACGTTTAAGGGTGTTTGAGCGAAGGCAACCGGCCCAAGTAATAGCAGAAAAAAATAGAGATAGCGTTTCATGCAGATTCGTGCGAAGAGCCAATGGTTGGTGAAAGATGGCCCAAAAGGAAAGAAGGAAAAAGAAGGAAATTTATAACCGATGAGAGCACTTTTTTGTAAAAATGATGGAAAATTGAATTAACTCTAAGAAGAGCGGCCAGCTAACCTTGCATATTTATTGTACTAGAACTGATGGTCAATTACATGATGAAAATTTCGACCTATCGGGATTCTGTCTCTCTTTTGCCGGGGATTTTTAGTCGATAGTTCTCCAGGGCGTAAGTACTGGTATAGAGTATATAGGAATGCCATTCTAATTGTTCGAGCCATAGCGCTTTGCGAGCTTCCGTTACCGCGGATTCTAGGGAATAGCCGTCAACTAATGCCTGATAAAATTCTTTTGTGAATAAAATAGCGGTCTTATCAGGTATGGGTTCCGTATTGGCAACAACGGCGGGTACCCCTTTTTTTACTAATGTTCCGGCAGTTCCAGTACTTACTGCACGGTCCACAGGGGTAGCCGTATGACAGGCGTTTAAAAAGGCAATATTAATTTTATATGTATCAAGTAGTACACTCAGTTGGTCAGTTTCCAGAAATTCGACAGCCCCATTCTCTTCATTTTCCAGTACGAGTTTGCCTTGTGCCCCATGCCCAATAAAGTGAAAAATTTGGGGTTGGAAAATACGGAGAGTTCGCTGTAATTTCTCAATGCTGGCATGTTCGAGAATGTATATTTCAACCTGGTTTCTGTCGACAGCCTCTTTTAAGGTGTTACTGATGATATCTCGTTCCTGGTTGTATTCCAAATAGGGCGCATCTTTAGGACTGGCAATGACCACTAAAATTTTGATAGGTGCGTCAAAGTCATTCTGTTTTCCTGCTTGTGCGAGCTGCGTATACCGTATTAAGGAAAACTTTTGTGTTATACTGATAAAGGTATTTTGTTCGGGCAGATACATCGTTTCCCAAGGAACGGGAAACAAGCTTTCGTCTTTTAATTGTAAAATTATCCGCAGTTTATCTGATGAAAGAGCGCTAATGAGTATTTCGTTTAGCGCTCTATTGTCTGTTTGCTTTCCGCCCAGTAAAGTGTTCCAGAGCCAACTTCCGAAATCTTCGGGATTTTCAGTAAGTTCTTCTGACAAACCTAACCCCCGGGTATTTATGCTTGATAGGACGGGTTTCTGAAAGCGGACGCGTCCCATTCTTGCTAAAATTTGCTCTGCATTGAGGATTGTGTTAGTCGTGGCCTCTTTTGTGTCAAAGCTTAATTTAACCGTATGAGTAGGTAGCTGTGCCGGTATAGGAGTTCCTAGTTGTGGAGGTTCAGTTGAGACTAGGGTTTCGACCGAAACCAAGAGGGACTTAAGCTGAGATTTATCACTGATTAGTGCTGGGGTGGAATTAGGTGTCGCAGTGAGTCCTGTCGTTTTTTCTTCATTAGGGGAGGCTTTAGCACTGAGTTGAGAAACGGCCAGATATTTATTGATTGCTATATCAGGCATGTCTCTGAACAAGGGTTCTAAGGCCAGAAAACGCGTTAAGGCCTCATCTTGCAGATATGTTTTCAGACCATTAAAGACGGGTAACGACTCCTGATCGAAGCCAGATTCAAGCGCTTTTAGAAACACGCGCCCATATAAGCGAGTTTTTTGGCCTAACTCCGGCCATTTATAGTCCAGATTATCTAGCTTAGCAATAGTGCGTAAGTTTTTGAAATAATTAATAGCTGTAAAGCGAAGCTCTAGACTTTTCGTAACAAATTCTTTTTCAGAGCTTTCCTTTTTATCCCAATTCTTATATAGATCGTAGGCAATTTTATAATTCTTGTTTTCACTTGTATTCTGAAATGTTGGATCTAATATTATCGCTGGCAACCCCTCTGCAATTGCTTGTTTGAAATAGATTACTTCCTGACGGAGTATGGTTGAAAGCCTAGGAAGTTTAATAAGTTGATCCTTCAGTTCCAAAAAGGAAATATGATCATTTTGGGATGTTGTCGGACTTGCTTTGGTAGCCTGTAATTGAGTTAATATTGTTTGCAGGCCTTCGGGAATTCCAGAAATATCTTTGTTATCTGCCAGTAAGAATTTTGGATTATCAACTAATTCTTCAAGCTCTATAACTGCCTGTGGCCATTTGTCATTTTCAGCTATTTGAAAAAAGTAGTCGTTTATTTCTGGAGGGTTATTTTGATGAAAGTCAACTAATCTTGCCAGATTGTCAATCATCATATTGCTAGCTAAGAAACCTACTTTCGATATCTCATAAATTCTCTTAAAAGTAGGATCAGACGTTTGGATCATTCCGTTCTGCAATGGACTTGTATGAGCGAATTTGGCGAATGTTGCCACCTGAACCGAATCGAAAGTAGAAAAAAGTGGTTCCTCATTGAAAATACCAAGCAAGGGCGATATATCAGTAATAATTTTATAAAGTGCTACGCATGAGCAGCTGTCTAAAGATTGGATTGCTTCGGGAATGGGGTTGTCTGGCTCTGTGATTTTAACCCACTTTTCCAGTTCAAGCATACTCTCTTTAAATTTCAAGGTGTCCAGTAACTCAGCTAATCTACAGATCTCTGAGGCACATGGTAAGGACCAAGCAGAGAGTTGTACCATTTTATTTAGAGCTTCCGTGTCATCGGGCTTACTCGTTGCTTTATCACTAGTAGGTTCGTTCAGCTTCAGCTGATACACCATAAAATTATACGTGAGTCGATTGCAGTATTGTTTTAGCCGACGAGGGTTACTGCCAATTGCTGCCTGAATTATATCAGTAGCAGGCATCCATCTGGGAAATTGAGCTGTGATAAAACTATGAGTTTGTTCACTTGTTTTAGGGGGAACCCGAATACCGAACTGAATGATTTTTTCGAAATATTCTTGCCCTTTTACCGCCAGAAGAGATTCTATTCTTGCCTGATCAATATTGCCAAATAGTTCTTTATACCGGAGCCGTAATCCTTGTCCGATTAGATTGTCATCAGCGGCAACAATAAATATGCAGGGGATATCATTGAGAAAGATTTTAATCGCTTCCAGAATGTCGAGAGCGACATCTGGCAGGCACCGATCCAGATCATCAACAAAGACAAAAATTTTTGTGTCCTTCGTTTGTTCATTGAAGATTTTACGCAATAGCCGACGAAACTCATCAATTGATTCGATCAACTTGCGGGTTGCTACATTTTTTTCTTTTTGAAAAACATTGGAAAGGTCAGGTTTGAATTCCATACCAAAAAGACTCCTCACTAACTTCACCAAGGGTGAAATAGTGCCTAGTGTTTCTAGGGCACCTTCTACAATTGTCGTCAGAGCAACTTCATGGTTAAATTGATATTGTAAGCCTGTGTCTTTGCTAATACTGCCATACGCTGTGTCATCCAGACTAGCGAGTATAGTTTTATAGTCGGCAAGGTCGTCTTTTTGTTCGGGAGGCCTTGAGAATATGACCAGGTCAGATGCTAAAAACTTCTTTAAGCGACCCCAGGTGGATTCTTGTGCAGGCTGTTCGATTACAGTTTCCTGCGGAAGCTTGGCCTTATAAAGCGTTTGGGTTATCTCTAATACCAGCGCTCGCCATATCGTATCAGACGTTGTATAAGGCCAGGCTGAAAAATAAATAAATTGAATGTGTTCCTGTGGTGAGAAATTTAGAATTTCATCGATTTGACCTCCCTGGAAATTGAGGTTTTGTAATTTCTCAGTGAGCAGCTCTTTTGTAGTATTGTGCTTTTCGTTTCCTGATAATTTTAATGAGAGTAATTCTCTTAGCGCAGCATTTGGTAAAGATGGGTGTTGTTTTGCCAGTAGATTTGTTAGTTTCTTTTCAGAAATTTTTTGTGTGAGATAATACTGGATTAATCGTACAAAACTGGTTTTACCTGCACCCCACTCGCCATAAATGCCAAGCGTGAAAGGGGGACTGGCTTGTTCGATAAAATGAGCAAGGTTTTCTGCATAAAGTCCTGCACCCAGAAGGTCGTTATCTGGTACTGTAACAGGTTCATCAAACTTTCTGAATTCGGTGCTCATTTAGTTGCCTAGTCAAGTTGAGGAATCGCGTGGTATAAGTAATAAACCAATAAACAGAACCATAATGCTAATAAAGCCAATAACTGCTAAGCCAAAGGCTTCGTACGCAAATAGAATTGCTAGTAAAGCAACTGTTCCATAAAAGACCACACCCAAGCGCCATTGAAAACTATTTTCCCCATCTTTCCAGCGTAGAAATAGATATAGAACCAATAACAACACACCAATATTTAAAGCAGTCGTTTGAATAATATTCTTTTGCAGCCTATTAGCAGCTTCTTCATGCGCTCTTTTCAACTGTTGCACAGCCGCTTTTGCTGAATCCGCTTTCGCTGTGGTCAAACTGAATAGCTGTTCCTGTAGGTTGGCTAATTGGCTATC
The DNA here is from genome assembly GCF_006965485.1 of Spirosoma sp. KCTC 42546. NCBI lineage: Bacteria > Pseudomonadati > Bacteroidota > Cytophagia > Cytophagales > Cytophagaceae > Spirosoma > Spirosoma sp. KCTC 42546. The sequence continues at coordinate 2,778,389 of NZ_CP041360.1, forward strand.
TATATGGCTTATTTCTATTGCTTGAAATTGGACTTGCTTTTTTGCTGCTACATATTGATCTTTTATTATAGTAGTAAGTGGAGTGGGTTGGATTGGCTGGCCACGAGATAGCCATGGCTCTTTTGCTTCCAAGGCAACTAAATTTATTTCTGTCTCAAATTGCTGCGTCTCTTTTTTCTGGCGTATTTGCTTGTATTGGTTGATTTTACTTTCTACCCGTTCAATCTGTATTTGTTGTATGAAGCGTTTTTTCTTATCAATATAGTCCTCTGCCTTTGGCGTAGAGCTAGATTTTTTTTGATAGTATTCCTTAGTGAACTTATATAAACTGACTCCCGCTAAAACCATGGTAAGGATTACAATAGCTTCAATCCAGCGAAGAGAAGTAGTACTAGGAGTAGCCATTTAAAGTAGAAATAATATCGAATTGATTGGTCGTATAATTTAATTAAGATAACGTAGAGAGATAATTTAGACGTTGTCATGCCCTCAATGCTGTATGTGCAAAGACAAGGTGCCTGATTAATTAGGCGAATATTCTGCATAATTATAATAAATATTGGTATTTTACTATAATTATTTAATTAGGTCCATAAAATTTGTAAGTGAAAAGGTGTCAAAGATCACTAAGTGATGCCCAGATTAATCAGAGAGTCTTTATGTATCTATTAGATGACAAACAAAAAGAGCCACTATGACGTCATAGTAGCTCTTTTTGTTTGTTCTTGATAACCTCATTCCTAAGCGGGTACGCCCACCTGCTTAGGCTTCATCGTATTGTCTGTTTGTGGCTCGTCCGGTGTTACATCCTTCCTGCGGCTCAGATAAGTATAAATAACGGGTACAACATAGAGTGTCAAAATGAGGGAGAATATTAATCCGCCCACAATCACAATACCCAGCGGAACCCGACTTTTCGATGCCGACCCTAAAGCCATGGCTAGTGGTAAAGCCCCAAAGGCAGCTACGAGCGTAGTCATTAGAATTGGACGAAGCCGCATGGCTGCCGATTGGGCTGCCGCTTCAAATTTATTCTTACCCTCCAATCGCTGTTCGTTGGCGAACTCTACAATCAGAATGCCATTTTTTGTAACTAAGCCCACTAGCATGATGATACCAATCTGACTGAAAATATTCAACGTCTGGTTAAACATCCACAGAGAGAATACGGCTCCGGCGAGGGCTAGCGGTACGGTAATCATAATAATAAGCGGATCGATAAACGAATCGAACTGGGCGGCCAATACCAGATAAACCAGAATCAGGGCCAGACCAAAAGCGAACAGCGTGTTAGACGAGCTTTCAGCAAAATCGCGTGAAGGGCCGGAAAGTGCTGTCTGGAAGCTTTGGTCGAGGGTTCGAGCGGCAATAGCCCGCATAGCCTCAACGCCGTCGCCAACCGTTTTGCCTGGAGCCAAATTGGCCGACACCGTAGCTGATTTGAATCGGTTAAAGTGATACACCTGCGGTGGACTACTCACCTCCTGGAATTTCACCAGATTGTCTAGCTGAATTAACTGACCTTGATTCGAACGGACATAGAACGAAGCTAAATCAACAGGGGAGTCACGATCGGCCCGGTCTACCTGCCCGATTACCTGATACTGTTTCCCATTCATCAAGAAGTAGGCCAGGCGACGATTACTCAAGGCTAGCTGGAGCGTCTGGGCTACGTCTTGTACTGAGATGCCAAGATTGGTCGCTTTCTCGCGGTCGATACTAATGTTCAGCTCGGGCTTGTTGAATTTCAAGTCCGTATCAGGATTCACGAATGTAGGATCTTTCTGAACCTCCTCCAGAAATACGGGTAGCTTCTCCCGTAGTTTCTCAAAATTCAGATTCTGAATCACGAATTGAACGGGCTGTCCACCCCCTCGGCCTACCTGAATCGTTTGATCCTGATTGGGAAACATACGGGCTTCATTGAACCTTCTAAGGTTTTTGGTCAGTAAGTCAACAATGTCCTGCTGCGACCGTTTGCGTTCGGAAGGGTCAACCATGTTTACCATCACGAAGGAGGAGTTAACCGCCCCCGCTCCCGAAAAACCAGGTGCTACCACACTAAATGCCAAACGGGTTTCAGGTATGGAGTCGAGCACAAACTGCATAACCCGGTCGGTCATGGCAGACTGCGCTTCAAAACTGGTGCCTTCGGGCGAGGTGATCGAAATACGCGTACGGCCCCGGTCTTCCAGCGGAGCCAGCTCAGATTTAAGCATTGACCCTAATCCGAAAATCAGTGCTAAACAGGCAACAATCATGACGAATGCCCAACCGCGCTTCCGCATGAAACCCGTAAGCGACTCCCGGTATGAATCATCGAGCCAGTTAAAAAACGGTTCGGTTTTTCGGTAGAACCAGGACTGGCCGTGATCTTTACTGGTTAGTTTTACGCTCAGTACCGGCGTTAGTGTGAGTGATACAAAGGCTGAAATCAGTACGGCTCCAGCAACAACAATCCCAAATTCTCGGAACAATCGACCCACGAAACCTTGCAGGAAGATGATCGGCAGGAACACGATAGCCAGGGTAATAGAGGTAGAAATTACCGCGAAGAAAATCTCGTTGGAGCCTTCTCGTGCGGCCTCCTCGGTATCCATTCCCTGCTCGATCTTCTTGAAGATATTCTCCGTTACCACAATACCATCATCCACCACGAGCCCCGTAGCCAGAACGATTCCAAGCAGCGTCAGTACGTTGATACTGAAGTCGGCCAGGTACATGATGAAAAACGCACCGATAAGCGATACCGGAATGTCTATCAGGGGGCGGAACGCAATGAGCCAGTCGCGGAAGAAGAAGTAAATGACCAATACGACCAGTACGAACGAGATAAGCAGGGTTTCACCTACTTCCTCAATGGCTCGCCGAATGAAAATACTCCGGTCGGTACCAATGCTGACAATAATGTCGCTGGGGAGATCTTTCTTTAGCTGTTCGAAGCGTTTGTTGAATTCATCAGCAATGCTGACATAGTTGGCACCCGGCTGCGGAATCAACGCCAGAATTACACCGACCGCGCCATTTTGTTTCGAAATTGTTTCTTCGTTTTCGGCCCCAAGCGTTGCATAACCAACATCTTTAAACCGAACAATCTGATTGCTCGTCTGACGCAGAATCAGATTGTTGAAATCGTCTTCCGTAGTCAGCCTGCCTACCGCTTTTACGGTCAGTTCTGTATTGTTGCCATATACTTTTCCGCCGGGTAGTTCTACATTTTGCGCCGTTAGTGCAGCCTGAATATCCTGTGACGTTAGCCGGTAGGCAGATAATTTGATGGGATCAATCCATAAACGCATAGCCTGACGTTTGAGACCATAAATATTGGCCTGACTAACGCCGGGAATGGTTTGTAACCGTTCCTGAAGTACATTCTCGGCATAGTCCGACAATTGTGTCGGATTGCGCGTAGTACTCTGAACTGTCATGAAAATGATTGGATCGGAGTTAGCATCCGCCTTTGTTACCACAGGTGGTGCATCAATATCTTGCGGTAATTGCCGTTGAGCCTGGGCAACTTTATCGCGTACGTCGTTAGCCGCCTGTTCCAGGTTGGCATCCAGGTTAAATTCAACGGTGATCGTACTGGCACCCAGGGCGCTGTTCGAGGAAATCGTCCGAATGCCTTCGATGCTGTTCAGCGATTTTTCGATAGGCTCGGTAATCTGCGATTCGACGATTTCGGGGTTAGCCCCTGTATAGTTCGTGCGTACGGAGATCACCGGCGGGTCAATAGCCGGGTATTCGCGAACACCCAGGAATGTGAAGCCGATAACGCCGAACAACACAATAACGATGGACATCACCATCGCAAAAACAGGTCGGTTCAGACTAAGTTCGGGAAGACTCATGTTTGTTGAGTTTGCTTTTCAGTTTACGGTTTGAGGTATATGGTTGGCTACTACAGAAAGAACGTCAAACCGTACATGTCAAACCTCAAACAATATCAGTTACTTGCTACATTCGGGCACTATTCGATAGTGTGATAACCTTACTCACCTTAACGGGCGAATCGGGTTTCAGAAACAACAGACCTGTAGTTGCAACGGTATCGCCTACCTGTAAGCCCGACAAAATCTGGATTGTGCCAGCCGTACGGAGCCCCGTTGTAACATCTTTAAACACTGCTTTGCCATTTTTCACAAGCACCACCTGATTCGTGCGGGTTTGCGGAATAACGGCCTGGGTCGGAACCACTAGACTTTGGTTATTCTGAATCGTAAGCGTGACACGAGCAAACGTACCCGGCCGAAAACGGGCCGACGTATTATTAACACGCGCCCGAATGCGAAGGTTACGGGTTTGTTCTTCCACCCCCGGCTCAATGGCGTAGACGACTCCCTGGCTCGGCTCTTTGCTTCCATCCACTAAAAACGAAATCTGGCTGCCATTGTGTACAGCCTGCCCATATTTTTCAGGAATTGAAAAGTCGAGTTTAAGCGACGATATCTGTTGTAGTCGCGCGATGAGTGTACTTGGCGATACAACCGCTCCTGAACTCACATTACGTAAACCAATAACACCCGAGAACGGAGCCCGGATTTCGGTTCGTTGTAGGTTGGCTTTTACCAGTTCGATGTCAGCCAACGACGACCGTAAATTGGTCGTCACAATGTCATATTCCTGTTGGCTTATACCACCCCGAGCCAGTAATTGTTTGTTACGTTCCTCAGTACGCTGGGCATTGTCGGCCTGCGCCTGAAGTTTTAACAACTGCGCCCGCAAGTCGGCGTCGAAGAGCTTAACTAATAACGCACCTTTTGTTACCGGCTGACCTTCATGGATATTCAATTGTGTAATCCGGGCCGAAATTTCAGGATAGATGTCAACCTGTTCCGAAGCCAGCAACGAGCCACTGGATACAATATCTTCCTGAAGACGTTTCGATATGACCACAAAGCCATTGATGTTGGCGGGACTCCCACTACCACCGGGGCCACCTTTACCGCCAGGGCCTCCTTTGGCATCAGCTCCACCTTTACCGCCACCTCCGGGTCCACCGCCAGCGGCTCCGGGAGCAGGATGTAATACTTTATTGTAGTAAATGATCCCGCCGAGTACAGCCGCAACGAGAATGAGAGCAATCCATCTTTTCACAGGGTAATAATTTGCAAGAGAAAACTTAATTTTTAACGGTTAAATGTCCGCGAAGGTTCTTAAACTGCAAAGCTATTAACGTTGACGACTTTATCAACCGTAGCTATCTGAAAGTGAGTGGTTTTTTGTAGAATATATAGAAGCTTATATAACGCTGATTTGCCCGTAAAAATCCTTATTCATGTACGAGTTACTCAGCCGATTTGCTTGCACTAAACAACCATTGATTGCTAGTAATGAACAAGATAAGGGGTTGTTGGTGTAAGAAATTAACCTGTATTTCTAATAGCACCATTCAGGAAGTACTTAGTTTACTTAGTACTTCCTGGCTAGAAAAAAAGTATTGCCCTACAAAATCTGCTTCTGGCATTTGTTGAGCAACGAAACTGAAGTCTAAAATCAGGTAAGTAAGTAATGATTTGGGAAGTAGTAGTTTATTGGGTTCTTTGCCAGGGTAATCACGTTTGTTGTATGATTAATCGGTTCTTTTTACTGAGTGTTGTTATCGTGGCGACGAGCCTTACCACTCGACCAATCCTTCACAACACTAATCCTCCAGCGCGCATTGACCGAAAAGCGCTGGTTAGTCGGCATAACGTTATCGTTACCCGATTCGATTCAATGCAGTCTTTATCGGTCGGGAATGGTGAATTTGCCGTTACGGTCGACCCAACGGGCTTACAAACGTTTCCTGATGTTTATCAGCAGGGTGTTTCGCTTGGCACCCAGTCGCAATGGGGTTGGCACAGCTTTCCAAATACGCAACAGTATCGTCTTGACGAGGTTTACAAAGAGTATCAGGCGCATGGGCGCGGTGTGTCCTATACGTATTCGTATGCAGCACCTGAGCGAAAAAAAGCTGCATCCGATTGGTTTCGGGAAAACCCGCATCGACTACATTTGGGTCAAATCGGTTTTGGATTGACGAAAGCCGATGGTTCGATGGTGAAACCTCAGGATTTGCGGAACATCCGGCAGGAACTGGACTTGTGGACGGGCGAGATTCGCAGCCATTTTGAGTTGGATGGCCAGCCGGTAGATGTAATTACGGTGGGCCATCAGAGCCAGGACCAACTAGCTGTGCAAGTACGCTCTCCTTTGGTTAAAACCGGACGAATCACCATTACACTTCGCTTTCCGTATGGTTCTGGTGATTGGGAGAATGCGAGTGACTGGACCAAACCCCAGCGCCATAGCTCACGTCTTGAATACACAACCGGGCGTGGTGCGCTCATCGAACGAACGCTCGATACCACACGCTACTCGGTTAGCCTTGGCTGGAGCGAAAGGGCCTCACTGATGCAGCCCGAAAAGCACCATTTTGTTGTAAAACCAATGGGGAAGGGCGATTCATTTTCGATGAGCTGCCGGTTTTCGAACCGAACGATCAAGCAGGCACCGGCAACCTTTGAGGCTACCTTAGCCAATAGCCGCCAAAGCTGGGAGCAGTTCTGGTTATCGGGTGGCGCAGTCGACTTGTCGGGTAGTACCGATAAGCGTGCGGCTGAGTTGGAACGGCGGATTGTGTTATCGCAATACCTGACCAAACTGCAATGTGCTGGCTCCGCACCACCGCAGGAAACGGGGCTTACCTATAACAGCTGGTATGGAAAGCCCCACCTCGAAATGCACTGGTGGCATGCGGCCCATTTTGCGCAGTGGAACCGGATCGATTTGCTGGAGAAAAGTCTTGGCTGGTATAAATCGATCCGGGCAAAAGCACAGGCTATTGCCACCCGGCAAGGGTTTAAAGGGGTTCGATGGCCTAAAATGGTTGATCAGGATGGCAACGAAAGTCCGTCGACCATTGCGCCGTTTTTGATCTGGCAACAACCGCATTTTCTGTATTTTGCGGAGTTGTGTTATCGCCACCATCATAACCGGGCAGTTCTGGACAACTACAAAGATCTTGTTTTCGAAACGGCCGATTTCATGGCGTCTTACGCCTACTTCGATCCCGTAAAAAAGACCTACATTTTGGGGCCAGGCTTGATTCCAGCGCAGGAACGATTCAAAGCGGAAACGACCATGAACCCAACCTACGAGCTTGCCTATTGGCGTTGGGGGCTGACCATAGCGCAACAGTGGCGACAGCGGCTGGGATTGCCCCGAAATCAACAGTGGGACGATGTACTGGCAAAACTCTCGCCCTTGCCTGTGCAGGACGGCCTATACCTGGCTGCCGAAAGTGCTCCCGATTCGTACACATTCCAGCCGTACATGACCGACCATCCGGCTGTATTGGGAACGTATGGCTTTCTGCCCGCATCCTCCCAGCTCGACCTGCCAACCATGCAGCGTACCTTCGATAAGATCATGAAAGTCTGGCATTGGGAGGAAACCTGGGGATGGGATTACCCGCTGGTTACCATGACAGCTGCGCGCTTAGGGAAACCTAAAGATGCCGTTGATGTGCTGCTGATGAAGGTAACAAAAAACACATATCTGCCTAATGGGCATAATTATCAACGTAATAACCTCCGGATTTACCTGCCTGGAAACGGAGGGTTATTAATGGCAGTTTCCATGATGTGTGCTGGTTGGGATGGCTACAAGGGCGATCCAAATCCCGGTTTTCCTAAAGACGGTAGCTGGAATGTAAAGTGGGAGGGGCTAGCGCCAATGCCATAAAGACTAATTAAGCGTCCAGTATTACCAACAACTCGCTGATCATCATGGCTGTGGCTCCCCAAACCCGGTAGCCTTGAATCTGATAAAAGGGGGCGTCTATTAGCATCCCTCGGACTTCAATCTGGCTATCACCAACGATAGTTTCGTCGACAAGTGTTTCCAGGTCTACCTCTACAACGGCTTCGACTTCGCGTGGGTCGGGGTAAAAGTCTGGACGGTAGGGGAGAATGCCGACGACGGGCTGTACATAAAAATTACTTGGGGGAATAAATAACTCCGTCAGCAGCCCCAGTACTTTCACATCCGATACCCTGATCCCCACTTCCTCCTGAGCTTCCCGCAGGGCTGTGCGCGTCAGGTTTTCGTCAATCCGTTCCATGCGTCCACCCGGAAACGCCATCTGGCCAGCATGAACACCATCGTATTGAGGGCGAAGAATGAGGGGTAAATAAATCGAGTTCTGGTACGGATAAAAACAAATCAACACCGCCGACCGACGTGTTCGCTCATTGGGCTTAACACCCTGCCGATACCGAGCTGCTGATGCCATTTTCTGGTGGGCAGGTTCGCCTGGAAGCGGCTTTTGCAGCCGCTTTCTCAGATCTTCGGTAAAGCTATTAAACGACGTGTCGATCATTATTGGTTTGAGGTTTGAGGTACATTGTATTCGGTTTACGGTGGGCTGGCGTAAGACTTGCTGCCACTGCTTCACCGTGAGCCAAATACTGTAAACTGTAAACCTATTTATACATCTTAACTAATTCCTCTGCACATCGTTCACCATCCATGGCGGCCGATACAATACCGCCTGCGTAACCGGCACCCTCGCCACATGGAAATAACCGCTTCACCTCCACATGCTCGCAGGTTTCCCGATCACGCGGAATACGAACGGGCGATGACGTTCGACTTTCGACACCAATGATTTGGCCATCGTTGCTGAGGTAACCGCGCATCTTTTTGCCAAAATCGCGCAGGCCCTGTCGCAACGGTTGAGCAATATGATCGGGCAGCACATCCACCATATCGACCGATGCCAGACCCGGCTGGTAGGAGGTAGGCAGTAACTCATTCGAGACGCGGCCATCCACAAAGTCGACAATGCGTTGCGCGGGTGCCGTCTGAGAATGTTCTGCTGCCGTTAGATTCCCCATCGTACAGGCCCAGCGTTCCAAATCCTGTTGTAAAGCTAAACCCGCTAAGGGACCTTCATCAGCATAAGGCCGTAAATCCTCATCAGCGATAGCTACGACCAGCCCCGAATTAGCGTACTGCGAATCGCGACGGGACGGCGACATGCCATTGACAACCAGCTCACCAGGCGCGGTTGCCGCCGGAACGATAAAGCCACCCGGACACATACAAAACGAAAATACGCCCCGTTCTACCCCTTTAAACCGGGTTTGGGTAACAAGACTATAGGAAGCCGCCGGTAAGTAATCACCCCGATCGGGCCGATGGTATTGAAACTGATCGATCAACGACTGCTGATGCTCAATGCGAACGCCCATAGCAAACGGCTTCGCTTCGATACGAACGTTTCGGTCGTGTAACAGATAAAAAATATCGCGAGCCGAGTGCCCCGTTGCCAGAATAACCCCAATGCCCGTTACGGTTTCTCCATTCGCGAGAACAACACCTTTTAATTCATGATCAGTCAGAATTAGGTCGGTCACCTTGGTGTCGAACCGAACTTCGCCCCCGGCTTGCAGGATGCTTTCGCGGAGATCGGCGACAACATTCGGGAGTTTATTCGTGCCAATGTGTGGGTGCGCATCGACCAGAATCTGCTCAGTTGCTCCGTGTGCAACGAAGATTTCCAGAATACGCCTAACATCGCCCCGTTTGGTGGATCGGGTATAGAGCTTGCCGTCGGAATAGGTACCTGCTCCACCTTCTCCAAAGCAATAGTTCGATTCAGGATTAACAATATGGTCTTTGTTGATGGCTGCCAGATCGCGTCGGCGGGTGCGTACATCGCTGCCCCGTTCGAGCACAATGGGCTTAATGCCTAGTTCAATTAATCGAAGGGCGGCAAATAATCCGGCTGGTCCGGCACCTACCACAATCGCTTGTGGGGCACGGCTTACGTCAGTTTGTGGTTTTTTGTATTGAATGAGTTGGGGAGGAGCTTCACCGGCAAATACATCAGCTTCCACCTGCACTCGTACCTGTCGGTTGCGGGCATCGATGGACTGTCGACGTTTCCGAACGACAACGTCTTCTGTATCAGGTAAATCAAGCTGTGCCAATACCTGATTCCGAAAAGCCTGTTCATTCAGGGCTAACTCGGGTGGTAAAGCAAGCGAAAGTTGATGAATCATGGTAAAATGGACTGTTCTACCAGCCGTCATGGCTATCGGGCAGAACAATAGGCGAAAGTACTTAAAATTGCTCCATTGGTAACAGGGGTAGGCTGATTTGGGTTCTTTTCGATTAGTTGAAAATTTATTGGCCAGGAAAAGAGTATAGGTTTAGTCTGGCTATCTATTTCCTTTATTACGATAAGAGGCCGACTGTTTAGACGATCGCTTTGAACGGTAACCCACTAAAACGCTACGTAACGTAGGCTACATACTTAACCCACTATTAATAGTATTAAAAAAGACAACATGACAACAAAAGGAAGCTTCTTAGGCGTTTTGCTGTTATTCAGCCAATGTTTGCTGGCGCAGACGCCCTGGTCTCAGCGCATGGTTGCCTCTATCATGGCCAGTAACCCCGACTCCATTTCGTATAAACGAGAAGATGGTACCAAAGGCGTTGCTCATTGGGAATATGAAACGGGCGTTCTGTTAGAGGGGGTTAAGCAGGTATGGTACCGCACCGCCGACGATCGCTATTTCAACTACATCCAGAAACAAATGGACCGGTACGTAACTGCCGATGGCGACATTCGTACCTACCGACTGGAGGACTATAACCTAGATTTCATTACGCCCGGCCGGTCGCTGTTATTGCTTGCTCAGCAGTCTTTACCGGGTAAGGAAAAATATCGGAAAGCCGCCGATCTGCTGCACAAGCAACTGATGCAACAGCCCCGCACCAAAGAGGGGGGCTTCTGGCATAAAAAACGGTACCCCTACCAAATGTGGCTCGATGGCCTGTACATGGCGGAGCCATTCGCTGTCGAATACAACTCGTTATACGGAGATACGAAACATTATGACGAGGTTATCAATGAGTTTGTATGGATGGAAAAACACGCCCGCGACGAGAAAACGGGCCTTATCTATCACGGTTGGGACGAAAGTCGGGAGCAGAAATGGGCTAATCCCAAAACGGGCAACTCGCCTAATTTCTGGAGTCGTGCTATGGGTTGGTACGCTATGGCGCTGGTCGATGTGCTGGATTATATTCCGCAGTCGAATCCACGTCGGGGCGAGTTGGTGGCTATTCTGCAACGGTTTATGCCCGCTCTGGTGAAGTACCAGGACCCCAAATCGGGCTGCTGGTATCAGGTAACCGACCGCATGGGCGACAAAGGGAACTACCTTGAAGCGTCGGGTTCAGCCATGTTTGTGTATGCATTGGCAAAGGGTGTTCGGATGGGGTATCTGCCTGCTTCGATGATGGCTACCGCCCACAAAGGTTATGATGGTATGCTAAAAACCTTCATTTCAACCGATGCGAAAGGCTTGATTCACCTAGAAAAAACCGTTGTTGTTGGCGGACTGGGTGGCACGCCTTACCGCGATGGTAGTTACGAGTATTACCTGAGCGAACCCATCCGTCAGGATGATTTGAAAGGCGTAGGTCCGTTTATTATGGCCAGCGTTGAAATGGAGATAGCTGCCGAAAACGGCCTTGGTAAAGGGAAAACAGTTGCCGTCGATAACTACTTTAACCATGAATCCCGGAAGGGCTATACCCATACTGATGGATCGGTTGAGCAGGAGCCATTTCACTATACCTGGGATGACCGTCAGCATTCAGGGTTTTTCTGGTGGAAGACTATTTTTAACAATCTGGGAGCTAAAACGACGACGATAGAAGGTGCGCCCACGTCGACTTCGTTGAAAGGTGCCGATGTGTACATCATCGTTGACCCCGATACACCTAAAGAAACGCCAAAGCCTAACTACGTGAGCGAGGCCGATATCAATGCCATCGCCAATTGGGTGCAAGCCGGTGGTACACTCGTGCTGATGGCCAACGATACCTCAAACTGTGAGCACAAGCACTTTAACCAACTGGCAGCCCGATTTGGGATGCAGTTCCTTCCTAAAAATCGGAACATGGTACAGGGTGATCATTTTGAGCAGGGCAAAATTAGTATACCGGCTGGTAACGCAATCTTCCCGAAAACCAGAACGGTTTATATTAAAGAATTATCGCCCCTTGATGTCAAGGCTCCTGCTAAAGCTGCTGTAACCGACGCAGGTGATGTAATTATGGGCGTTGCCAAAGTAGGGAAAGGAACCGTTTTCGCTGTAGGCGATCCCTGGTTATATAATGAGTATGTAGACGGGCGTAAAATTCCGGCGATCTACCAAAATTTCCAGGCCGCTAAAGACTTGGCAACCTGGTTGTTACGTCAGGGGGCGTCGGCTGCAAGTTCTGCTTCGAGTAAGCAGTAGTTAATTTTCAGCCCACGGTTTATTGGGTTGACGTAATTAACCGATGAAAAGTCCATCTATCAGCCCACAGCTAATTGACTTGAAGAAATTAACCGCTGTTTTGCTAGTCTTCAAACCCCCATCCCCTGAACTTCAGTGGGTTGGGGGTTTTGAAAGCCCAAAAAGGCAAGTTTTATTTAGGCGGTTATTTGATTCACATCAATAAACTGTGGGCAAACATAAAACATACGCAAAGCTCTACAACGCCAATGATTTCATCTGTTTCACCGCGTAGTTAGCGGCTCTGGCGGTGAGGGCCATGTAGGTCAAAGATGGGTTCTGGGTGCTGGTTGAGGTCATGCAGGCACCGTCGGTTACGAAAACGTTTTTGCAGTGGTGCAATTGATTCCAGCGATTCAGTAAGGATGTTTTTGGATCATGACCCATCCGAACGCCCCCCATCTCGTGGTTTTCGCTGCCGGGTAATCGTCCCGTATCCTGCGTGCGAATGTTTTTGAAGCCTGCCTTCGTGTACATCTCGGTAAACTGCCCGAAGAAATCCTTCAGAATTTTCTCGTCGTTCTCATCGTAACTTACCGACACCCGCAACTGCGGGATGCCCCAATTATCTTTCAACACCGAATCAAGTCGTACGGTACTGCTGGCTTTGGGAATGGTTTCGGCCATCATTGCCGAACCCACCTGCCAATCGCCCAGGGTAGGGTTGAGCAAGTTCTGTTTCAAGGATGCGCCAATGCCTTCCTGATTTTGAAGCTCCGCTCTTGACGAATAGAACGTAGCAGCATAGCCGCGCAGAAAATCGGTTTCCTGCTTATGAACATTCCGGAAACGGGGAATATAACTGCTATTCGGTCGGCGACCGTCGGTGGTAGAGTCAAGGTTACCATCGTAGGTTGCCGTAACCCGTCCCCGATAACTATGAAATGCCATGTGTGTGCCGAGCAACCCACTGTCATTCCCTAATCCGTTTGGAAACCGGTTAGAGGTCGAGTTCAACAGAATCAAGTTGGTGTGCAGCGCCGATGCATTCACGAAAATAATGCGGGCATAGTACTCGGTCATCTGGTGAGTTTTGGCATCAATGACCCGAACGCTCGTTGCCTTATTAGTTTTCTCGTCGTAGATGATAGAATGGACGACTGAGTCGGGTTGGAGCGTGAGTTTTCCCGTACGAAGCGCCCATGGAATGGTGGAGGCATTGCTACTGTAGTAGCCTCCGTATGGACAACCGCGTTCACAAAGGGTTCGGTGCTGGCACCTTGCGCGACCTTGTTGATAATGAATCGGTTGAGGATCTGTGAGGTGAGCTGCCCGGCCGATAATAACATGCCGGTCAGTATAATGAGACGCGACCTGCTTCTTAAAATAGGTCTCCACGCACGACATTTCATGGGGTCGCAGAAACTCGCCATCGGGTAGGGTAGCCAGACCGTCTTTATTGCCCGTAATACCCACAAATTTTTCAACATGGCTATACCAGGGCGCAATGTCAGCGTAGCGAATGGGCCAATCAACGGCAAAACCGTCGCGGGCCGGACCGCTAAAATCGAAATCGCTCCACCGCTGCGTTTGTCGGCCCCAGGTCAGTGACCGACCACCCACCTGATAGCCATGAATCCAATCGTACGGCTTCTCCTGCACATAGGGCTGATCGCTGTCTTTGGCGAAAAAGTGCATCGTATCTTCATGGAAGGCATAGTTTCGGCTGGCAATCGAGTATTCCTGTCGAATGTGGAGTGGTACCTGCCCGCGGTGTTCTAACTCCCAGGGGTTCAGGTTGGCGGTCGGATAATCGGTTACGTGCTTGACCTCCCGACCCCGTTCCAGCAACAGCGTGCGAAGTCCACCTTGAGTAAGTTCCTTAGCGGCCCAGCCGCCACTCATACCCGAGCCGATGACAATGGCATCGTAGGTGCGGGTTTTGCGACTATCAATGAGCAGAGTAGACATAGACGCTAAAGCGTAGAGGCCAGTCTTTTTAACTATGATTCGTATGCTGCCAGTCGCTTTATCACGGCTTCCAATCGCTCCTGAACTGAATAATCTCCACGCAATTCGAGAATTGGGCAGGTCAATTTTTGCATCCAGTTTTCATGTACGACCAATGATCGTCTGCTTGATGAAGGATCGTCGTAACCTGATGCCCAGTCAATGAATTCTTCGTATAATTTATGTCGATGTTCGTTCTCATAAATCACGTTTCCGTACCGGGCAAACTCTCTTTTTCGCAACCGATCGATTCGAATATCGGGTGGTATCCAGAGAAAAACGGCTACATCGAAAGCGGAGACCCACTCATCGCCCCAGCTTACTAACGAGCCACCAACGATCCAGCTACTATGTTTTTGTAGTTCGCTACGCAACTGATTGTTGCGTTCAGTAGGATTTCGCTTAACCGTAAACGGCGGATCGGATGGTTCCCAGAAAAAATAATCCGTGTCAAAATAGGGCAAGTTGGTTTGATCAGCCAGGGCATTTCCTAACGTAGTTACCCCCGAACCCGAAGCGCCGAAAATATGGACTTTCATACGTGCTAATTTATGCCGTCATTGGGCAAGAAAACTACTTTTGGTGCCTCTAAGCTATCCTCGTTAAATTGACAAAAATAGCCATTCCTACAACAAGCGAGCCCTTTTACTGTTAAACTCCTATGCAAGCCCCCTCCCTAACTCCGCCCCGAAATAAGGTTGACTCCTTTGAGTCGCCGGATTTCTACTGCATTGATGATCTGCTCACGGCCGAACACAAATTAGTTCGGTCGGCCGTTCGTACGTTCGTGAAACGTGAGATTACACCCATTGTCGAAGAGTGCGCCCAACGGGCTGAATTCCCTGAGCATATCGTCAAGAAATTTGGACAGATTGGTGCCTTTGGTGCTACCATTCCCGTTGAATACGGTGGGGGAGGACTGGACCAGATTTCGTACGGACTGATGACGCAGGAAATTGAACGGGGCGATTCGGGTATGCGCTCATGCGTATCGGTGCAAAATTCGCTGGTGATGTACCCGATTTTCACTTTCGGCTCAGAGCAACAAAAGAGAAAATACCTGCCTAAACTGGCGAAAGGTGAATTGTTAGGCTGCTTCGGCTTGACAGAACCGAACCATGGATCTGATCCGGGTGGTATGGAAACCAGCTTTATCGAGCGTAGTGACTACTATTTGCTCAATGGATCAAAGCTTTGGATCACCAACGCCAACATTGCCGATATCGCGATTGTGTGGGCCAGAAATGATCACGGAAAAGTCCGGGGTCTGATTCTGGAACGGGGCATGGAAGGGTTTACAACCGCCGAAATCAATAACAAATGGTCGCTACGGGCGAGCAGTACGGGCGAACTGGTTTTTCGGGATGTACAAGTGCCTAAGGAAAATATACTGCCCGAGGCTTACGGTCTAAAGAGCGCCCTGAAATGTCTGGAACAGGCCCGTTATGGTATTTGCTGGGGTGCTTTGGGAGCCGCTATGGAATGCTACGAAGTTGCCCGACGATACGCCCTCGAACGAATTCAGTTCAATAAACCAATTGCCAGCTTTCAATTAGTGCAGAAGAAGCTCGCTGAGATGTTGACCGATATTACGCAGGCGCAACTGCTCTGCTGGCGATTGGGTACGCTCAAAAACGAAGACCGGGCGACAGTAGCACAGATTTCGCTGGCTAAGCGCAATAATGTTGAAATCGCATTGCGGGCCGCTCGCGAAGCACGCCAGATTCTAGGCGCCATGGGCATTTCGGGCGAGTACCCGATTATGCGTCACCTGATGAATCTCGAATCAGTGAGTACCTATGAGGGTACGCACGACATTCAGCTGTTGATTCTGGGGGCGGAAATTACGGGTATTCCAGCGTTTAAATAAATAGTCATTAGTAGTCAGAAATGGTCATTGATTGTCAAGGATTGTTTGATAGCGATACTTGACAATCAATGACCATTTCTGACTACTAATGACAATAGTTTTACCGCTCCGCTAGTTCCTTGATCTGCTTCAGAAACGCGCCCATGCCGTTTACCGAGTGGTTATAGCCTTCCTCGGTGGTGTAGCCCTGTTGTGTCCAGGTAAATTCGGTTTGATCGTCTCCTTCGGGTCTTAGGGTGTAAGTGATTGTCGAATAGTTTTCGGGCTTATCTTCTGCGCCGGAAAAGCCGCTCCAATAGCTGTAACTAAGGAGCCTATTAGGTACGTTTTCGAGGATAATGCCTTTGTCCCGGTAGGTTTGCTCTTCGTATTCGCCCTGAAAGATGATCTCACTGCCAACTTTCCAGTCGGTGACAGTTTCGGTGCCAAACAGGTATTCCTTGATCAGGTCAGGCGTAGTCAGTACTTCCCAAACTCTGGATGCAGTGGCAGTAATGTCGATGGATTGAGATACGATTAGGTCGTTGCGCATGGTCGTTGACAGATAATGATAGCGAAGATCAGGGCCTATACTGACAACAGTATGTCAGTAAGATTCTAGCCAATGACAGGGTGAGCTGAATAATGCGTTTGTAGCTCATCAGCCAGTTGTTGCATCATTGTTCGTAGTGATTCAGGATGCTCAATGGTTATCGAGTTGCCGTACATGAGCAGCCAACGGGCCAGCCCTTCTATATAAGGCGTTTGGAAATTTACCCGAAAGTAGTCACCGAGGTCGTCTTCGCTGACAAAACCATAGGCGTATTTCTGTTCCTGCATGAACCGGGCAACCGACTTCGGGAATAAAACTGTCGCGTTATCTACCGGCCAGTCTGCCCCCATCCGATCAATATACTCCTGTAAAGACAGGCGTTCGGGACGAGCGAATCGCTGCCCTGTATTAGTAAGCTGACGAATACGATCCACCCGAAAATCGCGGTAATCCTGACGAGTACGGCAAAACGCAATCAGGTGCCAGCCCATGCGGTAGTGATGCAGACCAACCGGCTCGACTTCGCGTTCTGTTTCCGTATCGTTGTATTGCGAATGATACTGGAGTAAAAGAACCTGATTCTGGGCGATGGCGTGCTGAATGTGCGTCAATAATCCATCCGAATACGGCTGGCGGCTTCTGGGTGTTGCCACGTGAATATGCGCTTCCAAATCATCTAATCGCTCCTGATCCGTGCGTTTCAATACCGATTTTATTTTAAAAAGTGCCGACTCAAATTCGGTACGAATCGACTCGTCAGCCCATTTTTCAATTAACTTGCCACCCAACAGGAGTGCGCTGGCTTCGGCACTGGTAAACATGACGGGCGGTAAGTGGTAGTCGGTCAGGAAATAACCGACACCGGCTTCGGCCCCAATGGGAACACCGGCTTCTTCCAGCGACCGAATATCACGGTACACCGTTCGAAGGCTGATATCGAAGCGTTTAGCTAACTCCTGGGCGCGAACAACCCGTTTGGTTTGCAGATGAATCAGGATGGCAGTCAGGCGGTCAAGACGGTTCATGGTAGCATTTGTACGAAAGTCAATCGCAAATTACGATCCTTCATTTGAACAACTAGCCCTTTTTTTGCGTAGAGAGAGAACATAAACCCCAATGAACATGAGCACCATTCATAACAACACCCACCGGCACCGCTTTGAACTGGAAACAGAGGGTAAGATTTCCTTTGTGGAATACCAACGGGTAAATGATGAAACGCTTGCACTGGTCCATACGGAAGTTGATCCAAGTTTAGAAGGACACGGTATTGGCTCGACGTTAGTAGAAGGGGTGTTAGAGTATGTTGAGCAACACAACCTGACCATTGTGCCGCTTTGCCCATTCGTTTCGGCCTACCTCAAACGCCACCCCGACTGGAATCGGATTGTCTCCACATCGTACACGGCTACTGGGTTCTAGACGGGAGATGAATCGTTTTTTTTGTGTGTTAAGTTTGTTCGTGTTGAGCAGCCTCAATGCGCTCGGACAGTTAACAGACTATCGCGTATTTTTTGGGCTGACCAACCCGCAACCGCATCAGGTCATCCTGCGGCAGTGGCAGCAGAGCGGTCAAACTCGCTATCTGACGCTCAATCCGCATACCCTCAAAACGGCTGTTGTCAATCTTCCGCCAGCCAGTGTTCGAGCCTTACCCTGGGTGAGTGTGGTGGATCAACTTAGCCAAACGCCCTATGCGCGAATACTTCAGCTAGAGCAGACGCGGGACTACAATTTGCAGGATGCCGGCATCGAGCGTGCCGATACAACCGAGCGTGGCTTCAGCCTGACCATTGATCTTTGTCCATCCACCAAGCCGTTGACGCGTTTGGTATTTGAGCAACTGATTCGTGCGTTTGAGCCCGAAGAGAAGCCGATTCCAGTTACCATTACCATTACGGGGCTCTGGATGGAGAGCCATCGGTCGGATTTAGCTTACCTGAAAAACCTGGTTAGTCGAGGTGATCTGGACATTACGTGGGTCAACCATTCGTACCATCATCGGTATAATCCCCGGTTGCCGCTGCCGATGAATTTCCTGCTCGAAGGAGCCACTAATCTAAATGATGAAGTGTTGCTAAACGAGCAGGCTATGCTCAAAAATGGCCTGACGCCGTCTATCTTCTTCC
Source organism: Spirosoma sp. KCTC 42546 (assembly GCF_006965485.1). Taxonomy (NCBI): domain Bacteria; kingdom Pseudomonadati; phylum Bacteroidota; class Cytophagia; order Cytophagales; family Cytophagaceae; genus Spirosoma; species Spirosoma sp. KCTC 42546. The sequence goes on from NZ_CP041360.1 coordinate 2,797,217, forward strand.
GCTTCCCGGGCCTCGTCTCCGATAAAGCCGTCTTTGGTCGGGTACTGGCTTTTGGGTTATTGCCCATCGGCAGCGATGCTTGGTTAGCCAAAAATCAGCAGCCCAAACAGGGCAGTTTAGTCCTCATTCATGCCAACGGTAACGAACCCCTGGGCATTACAGATTTCATAAATCTGATCCGCCAGAAATCACCGGCCATCGAAAACAAAACCTGGCTGCTGTATGATTTACCAGCTAGTTTGGTGAAGAGAAGGTGAACTGATGTATGATGTAAGGTTTATGACTTACAGCTAACTACTTTTATGTCATTCATCATACGCCAGACCGTTTCTCCAGCTCTTCTATTTTATGCTTTAACTGCCGAACTTCGCTGATCAGGATTTTCATGTCGTTGTCGGTTTGTTCCTGCTCATCTTCCACAAAAAAGTTGGCTACATAGCCAGTAAACGTTCCAAACAGCCCAACGCCGGCAACCATCAATACAGCCGCAATAAGTCGCCCGAATGTTGTGACGGGGAATTTGTCGCCATAGCCAACTGTAGTGATGGTGACGAATGCCCACCAGAGAGCATCGGAAGGTGTTTTTATGTTGGCTTCGGGTACGCGTTCGGCGTAAAGAATGGCTACCGCCCCAAAAATCATGAGCAGGACTGAACTCAGTAGCACAACCGCCAACGTACCATTGGCCCGGTTGCGGAAAAGGTAATTCAGGAAGTCACGGATAGATCGAAACGAACGAACCATCCGCAGGATTCGGAATACGCGTACCAACTGCCCCAGCCGAAACCAGTCGAGAGCGGGAATGCTGGCTAGTAAGTCAATCCAGCCCCATTGAAGAAATTTCCATTTGTTAGGTGCCTGATAGAGCCGGAGGAAAAAATCGTAGAGAAAATACAGGCAGATACCCGTGTCGATCTGGTCGAGCAATTGCCGGGTTTGCTCATGCATTGGTACCAGTTCACGAATAAGCAAGGCCAGAACAACATAGACCGATAACACGAGCATGATAACTTGATGCAGCGTTATTCGGGGTGAACCAGGCTTTCTATGGCTACTCATGGTTTGCGGGGCTGGGGTGGGTGCAAAGGCGAAATTCGGTCTTTTTTTCGTACCCACCGCCAGATATCTGTCGCTAATGCCGGGTAAATTGATACACCAATGCTATAATAACTCCCATTGAAATTCTGGTCAATAGCCGTTTGGAAGACGGAAATCCGGTAGCCGATCTGGGCGCTCAAGCCAACCCAACGCGTTGCCCGCCATTGTCCGTAGGCACCAATCTGGAGCGGTACGAAAAAATCCCGTCGTGACCGATCAACCTGAACATTCTGGCTCAGATTAAGCGGTAACGCATAAGCAACCCCACCGCCGAGTTCAACAGGTAGACTGACCAGCCATCGTTTATTATTAGTCAGATTCCACCAATACATAAGGCTCGTAAACCACATATCGGTACGTGTATAGTAGGCGAGATTAATGCGCTGGGCGGCATTTCGTCGCCAGTCGATAAGTCGCAGGTAGGTAGCGTAATTAATCCAATAATAACCCAGCGTTACTTGATGGCGTTTACGACCATAGGTAAACCCCGCATTTACTCCCAATACATTGACATGCTGACTTTCGAGAAAAGAATCCCGAAAATCGAGATTAAACGCTGGTTTCAAAGCCGGATGTTTTGCCCGAACTGAATCGATCGGAGCCGTTGAGTCGGGCTGGGCTACCAAAAGTGAACAGGCAACGAGAAAAGCAGCAACCATAATGCCTACTAACCGGAAAATTGCCTTCACGGTTAGAATTCCCTATTCGGCCCGTGCAAACAATCGATTTTTAAGAAAGAATTAATAATCCTTTAACAACCCCTTAACCATTGCGGAACTACTTGCGGGCACATCAGCCAGTTTAGGCTATTCTGTTTTTAACGTATGTTCCGTTTTCGATTAGTTACTAGCTGCATGATCGGCTTCCTTCTTTTCTGGCTGGGAACCGTATCTGTATTTGCGCAGCCTACCGTTTCTGTAACCGATACCATTCGGCAAAGTTTACCTCAGCTTGAACAGCAATTTCTGGATCGTAACTTTCAGTTGCTGGCTCAGCGTTACCAGATTGACATTGCCGACGCAGCTATTACGCAGGCGGGTTTACGACCAAACCCTAATCTGTGGTTTCAGGGTAATTTATATAACCCGCAAACGCATCGTTTTTTGCAATATGCTCCTCCCTCTCAAGCCGATAAAGACGCGGGCCAATATAATAGCGGCTATTATGCAGTACAAATTCAACAGGTTATTCTGCTCGCTGGTAAACGTAATAAGTTAGTGGCACTCGCCGAAAGTAATCGGTCACTGGCCCGATTAGCGTTTCGTGAAGTACTACGGACGCTGCACTACCAGCTTTATTCAACCTACGCCAATCTGTATTATGATTTGCAGGGGCTAAAGTTATTTGAGGATGAGCTTGCCCGGCAACAACGCCTGCTCGAATCCTATCGAATTGCGGTGCAATCGGGTGGAGTGGCCCCTTATGAAGTAACTCGCCTTGAAGTAGCTCTGCGGGATCTCCAGGCCAACAGCGCAAATTATCGCACCCAAATTGCCGACGAGCAAGCCACCTTACGAATATTATTACGTCAGCCAGCCAGAACATTTATAATGCCCACCGACTTGCCTACTGTTGCAACGAATCCGCCTGCACTAGCCGTTGCCCTTGACTCGGCACAGGCTAATCGGCCCGATCTGGCATTGTCGCAGGAACAGATAAATAATGCCCAACGCAGCCTGACACTAGAGCAGGCCCGGCGCACACCAGACCTAACAACGGGCTTATATTTTGAGAAATATAGCAGCGCTTACGATAATTTCACCGGGTTTCAACTAGCCATGGACTTGCCTGTTCGAAATCGAAATCAGGGAGCTATCCGATCGGCAGAAACAACGCTGAAAAGTGTTACGAGCGGACTGGAAAATCAGCAGACTGTGGTACAAAGCGATGTGCTGAATGCCTATGACAAACTCAATACATACTATAGTGAATTAAGCGCCCGTCCCAACGGTTATCTGGACCGTATACAGAACATTTCAATAGAAGCAACCAAGGCTTACAACGCCCGTTCAATTGGTTTGCTCGATTATTTAGACAAAATTCGGACCTATCAACAGGCGCAGTTGAATAACATCAACTTGCTAAACAACGTTTTTCAGTCACAGCAGTTGCTGAACTTCACGACCAATACACGGTTCTTTTAACTCACATCGCTGAGAGTACAGGGCTTGCTAATCAGAAATCAAACAGGGGTAACTTCAGAGCCTTGTTTGTGTTCCTGATTGGCCAGCCTTTTTTGTGTTGCCCGAAGTTGCTTCGTTGTTTGCCGTGATCCATCGTGGCTCCAGCCAGGAGGCCCGAAAATATAGCCCAATGCCGCGCGGATTGAGCCTGCCCGTCGAATATCCTGCCCAATAGATACCCATTCATGAAAGGCAATTCGGACTGGATTATGGGAATCAATATTGGTGGTGAGGCCATAAGTAGGTCGCTTCTGCTCAAGTTCAAACGTGCCGAACATACGGTCCCAGATAATTAAAACACCCGCGTGATTTTTGTCCAGATAATCCAGATCGGAGCCATGGTGTACCCGATGATGCGAGGGGGTGTTGAAAATAAACTCAATTGGTTTTGGAAACTTGTTGATAAGTTCGGTATGAATCCAGAATTGATAAAGTAAACTAATGGACATCATAGTCATAATGGCTATTGGTGAAAACCCAATCAGTGGTAACCAAAGCCAGAAAATAAAGGCGCCTGAGAGGTTGCCTGTCCAGGTTTGGCGTAGCGCTGTGCCCAGATTGTATTTCATTGATGAGTGATGAATCACGTGCGAAGCCCAGAAATACCGGCTGCTGTGACTGGTCCGATGAAACCAGTAGTAGCTGAAATCCTCCGCAAAGAACAGAATAACCCAGGCCCACCATTGGGTCATGTCAATCGTCAACAGTCGAACCTGATAAACTAGTGAAAGAGCACCAAATACCAGCGCTTTTCCAATAATAGCGCTAATGATGACGTTACCAATTCCCATCGACAAACTACTGGCGGTGTCTTTGGTTACATAAAAATCTTTCTGTTGCCTGACCGTTACAAGAATTTCAGCCACCAGGAGGATCACAAAACCAGGAATGGCATATTGAATCAGATCTCTCATAATTTTTCTGACTTTTATGCAAGTTAAGATTTACCAGAGATGTTTTCAATGAATTGAAAATAGAATTAAACACAGAGCCACAAAGAGCATAGAGACTAAAAACTCTGTGCTCTTTGTGGCTCTGTGTTTAATCAAAATATGTTTACCGGTTCATCGACGTCAAAAACTCTTCGTTGTTCCGGGTGCCTTTCATATGACCAAGCAGGAAGTCCATGCCTTCCATCGCATTCATATCGGCCATGTGCTTCCGTAGAATCCAGACACGCTGCAGCGTCTCTTTGTCTAGTAGCAGATCTTCCCGACGAGTACCTGAGGCCATAACGTCAATAGCTGGGTAAACGCGCTTGTTGGCTAATTTACGGTCCAGTTGAAGTTCCATGTTGCCGGTTCCTTTGAATTCTTCAAAGATCACCTCATCCATTTTTGAGCCTGTATCGATCAGGGCTGTAGCGATAATGGTCAGCGAACCGCCATTCTCTACATTCCGGGCAGCACCGAAGAATCGCTTAGGTCGGTGGAGCGCGTTGGCATCAACACCACCTGACAGGATTTTGCCGGATGAAGGGACAACGGTGTTATAAGCCCGTGCCAGACGAGTGATCGAATCGAGCAGGATAACAACATCGTGGCCACATTCAACCATCCGTTTCGCCTTTTCAAGTACCATGCTCGACACTTTTACATGGCGGTCGGCCTGCTCATCGAAGGTAGATGAAATGACTTCAGCATTCACGCTACGGGCCATATCTGTTACTTCTTCCGGGCGTTCGTCGATCAGAAGTACGATTAGATACACCTCTGGGTGGTTACGCGTAATGGCGTTGGCGATCTCTTTCAGCAGAACAGTTTTACCTGTTTTAGGTTGAGCGACAATCATACCGCGCTGTCCTTTACCGATAGGCGCGAACAAGTCCAGAACCCGCGACGAATAGTTATCGGGACGGTTACTGAGATGTAGTTGCTCTTCTGGGAAAAGGGGGGTCAGGTATTCGAAAGGAATCCGGTCGCGGATCTCTTCCGTTGTCTTCCCATTTACGGTCGATACGCGCAAAAGAGCAAAGTATTTCTCTCCTTCTTTTGGTGGACGGATGGCGCCACGAACAGTATCCCCGGTTTTCAGGCCAAACAGTTTGATCTGCGAGGGTGATACATAAATGTCATCGGGACTGGCCAGGTAGTTATAGTCTGCAGACCGTAAAAAGCCGTAGCCACCGTCCTGCATAATTTCCAGAACACCCTCATTGTCAATAATACCATCGAATTCACGAATGTGCTGGTTATACTGCCGCCGGATACGATTCTGGTATTCCTGAGCTTCACGGGCAGGCTGGCTTAGTTGTGGTTGAGGAGCCTGATTCGTTTCGGATTGTGCTGGCTGATCTGCCTGAGTTTCGGCAGGTGCCTCCGTTGTTTCAACCGCAGCAGATGTGACTGGGGCAGTTGCTTCGGCCGGCGTCTGCATATTGGCTGTATTATCGTCCGAAACCACGGTTGGTGTCAAAAACTCTTCGTCAGCCTGTCCCCCGTAATTCAATCCCGTTTCATCCGTTACAACACGTTGGGTGCGTGGACGTTGATCACGGCGTTGGTTAGTATCCCGCAAATCTCGTGAGCCGTTGGTTCCCTGGCCACCATCATTGCGATCTCGAGTATTATCCAGCCGTTGCCGACTATCTCGTTGATTGTCCGTCCGCAGATTTCGTTGCTGATTCTGATCGGGTCGGCCATTTCGGTCTCTATCATTCCGGGGAGCACCTTGCCGGAAAGGGCGTTCGGAAGAAGAAGTTCCTTCTTCGCCATCACGTCGGTTGTCAACACGATTGCGAACGGGCTGATTAAATTGACCATTACGCTGGCCACCTTCCCGGTTTTCGCGGGGTTGAGGAACGGTCTGGGGCGTATCTGTTGGGATCGATGTCTCAACGGCAACGGCTGCTGGTGTTTCTACAGGGATACTTTCGGGCGTTACCGTACTCGTATTGTCAGGCGTTGGAGCCGGAGTTGCATCGGTTACTGCGGCTGGTTCACTTTGTTTTGGCTCAACATCAGTGCGTTCCCGTTTGGCACGCTGACGGGGCTGGGGGCTTGCCGGGCTAGGCGTAGGTTCAGCCAGAACCGGCTGAGTTTCCTGTACGGGAGTAGCCTCAGGAGCTGCGGCAACCGCCTTTACACGCCGACTGCGCTTAGGAGCTTCATCAGCCTGAGCTGTGTTTGTATCGTCAGGCCGTTTAGCCTGTTCTCCCAATATTTTTAGGACAAGTTTACTTTTATTTTCTTCGCTATACTTGGTTGTGTCGCGAATGCCGAATTCGGCAGCAATGGGTTGAAGTTCTGAAATAGACTTCGTACTTAAATCTTCCTTGTTATACATAGAGGTCAGGTTAGCGATAAACCTAAATAGGACCGCCGGGGCGGTAAGGATGAAAGTTGGGGATTTTTGAAACTAAGAAACCGCTGTTTTGGTAGGCGTGTTAAGAGACCCATGTTGGCCTAAAGTGGGGCTATTGATTAATAAACCAAACTAACCTCAACAGATTCAAGTAATTACGTATTGAAAATAAATCAAAAATATGAACTGGAGTGGTTGCCTGATCCAAACATAACCGTCTGGTGGGGCCAGATGTGATGGTTATTAAAACGTTTGGAAAATGGCGGTTCGCCGTGGCGATGATCTGCTGTAGTTATGAGCTTTCTCGTTGCTGAATGAAAACCCTACCTGCCAACCGGATTGATAGTAACAAAGGTAATAATTTGTTGCGGTATTGTCAAGAGAACGTTATTCTACAAGAAATGTTTCCATTTTTCGATTAAAAAGATTTTAATCGAAAAGTTGCTTGTAGAGTTCTTACGTGCTTGCCAGGATATGGTCATGTGCTACCTGGTAGAACTAATCCACAATTAACTTACCCGTAAGTTGCTGCTGGTCATTACCAACGCGATAAAAGTAGACGGCCTTGGGCAAATGGTCAATGGGTAGTTCGGTAGTTCGGAAAAAGGATTTTTTTGCGACTTCATGGCCTGTGGCATCCAATAACGTAAATTCAAGTTCGCCCGTTAGCGTTGCCTGAATTTGTATGCGGTTTTTACTTGGGTTTGGAAAGACCCAAACAGATTCAGCTGATGCATTGGTCGTGGCTAGCAATGGGCTAATTGTAACAGTCGTCTGCGCTTTACTCATACAATCAGTTGCTGATGTGACAACAACGGTGTATGTTCCGGCCTGGGTTATTTTTGCAAATGAAATAACTGGGTTTTGTTCTACTGATGTGAAGTTAGCTGGCCCCATCCAGGTATAGTTGGTACCCCCTTTAGCCATAAGCTGAATGGATTGGCCTTCAACATAAGGTCCAGTATTAGAAACCTCTGCCACAGGAAGCGGAAAGACTGATAAGTTAATAGCCGCCGTTTGGGAGCTGGCATCGGTTCCGTTACACAGTACCGAGTAAGTGGTAGACTGCGTTGGTGACACGCTGATGGTTGTACTGGTTGCACCTGTTGACCAGCTAATTGATCCAGCACAATTTGCGGCTGTGAGCGTAGCAGACTCACCCATGCAAAGCGAACTTTTTGAGGATGTGATCGCTACTGTTTGAGCAAGAATTGCTTTCTCAAGCGTCCAGCGGTAGGTATAGGTGTGTTGCTGACGATGGCTTTCCGATCGAATATTCGTCGTGCTGTCGAATACAGAAACACTCAACGTGCTGACTAGTGTGGTTAACTGACTATTTGTAATTGTCACGTGACCAGAATCCAGCTTAATTGGCACATCGTTCAAACGCCATTCCACATTGAGCGTATTAGGGTTTGGTTTTAACAAGGTCAGCCGAAAGGTCTCGGGTTGCTCGTTGATGGTAATTCGCGAATCAGGTAAAGGCTGAACATTCTCGACTGGTTTAACCACTTGTAGTATTTTGTTCGTTGTAGCTTCCCGACAAACGGCACAAAAAGGTTTTGATAACAGTTCCATCAGGCAATTGCCGGTTGTTGGTTTGTACCAGCCACTAGCCGTTGACTCGCCAGTATGGGGGAAAATTCCGACATTAAACTGATTGAGCCAGTTTTTCCAGATGACCGATGAGGGTGTATTGATCCGGGTCATATTAGCAGCTTCGCGTGCATAAACCAGGCCAGCCCAGTATTCATCTGTTAAGGAGGAAAAAATATGGCCAATTTCGTGAGCACCAATCAGATTTGCCTGCACGTTCAGTGTAAACGTTGCCGGATTACCACCTGATCCACCATAATAGGGTGAATTTACGATCATTACCGCGAGGTCATAGCTGGGAAAGTTAGTTGCCATAACGTTGGTAAACGCCTGATAATTTTTGATGGCAACTAACCGATTGATATTAGCAGTACCAAATGACGAGCCAAAGTAGGTGTCTTTCGTTTCAACGGGTTGGCTTGGGTCGCGGTCGGGCGCTGTTCCGGGGTTTGTTGCTCCACTTTCCTTGGATGGAACCCGGATAGAGAAAAAGTTGAAGTAATTCGTGTAGGCATTATAAGGTGAGTAACTCAAAAAAAAAGCCATGAATTTTTTGGCTTCCTGATCGAATTTAGGGAGTTCACTTTGTGAGAACCCATCGCCCAAAAGAACAACATTGATTCGTCGGTTGAGTGGACCGGTTTTCTGAAGGGTATCGACCTGAAATTTTTGGGCTGGACAGATGGTACAAACCCCTAGAAAACAGACCAGAAATGGTGTAAAGAATCGATTCATGGTTTCAACAACAAGGTGTAGATTTTCTGGGTACCCTTGTCCGGAGTGATACTGTACAACTCAATTTTCGATAGCGCAGGTGTATATGGAAAACGAATCGAGAGATGACCTTCCTGATCACTGGTTAATTTACGACTTAATGTGCCATCCGTGTCTGCAATTTCGATTGACCGGAAAAGTGGATGGGTAAAACTAGCTACTTTGGGGAGTTGCTTATCGTTGTAGTACTGTTGTAACTTGATTTGGTAGGGTGTATGGACTACCTCAGCTAGGTTTTTCAGTTCGCCATTACCCATGATGGCGTTCATCAGGGTTACTTTTTCCGGTTTTTCTGGATCATCTCGGCTAATGGTGAAGTCCATAAAGATTAGTCGGTGTTCTGCCTTCGGATCGTAGTTTGGCAGTGAATGGACGCTTACGTTCTGTCGTGAAGAAGCACAGCCTACAATCAAACTTAGGAAAAGACAAGCTAAAGGAGCTGCAAGTGAAGGCATATAGGAACGACTGACACAGTTGGGCCAATACATGGAGGTGAAAAGCCGTTAAAAATCCTTAAAACAAAAACGAATTACAAATTTTGTTCCCTTGTTGGACGTTGCAATTTTGTATATGAAAGGAACAGATAAGCATCCAATTCGGTTCAAAACGTCTACAAGCCTGGTTATTGACTGGGGCAACACTAGCCTGAAAACGGGCTGGTTTGCTGAGTCAGTATTAGTTGAAATGAATCGGTATGCTTCACCAACTGAGCTATTGGCTGACCTTGAAAATCGGCCAGTTGAGCATGTGTTAGTTTCTTCTACGAGTCAACCAGCCCAGGAGATTCGTACGGGATTGACAGGATTGGCGAGCGACTTTTGGGTGTTGGATAGTCAAACGCCTGTACCTATACGCAAGGCATATGATACGCCTACTACGCTTGGGGCCGACCGGGTAGCGGCCGCAGTTGGCGCTATGACGTTATTTCCGGATCAGGATTGCCTGGTTCTGGACCTGGGTACCTGTGTAACTGCCGACCTGATTGACCGTGAATCGGTGTTTCAGGGGGGACTAATTTCGCCAGGATTACGCATGCGATTTCGGGCAATGCACGAGCAAACCGAACGGCTGCCTTTAGTGTCAGCACCTGATGAGTGGCCTGGCCTTACGGCTAAAAATACACAGGCAGCCATGCAAAGTGGAGTAATGAATGGATTGACCTTTGAACTGAATGGAATTATTGAGTTATATCGTCGGGAACGACCGGGTATTGTGGTGATACTATGTGGGGGAGATGCTTCCGCCTTTGAAAGTCGTCTTAAACCCCCGATATTTGCAGTGCCTGAATTGGTGCTTACTGGATTGAATCGAATTTTACGCTATAATGTTGAGAATTTACAAGCGAATACGCCGGACGTTAACGCATAGTTTGCTGGCTGTTGCCGCGACATCGCCGATGGTATTGGCGCAGGGATTGGGTAATTCACCCTATTCGTCTCTGGGCATCGGAGAGTTGTATAGCCCCGCCAACGTGACCAATATGGGCATGGGTGGTGTGGGTATTAGTAATGCCAACGCTTTTTACCTGAATCTGCAAAACCCGGCACTGTTAGCCCGGCGGACGCGCTTTACGGTTTTTGAAGTTGGTTTAATTGGTCAATCAAAAGGACTCTCTCAGAACATAAGTAACACGGAGCGAAATCAGAGTAACGTAGCTGGTAACCTGGCTTACCTGGCATTGGCGTTTCCTGCTAACTCGCGCTGGAATATGTCCATCAGTCTAAAACCTTACTCCTATGTAAATTATAACACACAGCAGTACGCAACTGTACCGGGGACTGCTTATACCGGTGTTTATAACTATACCGGGCGTGGAGGATTAAATAAGGCCACGTTCGCGAACGGGATTCGAGCAACTAAAAATATTTATTTAGGTGCGGAGGCTTCATTCTTATTTGGAAATATCACCTATTCAGCGGATTCAAGGGCCTATCAGGGCTCCGTCACGAGCAATGCCGATTTGCTTGTAACCCGATTAAGCCGGGTCAACTATAGTGATGTCGTCTTTAAATTAGGAGCAGCCTGGCGTCCTAAGTTGAGCGATACCTGGACACTTAATCTGGGCGCTACCTATGATCCCAAAATGAGGATTAAGGCTCAGCAAACGGATATTTACCAGCAAACAACGTTATCCGGTCAGGCGTTAACCGCACCGGATACCTTGCGCCTTAACTCAAATAGCCAGGCAACGCTTCCTCAGCAGATGCATTTTGGGATAAGCGCAGAAAAGGGAAATTCACTCTTATTTGGCGTTGATGTTGGATTTCAGAAGTGGAGTCAGTATCGTACGCCAGATAATAAATCCGGTAATTTGTTCGACGCTATGAATGTTGCGGCTGGTGTAGAATATACACCCAAACCTACTTCAAACCGTTACCGTGATCTGATTACATACCGTGCAGGCTTCCAATACAATCAAATGCCTTATAAACTAGGCGGCCAGGCAATAAATGATATCAACGGTAGCCTGGGGCTATCTCTACCACTAGGATCTTATTTAGTTAATCACGTAACCCTATCTGTAGTAGCTGGCCAGCGGGGTGTACTGACTGCCAATCAGATTCGGGAGCGTTATGTGCAGTTTGCACTGGGCTTCTCGCTGAACGACTGGTGGTTCCGTAAAACGGTGATCGACTAATTTTAAATGAAGAATGAAGAGTGAAAAATGTAGAATAGTAGATAAAATAAAGGGGCCTTCCAGTAAATCTGGTTGGTTGCGTATGATTTTTTATTCATTATTCATCATTCTTCATTCATCATTCCTTTTAATGTCTTGTGGTGAGTCGAAACAGGCAAAAAAAGTGTCGCCGTATACTGGCCCCATTGAAGAAATCAATGATGTGAAATTGCTCTATAGCGAGGCTGCTTTATTGAAGGTGAAGCTGGAAACGGCTAAGCAACTTCGCTATATCAACGATAATCGCCGTTATCCAAACCCCGTTCATATTATCTTTTTTGGACCTACCGGAGAGGAGGTAACAACCATTAATTCGGATTCTGGACGCTACGATAAAGCTAAAGACATATACGTAGTTATGGGCCACGTAGTGGTCATCAATAAACAGAAACAGGAAAAACTTCTCACACCCGAACTGACCTGGAACCCGGTGACCAAAAAAGTATATACCGACAAGCAGGTGACAATTTTAAGTCAGCTTACAGGCGAAAAACTATATGGGATCGGGTTAGATGCCAACCAGGATTTTTCTAAATACGCCATCCGAAAAGTAACTGGCGTTTTCAACGTGCAAACCGGGATTTAATCGTAGGTAGGGATAATTCGCTGGCACGGGTGAATACACACGCCAACTGATAACCTATTATTGTACGCATTTCTCCAAAATTGGCTTAACCGTTTTCACATCCGTCAATTTTGTTTCATTCCCCCACTCATTGTAAATATAGGTAGCTAGCTCGGCTACTTCGAGGTCGCTCAGTTGCGGCTGGGGCGGCATGGGGCGATTGTAAGGTTTCCCATTCACAACAATTGGACCCTGCTGGCCATACCGAATCAGGCAAATAACCCTGTTTTTGTCTTTCAGGAAATCCGAATGAGCAATTGGCGGATAAAGGGCAGCAAGGCCTTCGCCTTTGCTTTGATGGCAATTAGCACAATTGTTTTTATACACAAGAATGCCTTCGGTAATGTAGCGCTCCCGTTTCATCTCTTCCTCGCTTTGGCAGGAGAATAAACTAACAAGAGTAACAATCAGTAGTAACCCTTTGGGGTATTGAATCATGGTTTGTACTCGGCCAGGAGCCGGTCCATATCGGTCATTAATTTATCGACACCTGCTTCGGTAGTGCCGTCATAAATGCCCCGGATGTGTTTGTCTTTGTCAACTAGAATAAAAGCACCGCTGTGAATAACTCCCCCCGGTGCCGTGCTATCGGCCTGGGCTGTCACCATATAGCTGGTCTGGCCTAGCTCGTAAATTTTGTCCCGGTCGCCGGTAACGAATAGCCATTGCCGCCCGGTTACGCCGAGGTTTTGAGCAAATTCCTTTAGCACAGATACCGAATCATGAACCGGATCAATCGTGTGCGATAGCAGCATTACATCGGGATTTCCCTTGAATCGCTCGTAAACCCGTTTCAACTGCACTTTCATTTTTGGGCAGATAGTAGGGCAACTGGTGAAAAAGAAGTCGGCCACGTAAATTTTATGGTCGAGTGTTTTTGCTGTTACTGTATCGCCATATTGGCTGACGAATTTAAAATCAGGGATGGACTGGTAGACGGAATCTGTAACCGATTTACCATTAACGGTTTTTGTTACGGCCTCACGCTGGCCTAAAATAGGGAGTTTATCATTCCCGGACATACTGCATCCCCATAGGAACAAGACTACTTCAGCCAGAAACAACCAACTGCTATTTTTTGCCCAGAAACTGTTTGGTCTGTTCGAGGCTGGTATTAACTTTTTTCTTGACATCAGTTAGGAAATCTTTTTGTGCCGCCAGATAATTCAATGCTTCGTCGGATGAGAGCTTGGCGAGTGTATCGCCGTTATAATGAGCCATCCACTCGGTCATCAGGCTATCGGCAATCGTTAGGTTTTGGTCCAGTCGGGCTGCCTGTTCCTTATCTTCATCTACTCGCAGGCTGGCAGCTGCTGAGCCGCTTGATTTCAGGCTATCGAGCGAAGTAACGCGCTTTTTTAGTTGCTTTTTTAATTTCACAAGGTCGCCCATTACCTTGGGCATAATCTCATCATGAAGCGCAAATACCTCATTTTCGGCATCTTTAACCGCATCATCTCCTGATTTACAGGACCAGAATGCTCCACTAATGGCAAGTAATACGGCAAGGGTAGTTTTATTCATAATTTGAAGGAATGTATGATGTAGGATATATGATGTATGTGAGGTGAAAATACATCATATATCCTACATCTATTTGGCTGTTACGCGTTGTTTCAGAATTTCTCGGGCGTTTTTAAGGGCGCTGGCCGATGGATTTTTGCCCCCTATCATCTGGGCTATTTCGTTAATACGTTCATCCAGTGTCAGTTTCTTGATCCGGCTAACCGTTTTATCGGCTGAGTGATCTTTATAGACAAAATAATGTGCTGTGCCTTGTCCGGCTATCTGGTGAAGATGCGTGATCGCAATAATCTGGTGACTATGCGACATTTCGTGCATCATGTTACCCATCTTAATGGCAATTTCGCCGGATACACCTGTGTCAATTTCGTCGAAAATAATTGTCGGTAACGACCGCTTGCTGGCGAGAATGTATTTGATTGCCATCATCAGCCGTGAGAATTCACCACCTGAAGCTACATTTTTTAACTGCTGTGGCTTCACACCCTTATTGGCACTGAACAAAAAGGAAATGGTATCTACGCCTGTGGGTGTTGGTTTACTTGTTTCCGCCTGAATCTTCAATGACGCATTTGGCATGCCAAGGTCAAATAATAGAGACCCAATTTCTTGCTCGATAAGCGGCAATACCGCCTTTCGTGAAGTTGATAAAGCATCTGCACTGGTTTGAAGTTGTGCGTAAGCAGTTGCGGCCTGGGCTTTAGCTTCTCCGAGCGCATCGTCCAGATTAAGTACCTTACTTACTTTCTGACCTAACTCGTTTCGAAGAGCAATCAGGCCATGTACGTCTTTCGTTTGGTGCTTTGTCTGGAGTTGATATAGCAGGTTCAGTCGTTCTCGTATGGTTTCAACACGGTTATCATCAACCTCTACCTTATCTTGTTCCGAGCTGATTTCGTCGGCTAAGTCCCGTAGTTCGATCAGGCTACTCTGTGCCCGTTGCTGCAACTGCTCGTACTGGTCAGACAGCTTACTGATATAAGCCAGATTACTAACCGCACCTTTTAAAAAGTCAATAACTGATTGCTCTGTATTGTCTAAATATTCGTAGGCTAATTGAAGCCGTTCTTTAATTTCTTCGGCATTTTCGAGAATTGTCAGCTCCTGTTCGAGTGACTCCTGTTCATCCGGTTGTAATTGCGCTTTAGTCAGTTCTTCGTACAGAAAATTGTTGTAATCAAACTCTTTTCGCATAGCAGAGGCTTCTGCCTGTAGCTGATCGTAAGCCGTTTTTTTAGTTCTATAAGATTGATAATCAGATCGATAACTGCGTATAAGAGCATCATTCTGGGCGTAAGTGTCAACAATTTCCAGTTGATATTCATTGGAGCCCAGTAAAACGGAATCATGCTGGGAATGAATGTCCATCATCTGGCTTGTAACCCGGCGGAGGGTTTCCAGATTGACCGGTGTATCATTGACAAACGCCCGCGATTTGCCGCTTACACTGATTTCTCGGCGTACAATGCACGTACTTGAATAATCTAATTCTTCTTCCTCTAAAATGCGTTCAATCGTATAACCCGATACCCCAAATGTACCTTCAATGACACACTTCTTTTCGGGGTTGTATAAAACGCGTGTATCGGCCCGATTACCCAATAGTAATCCAATAGCCCCTAGCATGATCGATTTCCCGGCTCCTGTTTCGCCCGTGATAATATTTAACTCACGGTCGGGCATGAGTTCGAGTTCGTCGATCAGCGCATAATTTTTTATTAGTAAATGCGATAACAAAATCAGAAACAGTTAACAGTGAGCAGGTATTCTTTTAAGTGAGTGTGTGTCTAGAAGACATTGTATACGTACAAAGTTACGGACTGTTTGCGGGTAACCGCCAGCCACTATTGACAACTCACTGGATTAATTTTCGGTAATTTTCGGTTTTTGCCGGATCCAGATAGGAAAGTAAATCAAAGGCTTTTTGGCGTTCGGCCGGTGTTCCCTCAAAGAGAATATTATAGAGTTCCTGCGATTTGGCGTCAAAAAACGAATTGATTAAAACCGAATTAGGAAGCTGTAAACCAATTGTACGAATTGTTGTGAGTAAATCGAGCGTTTGTTTGCGAACCTGCACAGGGTTGGCCGCAAAAACATCTAACCCTAAGCGATGGTAGGTATAGAGCCCATCGCGAAACGGGATCAGTTGCTGATTTTGTAAATTCTCAACAAGCCAGTACCGGTTACGACGATCGCCCCCGGCTTGCCAGGCTCCGTTGCCTGATCCTTGCTGAGCCAGGTTGGTGATTGTATAGGCTCGTTGTACAAACTGGCTACCCCCTTCTTTACTGAATGTGTCGTAATCGACAGCCAGGATCACGTTGGCGTAGAACGCTAATAGAGACGTTAGATCATCTGAAAACTGATTTTCCCGAAAGTAAACCGGTGTTGTTGGGAGATAAACAAAGTTAAAAGCCCGATCTACATAACTGAAGATGGTCGTTTCGTAATTAGTGCCATACACAGGCCGGGTTACAACAACCTGTGCGGTTGCTTCAAATACCCCCTGCGAAATTGATTTCACCAAGTTGATATTTAGCGAGCAGTTAATTCGCTCGTTAACCGCAAATTGATCATTACTCCAGCGTCGGTTATTCATAAACTCAGTGATGATACCCTTCAACTGGCTTACGTAGGAAAAATCAGTTTTCTGCTGGGCAAACAATTGGTCGGAGTTAATCGTCACCTGACAATTTAACTCCTGTGCTTGGGCAACGCCGACAAAGCAGCTTAAAATGACTAAAAGTATCGCTTTCATAGGTAGTAACTCTGTGGCGTTTCCAAGTTGGTTTTCACAGAGAATGATCTAAATGGCAAAAGCCGGGTAAAAACAGCAGATTCACAAAGACCTTAGTTTTTCACCGATCAGATTCACTAAATCCTGGGCTACTTCATCCTTTGGTTTTAGTGCAAATTCGTGCGTTTGCCCATCTTTGTCAATAACGGTAATCTTATTCGTATCGTGCCCGAAACCGGCCCCTTCATCGCGTAGTGAATTTAATACAATCCAGTCTAAATTCTTGGCATGAAGTTTCTTTAATGCATTTTCAACTTCATTATCTGTTTCGAGAGCAAAGCCCATCATCAATTGGCCCGGTCGTTTCTGGCTTCCAAGTGTGGCTGCAATGTCGGTGGTTTTGGTGAGTTCGAGAGAAAATACGGCTTCTTTTTTCTTAATCTTCCGATCGGCAGGGTGAGCGGGTGTGTAATCGGCAACGGCTGCGCTCAACACAACAATATCAGCTTCAGAAAAAGCCGCTTGTGTAGCTACAAACATTTCCTGAGCCGAACGCACCTGAATGCGCTGGATGGCAGGGGCGGGGAGGGGGAGTGTCGTTGGGCCACTAACTAAGGTAACGGTTGCGCCGGCCTTATGTAAGGCTTTGGCAATTGCATACCCCATTTTTCCCGTTGAATGGTTGCTGATATAACGCACAGGGTCAATCGGCTCCTGCGTTGGCCCCGCCGTTATCAGTACGCGCTTCCCCGCAAATACACTCTGCTCCGAACGCCTTGCCCCTTGCCTATCTGCCCAAAACTCATCCAGCACCTGAAGAATCGTTTCTGGTTCGGCTAATCGACCTTCCCCAATTAAACCACTGGCTAACTCACCATGCTCAGCCTGGATAATGTGGTTGCCAAATGATTCAAGTCGGCGTAGGTTTTCAATGGTTGTGGGGTGATGGTACATATCGACATCCATGGCTGGAGAGAAAAATACCGGACATCGGGCTGACAGATATATTGCCGACAACAGGTCATTGCATAAACCAGTAGCGCAACGAGCTAGTGTATGGGCAGATGCGGGAGCAACGACGATGGCATCTGCCCATAAACACAACTCTACATGATTATTCCAGCTCCCATCACCTGGTTGCCCGGATTCAGTGTTAACAAATGCCGATAGTACAGGCCGCTTCGATAACGTGGCTAGGGTTAATGGTGTAATAAATTCCTTGGCTGCCTGAGTCATGACCACCTGCACATCGGCTCCAGCTTTCACCAACAGCCGAACCAAAAGGGCTGATTTATAAGCTGAAATGCTGCCCGTTACACCCAGAAGAATTCTCTTACCCGTTACTGACATGAATTTAGGTAATCTATTAATCTATAAGTGTCAGTAAAGGCTGGTTAAAACAAGTATAGGCCTTAATGAACTGACATCTATGGATTTGTTTTAACACCAAAAACCGCACGGCGAATTTACCGTGCGGTCATAAAAGTAAGAAGAGGACCGACCTTAAGGCTGGGTCTCGTCGTTATAGCGCCAGTAAACTTTTCCTTCCAGAAACTCATCCGTTGCAATAGAAGTTGGCTTCGGCATACGCTCATAGAACTTCGAAATTTCGATTTGCTCGCGGTTTTCGAACACTTCTTCGAGGTTATCGACTGCCGAAACGAACTCAGAGAGTTTGTTGCTTAATTCTTCTTTATTTTTGGTTGCAATCTGCCGGGCACGTTTAGAAATGATCGAGACCGATTCGTACAGGTTGCCGGTTTGAGCCGCAATCTTATCGTTATTACGGGTGATAATTGATTGATTTGTTGCCATGTATTGATTTACGATTTACGACTTCCGAATTACGATTTAAAGGCCGACTAAAGTCAAACCTCGAACCTCGTAATTCGTAATTCAGTTTGCTGCCGTTACTTTGGCCGGGGGATTCTTAAGTTTTTCTCTTTCCTTTTCGCGTTCCTGCTCCAGTTTGTCCAGACGTTCGATTTCTTTTTGACTGGTTTCGTACATCTTCTCCGACTGCTTCAGAAACTTGCTATTAGGATACTTATCAATAAACGCCTGATGATAACTTATCGCTTCCTGATAACGTTCCTTTTGCTTGGTTTCCAGACTGTTTTGCGCCAGACTAAACTCGGCATCTACTTTTAGGAACGCTAGTTCTTCATTATATTCAGAATCAGGAAATTCTCGCTGAAAATTGTTGATCGCAATGACCGACGATTTGTACGAGGCAATATTAAAGCCGCTGGTTTTGTAGTAAAGCTTAGCTTTTTCATATGCTTTCCGCTCTAACTTTCCGCGCAGATCCAGAATCTGTTTCGTCGCATCATCGCGATACTTACTGTCTGGATAAGCATTGATGAAATCCTGTAATGCCGAAGTAGCCGTTAAAGTATTCGACTGATCAAGATTGAAGGAGGGCGTATCTCTATACAGTGAGTAGGCATACATATACATGGCCTCCTGCGCATAATCTGACCGGGCAAAGGTCTCGTAGAATTTCTTAAATAAAGTAGCACTCAGCAGATACTGGCCCTGCTGATACTGCGTATAGGCATAATAGAACTGTGCTAGCTCCGATTCGTTACTACCTTTCAGTACAGGAATAAGTTCTTCGAACAGCAGACCTGCCCGATACCAATCTCCTTTTTTGTAATACTCGAGGGCCCCTTTGTACTTAGCATCATCGTTGCCGCTTTTCTGCAATTTCGAGAAAGGGCTACACGAACCCAGTAAAAACACTACTCCAATTCCCAGCAGAATCTTACCAATATGACGTTGTTGCATATGCTTGCAAAGATACAAAAAAAATACAGGCTACACCGTTTTAACGACGACGCAGCCTGTGATAGTGCCGAAAAGAGCCAGCAATTAACACTGTTTAAACTATTTTAACAAATTGTATCCGCTACTACTGATGGCGAACAAGTAGGCGTTTAGTCGCTACTTTCTTTCCATCAACGGTTAGTTGATACAAATAATAACCAGTATCTAATGGCCGGGTAACGATTCGAACTTTACGATCATTTCGCTCAAGATCTATTTGCTCATAACCCGGTACAGGTGTGCCCAGTACATTCAGCAAAACTAGTTTGGCTTCGGTCACTGCACCTGTAAACTGATAATCCAGCTCTGCCACATCGTCGGCAGGATTGGGGTAAGCGTTCGAAATCCAGAGTTTATCGTTAGCAAACAAACGGTTATCGCTCTTGCCTTCCTGAGAAGGTGATTGCCGGATTTCGCTGGCTGGAGATGATGTCTCTGCTGCTGAGGTCCGAGCCGCTGCTTTGCCACTCGCATGAGGTAGCAACAACGACCGATAGTGTTCGTTAATAGCTGAATTTTTATTGAGCGTTATCGACCGATCGAGTCCTGATAAGGTCGGATTAGGCATGATCGAAAACCGCTGAGTCGGTATTCGTGATGCGCTGGTTTTTTGTGGCGATGACGTTCGGCCCAATTCGAGTCGGCTTCCTTTCTGGCCATCCGTATCCCGAAGAGCGACCTGCGCTCTGAGCGGGATAGTTGCCGTTAGCAAGCCCGTCAATACACCAATAAGTATAATTTGTTTCATGTAAGTCCACTTCAGGTACACACCTATTCACCACAAACCTATTCAGCTTAAAAGACAAAGTCAACTGTCTATTGTCTAAAAAATTGTTAAAAGTCTCAATTATTACCTTTTCGAACCAATTTTTGAGCCAAAGGTTTGTTTTGGCTCTTAATTTTTAATGGTTTTTTCACCGCAGGCTTCTCGGCCGGTGGCGTTTCGAGCCATAAAACCTGACCCTTTGTTGGTTTTTCTGCATCGCGCCACCGAAAACCGTCGAGTTCCTGCGTTTCGCCAGTTATTTCTTTAGGCGGAATAAGTTGCGAATCTGGATGTCCATAAAATCGAATTCGGCCAACTTTGTTGTCGTTAAATTCGATATTCATCCGGCTACATTCAACATGATTCAGGCCAATCATTTTATTTTTTTCGTTGAGAGCGTAATAAATACTTTGCCCATTGCCATCAACAAGTACCCGATCAAGCGTTGTTCTCTCCTGAAGCCGTACAGTATCAGAACCTGTTGAGCCAGTTCTTTTTTCTGTTACGCCTTTAGGTAGGGTATTCGTTGCAGAAGCCGTTGCATTTTTGATGTTATTGACTGCAGAAGATAGCTTTTTGTCAGACTTAGCCCTAGGCTGGTCCTCTGAAAGCGTATCTGGATTGACAAGTTTTGTGGCGAAATATGCCGTGATTGTACGCCCTTTTATCTGGTTGAAATTTTTTAGCGTATCGAGCGAGATAACGAACGATTTTGTTTTCAAAAACATGGTGTGAATCCGATTACTTTTGAGCAAAACCTTCATCGAATCGGCTTCCATCTGGTACTTGTTCTGGCT